>NZ_CP009506.1:3763168-4076765 GCF_000970085.1 Methanosarcina siciliae T4/M | reverse complement strand
ATTCTCAAGGTTTCCTGATACGGGATATGCAAGTTCTCTGCAGAATGTTTTGTATTTTTTCCGGCTTTTGTCCTGAGTTTGTGGTTTTTGCAATCCATTCGTGGGTTTTATTCCAATTTTATAAAAAGCATCATAAGCAGCACCAGCGAGCTTCCGAGAAACACTTTTTCATAACCTAAAGGCTCTATAAATATGCTCCCAAAAACCGGTATTATCCCTAGCCCTGCATAAATTCCCGTATTAAATATTCCCATTGTAAATCCGCTCGAGCTAATCCTGGATGTGGCAGTAACAAGTCCTATAATCGCCGCTCCTCCCCCTGCACCAATAAGGAAGAAAGCCATCAGAGGGGCTTTTACTGAGAGCAGAACGCCTGCAGCCGCAAGGATCAGACCTGTCCTCACTATCTTCTTATAATCAGCACCTGTTCTCCCTGCAGCCAGAGAACTCAGCATTGCAGCTACATATGAGGCTGCAATTGCAAGCCCCAGCTCCGGTTTTGTCAAGAAGTCCGCACTGTAGTCCGCATAATTTGCAGTCAAGATCCCTGTTGCTCCGTAGAGGAGAACGGAAATCCCCCATATCTTCCAGAGCCCGCTTTCAGAAAAAACCTGCCCGAATTTTTCCATATAGCCGGCAGGCTCCGGGGTCATCGAGGTTTCAGGAAGCTTTCCTGTGAACTCTTTATGGTTTGAGGTGCCGGTTTTTTTCTTTTTCCTGCCGGAACTGTCTGAATATACGAGTTTCCGGGCTTCCGGAAGAAGCAGGGCAAGGGAAAAGCCTGCAAGGATGGTGAAAATGTTTATTGCGGTTTTGATTCCCATTTCCGCAAGTATTCCTGAGAAAAAAACTCCTGCAGCAAGTCCGGCGTTTAACAGGAAATTAAATTCTCCCATACTGCGCTGGCTGTCTTCCCATTCCACAATCATGGAAAAAGCCGCAGGGAAAAAAGCTCCGCAGCCCAGCCCTTCTACGAATCTTGAGATGCCTAGAATCCACAGGTTGTCAAAAAATGAAATAAAAAGCCCTGAAATAACGGTAAGTGTGATTCCCAGGCCTGCTACCTTCAGGTTTCCTATCCTGTCGGCAAGGATTCCGAATGGTAAGAGTGTGAGAAAAGCCCCTATAAAATATCCGGAATAAAGCAGGCTTGAGATGGCTGGGCTAGCATTGCCCTCTCCCGCAAGTTCGGGGAGGACAGGAATTATTGCATTTGTAAGTCCCTGGATCGCAAAAACTGACGAGTAGAGTATGAGTTTTTTCGAATTCATGGTTTCTTCTGTTCAGTGTTATTTTATTCTGGTATTTTTCCGGTAAGTTATTTTTCTAATTAGATTTATTTTCAGTCTTTTAATAGAAGGGCTCCTGCCAGGATAAAGCCGTTTATGGCAAATATTTCTTCAAAGCTCAGGAACCCCGTAAGGAACCCTGCAGCGATCGGAAGAAAAGACAAGCCTGCGTATACTGTTGTGTTAAAAAGTCCCATTGCAAGACCTCTATATGCATCCATTCTTGCAACCGCCAGGGCAAAACCTACCATTGCAATTCCTGATCCTCCTCCAATGCTTGAAAATCCCAGGAAGGGGTATTTGATCGCAAAAAGGGCCCCAAGGGCTGAAAAAGATAGACCGATCCCGATGATCACCTTTTCTTTAATTCTAAAACGCCCGACCAGAAGAGAAGCGGCCATGGCGCAGATATAGAGGCTTGAAATAGCACCTCCGAGCTGGGCTTTTGTCAGGAATTCAAGGCTGTACTCGGGATAGTAGGCTATAAGAACTCCTATCGCTCCGTTGAGCAAAAAAGAACTCAGCCATATTGCCGAATTCTGACGGTTAAGGAGTCCTGAAATTTCGCTGAAAGAATGTTTGAAATGATCCTGGAGGGAACCTGACAGTAAATCTGTTTTCTCTCCTTTTGCTTTCGGGTTAATGAGTTCTTTGTGTCTGGGAAGAAGTGGGATAATCGAAAGTGAAGCTATGAAAGTGAATATAAGGATGGCTCCTTTCAGGTAGGTATCTGCCAGCAGGCCTGAAACTAAAGCCCCTGAAGCCAGTCCGGCATTGAAAAAAAAGGTAAATTCTCCCATGCAGCGCCCCGGGTCTTTGCATTTTGAGAGTGTAGAAAAGGCAGCAGGAAAAAAAGCGCCGCATGCAGCGCCTTCCATAAATCTGGAAATGAGAAGGATCCACAGGTTTTCGGAGAAAAGGATGATTAGTCCTGAGGCAGCTGTAAGAATAATCCCAAACCCTATGAACCTGAGATTCTCGAACCTGTCAGCCATAATCCCGAAGGGGAGCATTGTTGCAAGGGCTCCCAGAAAGTACCCTGAAAAGAGAAGGCTTGAGGCAAATTCTCCAAACGTACTGTGATAACGGGCTGCAAGTTCCGGGAGTATGGGAATTACAGCATTGGAAAGCCCCATAATTGCAAAAACTGCAACATAAATCAAGCGCCTGTCAGGGTTCATAGGATCTAAAACCCGTAAACTCGTATAAGTTTCTTATCGTGGCTACTTTTGGGGGTGCAATTTCTCTTCCGAATTTCTATTTCTATATTGGGGTCTATTTTTATATTTGGGGTTTCTTCTGAGAACATATTAGACTGTAACATCTAAATAATTATGTAACATCCAAATAATTATTGAACAATTATTAAGGCTGTAATATCTAAAAAAAATATGTGTGAAATACGGAAATTCTGATAAATGTTCTTGTATGATATTCTGCATGATATTTTTTATATTATATTAACTCGAATGAAATGCATAGCTATTTATATAATTAATTTGAATAGGTGATATGTGTAATGTGAGCGGGAAACTTTTTTCACATACCATACCCCCCACTCCCCATATGACCCCCCACTCCCCAACCCGCTCACACTACTTCTAACCTTATTCTAATCCTACAGCTTATTCTTTCCGTTTTTTTCAGACTAAGTTGCTTTTCGTCTGTTTTGCGGTTCTTCCGGCAAGGTCTACCGGCTTTGTTATTCTTCAATTATTTCGCGGTCATTTCTTATTTTGCAGTTCGTTTGCTACAGTTATAGATGTAGTTATTAATACAATGGTAGGTTATTTTCATTCGGAGAGCCAACATTCTTAACTTATTTTGTCTTTATATGGCTATTTATTTCTTAACTATTTTTAAATTTTAATTCCATAATCCTTATCACTTTGGAGATTATAGGATTGCCTATTATATTATCTTTTCTATTTTTCTTTTTCTGTTTATTGCTTTTTAGAGCTTTAATCTCCTCTATAATGTTTTTTTCTCCTAAAAAAATTAATCTTCAACCATTTACTCATAAATATTTTTTTCTCATCTGATCTGAAATTCTTTGAAGAACTTCTTTTCAGCTATAAAAACACAAGCTTACTATCGACAAATCCGGCAGTTTTTGCCGGGACAAATGATTGAAAAATAAATTTCTGTTCACGAGTGTATTTAATAAAAAATAACTGATAAGTTGTTGATAAGGGTAAATGTCTCGAAAGAGCAGATAAGCCGGTAAAAATCAAAAATGAACAAAAAATTCGATGAAAATTAAATGAAATTAGATAAAAATGAGACATGAAATGGAGGGGGTGGATTCCCCGATTGGGGATTCCAGATTATTCTCTTCTCTTAGAATAGCCCGCTGTGTATTATCAGGGCGGAGAAGAGAATTGCCACCATGTTCACGACTTTAATCAGAGCGTTGAGGGCAGGTCCGGCAGTGTCTTTGAACGGGTCACCTACGGTATCCCCGACAACTGCAGCTTTATGGGCTTCTGATCCTCTTCCGCCATGATTCCCATCTTCAATCAGTTTTTTTGCGTTGTCCCAGGCTCCTCCTCCGTTATCCATCATGAGGGCGAGCATAAACCCTACTACAATGAGCCCTATGAGAAGTCCTGCAAGCGCTTTCGGGCCCAGGATGAAACCCACAAGCAGGGGCACAAGTACGGCAAGGAAGCCGGGCATTGCCATCTCATGGAGGGCTGCTTTTGTCACGATGTCAACGCAGCGTCCATATTCCGGCTTTGCAGTTCCTTCCATAATTCCGGGGATCTCCCTGAACTGCCTGCGGACCTCATTTACGACCTCAAAAGCGGCTTTTCCGACCGCGCTCATCGTAACCGCGCTGAATACGAAAGGCAGGAGGGCTCCGAGAAGAAGCCCTGCGAGTACCACAGGGTCATCGAGATTCAGGGACTGTCCCCCAAGATTTACCTTGCTGCGGTAGTCCGCAAAGAGGGCAAGTGCGCCCAGAGCTGCCGAGCCTATTGCGTATCCTTTGGTAACAGCCTTTGTGGTGTTTCCAACGGCATCGAGGGCATCCGTGACCTTTCTGACCTGAGCCGGGAGGTTTGCCATCTGGGCAATTCCACCGGCATTATCCGTAATAGGGCCGTAAGAGTCCAGAGCAACTATCATGCCTGTGGTTGAAAGCATTGCAACGGCTGCAATGGCAATTCCGTAAAGCCCTATTCCTGAATCTGCTGCACCTCCTACAACGAAGTAGGAAAGAAGGATTCCTATTACGATTACTACAGTAGGCACGAGTGTGCTTTCAAAGCCTATTGATAACCCTGAAATGATGTTGGTTGCAGCTCCGGTTTCAGAGGAAGCTGCGATTGTTTTTACCGGCCTGTAGTCTGTAGAAGTGTAGTATTCCGTAATAATCACCATAAGCACCGTGATTACGATGCCTACGAGAGTGGCATAGAAAAGCCTGATATCTCCCATAAGATAGTTGGTTACAAAATAGAAAGCGATCAGGCTGATAATTGCAGAGCCGCCTACACCCTTGTAGAGGGCCTGCATGATCTTACCTTCTTTTCCTATCTTCACAAAGAAGACAGATATAATGGATGCAAAGATTGCGACAGAACCAAGTATCAGTGGGTAGAGTATGGCGTTTTCGTAAGTGCCGGTAATAAGGGAACCAAGCAGCATGGCAGCCAGAGAAGTGACCACATAGGTCTCAAAGAGGTCTGCCCCCATTCCTGCACAGTCCCCCACATTGTCCCCCACGTTGTCGGCAATAACTCCTGCGTTCCTGGGGTCATCTTCAGGGATCCCCGCTTCGACCTTGCCTACAAGGTCGGCCCCGACGTCAGCAGCTTTTGTAAAGATTCCCCCGCCTACACGGGCAAAGAGGCTGATAAGACTGGCTCCGAAACCAAATCCTACAACCAGGTTCACGTCCCCATAGAGGATGTAAAAACTACTTGTACCGAGCAGTGCAAGCCCCACTACTGCAAGTCCTGTCACAGCCCCCCCGCGGAATGCAACTGACATGGCTTTCTCAAGCCCACTTGATGCAGCATGAGCAGTCCTGACGTTTGCCCTGACCGAGACGCTCATACCTATATAGCCGGCAGCAGCCGAACTTATGGCACCTGCCAGGAAACCGATAGCTATTTTTAGCCCATCATCAAGCAAAAAGAGAATCAGGAATGAGAGAATGATCGAAACCACTGCAATCGTTTTGTACTGGCGATTTAGGTAAGCCATAGCTCCTTCCTGAATTGCTCCGGCTATTTCCTTCATCCTCTTATTGCCGGCATCTTCCTTCAGGATGCTTTTTGCGAAAAAAGCAGCGAAGACAAGACTTATAACGCCTGCTAAAGGAGCAATAAATATTAAACCTTCCATAAATTTCCTATCCTTTGGTTTTGATACCCGTTCACATTAATATTTTTTATAATCCCTTCAAGAATTCCTATCCTCTAGCTTCAACGTCCCTTTCATTGTCTCTAGAATTGTTTTCATCCATGTATTTCTTGTAATTTTATCATGATTTTTACGTATCAATTTAGTATTATTCTAAAGTATTTTTTTAATTGTTAAAGCCTCATTTTAGACGAAAGCGTAAATAGTTATTTTTTATATAAACTTTTGCGCCATTTTGCCCTCTCAGAGTTCACTCAACTCGACAAAATACGAAGATTTTTTTTCTGGAATTGATGAATAATGGAACTCATATATGCAGATTTGGGACTGTCAGTGAGGACAAAAAGATGTTGGGGGAATGGTTTATTGGAAATTCTATTCTGGGTGTGTCGGTGGTTTTTTCTTTGTTTCTTTTTTCGATGCGTTTTTCGACACCTGCGGTTGTAGTCAGCTTTCTATTAATAAATGGGGATGAGGTTAAAATACGAAAGAGGGGGCTATTTTTTCCTTTAACCCATCTCTTTTAGATATTTATTTATTTCACTAGCAAGGTAATAAGTTACCGTATTCCCTCACCTCGGTGAGAGAGAACTTGGTTTTTGCCCTGAGAGCAGGGGCCAGGAACCAAATATGAACGGGGAAGCTTTGCCCCTAAGAATTTGTCGGGATCAGTAAGCGATGTCTTATCAAGACGAACCTTCTGAGTAATGCCTGAGTAATAAGTGTTTAACCCGCAAAAATCGTCAAAATCAAAAGGAGCTGTTTAAAAAAACAAACCGATATCAAAAAGAAGGAAAAATCGCAATCTATAAAACAAGAGTCATATTAATGTCGAGTGGTTTTATATAAGATTGTGTCAGTTTGCAACGAAAGTTTTGTTGTGTGGGGGCTGAAATCCTCAGTTCCCCCGAATCTTCAATGGAAGATCGAGTATCAATTTATATACAAAGACCCATTTATTATCTCCAAAAGTACTTTGGAGGAGTACTTTTAATTTGCTTTCCGGTAGGATGGTTGAAATTATGGATATGTTAATCTACCTTGCACCAATATGTGCCCTTATTGGTCTGATTTTTGCAGGTATATCCTACAAAAACGTCCAAAATGAAGGCGCAGGTAATGATCTTATCAAGAAAATTACTGCGTCGATTCACGGTGGAGCTATGGTCTATCTTAACAGGCAGTACCGTGCAATCGCCGTATTTGTCGTTTTCCTTGCAATTGTAATTGCGTTAGTTCTGCCAAACGGAATTCTCACAGCAGCATGTTTCGTTTTTGGCGCGGTGCTTTCCGCAACAGCTGGCTATGCAGGGATGCTTACGGCGACTCTTGCAAATGGGCGGACCACAAATGCTGCCACCAGAGGCATTGGTCCCGCTTTTAGGGTTTCATTTGCATCAGGTACCGTTATGGGAATGAGTGTCGTAGGTCTTGGTCTCTTTGGGCTATCTCTTTCATTTATCTTTCTTGATAGTGTTTATTCCAACCTGGATCTGCTTACTATCGTAAACATTGTTGCGGGCTTTTCACTCGGAGCTTCGTCTATCGCTCTCTTTGCCCGTGTAGGTGGGGGAATCTTCGCCAAAGCTGCTGACGTGGGTGCAGACCTTGTAGGCAAGGTCGAAGCCGGGATCCCTGAAGATGACCCGAGAAATCCTGCTGTAATTGCTGACAATGTCGGAGACAACGTAGGGGATATTGCCGGAATGGGGGCTGACCTCTATGAATCATATGTCGGTTCTATCCTTGCAACGATGCTTCTTGCAGCATCAACAGCAGCAACTACTTTCCCCAACATCCCGGTTGAGAATGTTATTCTGGTTCCGCTGACGATTTCGGCTATTGGAATTCTCGCATCTATTGTCGGTACTTTTTTTGTCCGTACAAACAAGACTGAATCTTCAGCACTCCATATGGCATTTAATATGGGGTTGATTGCTGCAATCATTCTTACGGTAATTGCTTCGTATTTCGTTACATCCCTGCTCCTTGGAGAATACGGACTGAATGTCTTCTTCGCAACGGTTGCAGGGCTTGTTGCAGGTTTTCTTATTGGGCAAATCACAGAGCACTACACGTCATATGACAGAAAGCCTACCCTCAGTGTTGCAAATTCCTGCCAGACAGGTTCCGCTACCAATATCATTACAGGTTTTGCAAAAGGGATGGAGTCAACTCTCTGGCCTGTTGTTCTCATCAGCATTGCAATTTATATTGCGTTCCAGCTCGCCGGCCTCTACGGTATAGCTATTGCAGCCGTCGGAATGCTTGCTACGCTCGGGATCTCCCTTTCGGTCGATGCATACGGCCCTGTAGCTGACAATGCTGGTGGCATCGCGGAGATGTCTCACCAGAAGGAAGAGGTGCGTCAGATTACCGATACGCTTGATGCGGTAGGAAACACTACGGCAGCTATCGGCAAAGGTTTTGCAATCGGGTCCGCAGCTCTTACCGCACTTGCCCTCTTTGCTTCCTACGGTATTGCAGTGGGGCTCAGTGCCATCGATGTTATGAATCCGAACGTCTTCATCGGGCTTATAATAGGCGCAATGCTTCCGTATCTCTTCTCTTCAATGACCATTCTGGCTGTCGGAAATGCGGCAGGTGAAGTGGTGGTTGAAGTAAGGAGGCAGTTTAGGGAGATTGCGGGTTTGATGGAAGGCAAAGCTGATCCTGATTACGGCAAATGTATTGCAATCTCAACACACTCTGCTCTTAAAGAGATGATTCCACCAGGACTTCTTGCAGTTATTGCTCCTCTTTTAGTCGGGCTTGTACTTGGTCCCGGAGCTCTTGGAGGGCTTCTTGCAGGTTCCGTTGCTTCAGGTTTCATGATTGCAATCACAATGTCCAATGCAGGAGGAGCGTGGGACAATGCAAAGAAATACATTGAACTCGGAAACTTCGGCGGAAAGGGTTCAGATGCTCACAAAGCAGGTGTTACCGGCGATACTGTAGGTGACCCGTTCAAAGACACTGCAGGTCCTGCAATCAACATCCTCATTAAGCTCATGAGCATAGTGGCTGTTGTGTTTGCACCCTTGTTTATGTGATTTCCTTAATTCTTCCCTTTTTTTATTTTTTTATTTTTAGTACGTATTCTATTTCCTGGTCTTCTTTTCCAGTGTTCTTTTGCTTAAATCTGTGGAAGATTGCTGTTTCTTTGTGGATAGCTATTTCTTCGCTTGGATTGACTTTTGCTTGAGTACCTGAAGAACGTGCCCTTTCTTCAAGTATTTCCAAATTTTTCCGGTTTGATGGCTCGTGAATTAATCGTCCACAGCTTAAGCGCCTTTACATACCAGGGAAAAATGTCAGGAACAAAAAAAGCATAGCTTCAGCTCTTCGTCCCTTCCTGTCCCATAGGCAAGCCTCTTTCTTATTTACTCTATGATAAGTTATTCACACACAGATTTATTTCACACACTATCGGCTGTTCACACACGATGGTTATTTATGTGTCAAATAGCCAAAAAGGAATACAGTTTCCTATTTGAGAATTATCAAATAAAAATCTTTCTGTTTTATCTTGTTTTACTCAGGTTTCCAATGGAATTAAACAGGGTAAAAAAGACCTTACGGAAGGAAGATAAATCTGTTTTTCGAAGTCTGTTTTTTGGTGGGGGAGAGTTCAGTTCACTCCCCTTACCTGAAGCAGTTGGAATTCTATCTCATCAGGAATTGTGGCGAGGAAGACAAAGGTGTTATACCCCAGCTTCTGTACTTCTTTGATTGCCTGTGCCTGGGTCTCGTCCAGTTCTCTTGAATCGTCTACGATACAGAACGACTTCCTGTTCCCGGTATTTACAAGGAAGTTAAAGGTCTTCCCATGGGTGTTGAGGAATGTAACCAGGTTCTTAAGTTCATCCCAGGTATTGCACATATGGATGTTCTTGGACCCCATGTTTTCCACATACCAGTCCCGGCTCACATAAGAGTATGAAGCATACTGTTCGTTCAATTCATCATAGGATTTGATGATTTTATTGAGGTCTTTTCTCAGGTTCACCCATTTCCAGTTCTGTGTTGCGAAATAGCGGGCTGCCACTATTTCAAAGATTGACTGCTTGTCTTCAGTTTCGAGTTTCATTTTCTCACATCGCTATTTTGTCTGCCTTCCAGTGTGCTCAGAATACGTCATCCTGGGCATAACTCCGGTTAAAGCGCAGGGAAAGTTCGGCTTTTTCCAGTTCTCTTCCAAGGTATGCCGCATGGTCCAGGCGTGATACCAGTTCAAGTTCAAGCAGCGTGTCCATAACTTCTCTGGCACTCTCTCCTGCAACAGCTGTTTTCTCGTGTTCGGCTACAATCAGTCCACCGTCCCCGCTTATTCTGTCCGGTACAATCCGGATTCGGATGGGGCCTGCAGGGTCTACACGCCAGTTCTTCGAGGCTCTGGCCATGATTATTTTTTCAGGGAGGGGGCTGTCAGGACGTCTTCTTTTTTCCTTTATACAGAGAAGATCAATGCCAAGGTCCTTCGGGGAGCTTTCCCTGATTTTGCAAAGCTGCATCATCTCGGAGGCTTTTTTTAGCTCTCTTATGGATCCCTGGGCTTTATCACTGTATTCAGGAGTAAAAAGGATACTTGCTCCTGCTTCTGCTCCTATTCCGCAGAGTGTGGCATTTACTCCAATGGTATCCACGTCCATGAGTTCCGTTACATTGCCGGCTCCGAAGAATAACGGCAGCTCCGGGTACGTTTTGTGAAACTCATGGTAGCGTACAATAGATTCGGTTATATTGTGGCCTACGGGGTCAAGGACAGGGTCAGCTATTATTTTTTCAATCCCGAGCCTGCGGGCAGCTTCGATATTTTTTATCAGGTTTTCCAGGTTGTTTCCTTCATCGGGAATTACCACTGCTGCAACGCCCGCTTTTGCAACTATCGGTCCTGCAGTTTCCATATTCGTGCCGTTAAGGCTCAGGACAAGTTTTGCTCCTGCCTCTATTCCTTCCTTTATCAGTTCAGGGTCAAGAGTATCGACACTTATCGGGGTGCACGTGAGGGTTTTTGCAAGGGATACCGCTCTCCTGATCTGTCCCGGGAGGGTGTTAAGTGTAGCTCCGAGGTCGATAATATCTGCTCCACGGGCGATAAAAGCTTCGATTCTTATCGCCAGGTCTGCAGGGTTCATTTCCGCAGCCCCTACGATTTCTCCCATGACCTTCATACGGGAATTTCCTCCAAGCTTTACCTCTCCAAGGGTAAGGGAGGGATGAGCTTGCTCTTCAGCTTTCCTTACAAGCTCAAACGCCATCTCTTTTCGCACATCTGCAAGGAGCTCACAGGCAGGAACTTTTTCGGAAAATTCAACTTCCTCTGTAAAATGGAGCACGAAGCTGAGGTCATAGGCATGTTTCGGGCCCAGCCGGATTTTACAGCCAAGCTCTTCTGAAACCTTTGAAAAGTCTCCTGCTACAAGCCCGGGAAGCAGAATAAGGTCATATCTGCTTGAAAAACCTGCATCCTGAATGGCTTTAACCAGCTTTTTTGGAGTTATGAATGCAGCAATGTCGATATCTGCTACGAGGACGTCTGCTTTTTCTCCAGCTGCTTTCCTCACGGTATTTTCCGCAAGCCGCCCAGTTGCAATCAGAATTTTCATGTTTTTTAGATGGGATCGCTAATAAAAAAGAGTATCTGTTCGGTAAGCCCTTCAAAAAATGAGTATCAGGTAAGGAAATACCCATTCTACTTATTTCGGGTAAGTTTCCTCCAGTAAAGCTCTGGTTTCTCTCCGGAAAATTCCGGAGAATAACCTGAGGGGAGCCCGGTATTCTGAGGGGCCGGGCATTTTTCTGTATCTGGTTTAATTTATGAAATCAATAATCGATTCTTCGTGCTTTTTTCTGAGAGGTCCTGCAGTTTCTCCTCTTCTGCCAGGGTTTAATCTCCCGAATCTCTTTTCCTGAATTGGTTCGGCCTCTGCTCTGGACTCGAAGATTCCAGCTCCAGCCTGAGGACCCAGGATCTGGGCAGACTGGACGCCAGTCATGATTGCCATTACTCTGACCTTACCTTCATAATCTTCTCTGATTCTTGCGCCCCATATCACATTGGCGCCTGTGGAAAGTTCATATGTAAGCATAGAGGCAATTTCCTCAGCTTCCTTCAGACTCAGGTCAGGCCCACCTGTTACATGGACAAGGCTGCCGGTTGCACCCTTGTAATCAACATCAAGTAAGGGGTGATTCAGGGCAGTCCGTACAACTTCCGTGCTTTTGTCCTGGCTCTTGGATTCTCCGACAAGCATTACGGCAACTCCGCCGCAGCTCATGATGGTTCTGATGTCGGCATAGTCAAGGTTGATGAGGGAAGGCACTGTGATGGTTTCAGTTATGCCTTTCACGGTTTCGGCAATTAACTGGTCCATTACCGAGAAAGCCTGGTCAATGGGAAGGTTAGGTACGTAGTTGAGTAGCCTGTTGTTGTCAAGGACGATTACCGTGTCTGCTGCCCTGCGCAGGTCTTCGAGTCCTTCTTCGGCTTTGAATATACGAGCCCTTTCGACCCGGAAGGGGCTTGAGACCATGCCTACGACGATTGCACCCTGTTCTTTTGCAACTTCGGCGACTACGGGGGCAACTCCTGTTCCCGTGCCCCCTCCAAGCCCAGCTGTAATAAAAACAAGGTCTACATTCTTCAAAACTTCCTCAAGAGTGCCTCTTGCAAGTTCTGCGGCTTTCTTTCCGGTTTCCGGATAACCGCCTGCTCCCAGGCCTCTTGTAAGAGTTTTTCCTACGAGGATCTTCTTGTCAGCCCTTACATTATCAAGGTGCTGCTTGTCTGTATTGATGCACACTGTTTCTGCGCCTTCGATCCCTATGTTGTAGAGCCGGTTTACGGTATTGTTTCCTGCACCCCCGCATCCTACAATCATAATTCTCGGCTGTCCGAATTCTTCTATGTCTTCTTCGGAGGAGGAATTTTTTCGATATTCCTTCTCTTTTTCGCTAAATTTCATTGCTTCCTGTACTATAGATTGCAATTTATCCCCTCGGCTGGATTTCGTTTATCATGTTATCTTTATTTTTTTCTTTTGACTCCCCACCCTCGATATCGGGGGGCAAATTTCTGGTTATATGGTTAAATTGGGGATAACCTGTAAAAACCTGGTAAAAGATTTTCATTCGTTATCTTTAATAAGTTGGCACTGTTCTAAATTTAAACATTTCGGACATATTTAAACAGTGCTTTTAAATCGCATATGAAGTTTAAATATGTCACCCATAAATTTCATATATTCTACTTTTTTCTGCCTTTTTCCCTGAGTTCTCAGGGGAAAAAGTGCGGGAACTTACACAATGTTTATATACAGTAATTTAAAACTTTCTCGAAAGTCTTGTTTTTCAGGAAAGCTATCCTGATCATGCATGTCAGGGCAATTTTTATTTTCTTTATTGCATGTTATTTTGCGATTCTGCTCTCCTCAAATCATTGTATATGTGATCGCCACATTACTTTTTTGTTGAGACCTCCAAACTGAGGTACTTTCAATTTAATGAAACTGTTTATATTATTACTTTTAAGTAGAATTCTCATCTTAAAAACTTTTTCGGTATCTTTCGAAGATTTTAAGGCGCCTGTTTATTTTTTCCAGTAATAAAAGATAACTGCACATGAGTGTTTATATAAATTTGAGTTAAATCTTCTGAATTCCGGATTTCATTTTAAAATTATTTCAGTTGAATCCTCCGCTAGCTTACAGTGAGGTGCGCCAGCTCAACTTTGATTTTCCAAGAAATTTCTTTCTTCTTTTATTCAGTTTGTAACACGCACAAAAGGAATAAAAGCATTTATGTCCTGACTTTTTCGGAAGAGACCGCTTTCCTGCGTCGAACGGGACAAGAACGACACAATATAGCGAGTACGGTTGTAAGTTTTAGATAAATCCATTATTTAGTCCGATTGAGCGAAACGAAGTGGAGCGAAAATAACCGTATGCTAATTTTTATGTTGTCTCCCCGAAATGCCGGGAAAGCTTTAAGACTGCAAAACCATTTTTACTTTAAATTACTTCACTTGGACTCTTTAGCAAACTGTATTCAGGAAGAGTCAGAACTCAGTTCTTATCCCCTTAAATCTTTATAAATAGTTTTCATTTCTTTTGGTTCAGGAGCTAGAAGCGTGTTAAAAGCATTAATTTTTGATATGGACGGTATTCTCGTCGATTCCATGCCTTTCCATGCGGCAGCCTGGAAAAAGGCTTTTTTTGACATGGGTATGAAAATCAGGGACGAGGATATCTATGAAATCGAGGGTTCAAACCCCAGGAACGGGCTCCCCCTGCTTATCAGAAAAGCCCTTAAAGATCCCGACGCTTATGATTTTGAAACTATTACCTCAATCTACAGGCAGGAGTTCAAACGAATTTTCGAACTGAAGGCTTTCGATGGGATGAAAGAATGCCTTGAAATACTCAAAGCCCACTTCCTGCTTTCGGTGGTCTCGGGCTCGGACCGCTTGATCGTTAATGGAATCCTTGACCAGCTCTTCCCCGGCATATTTGATACGGTGGTCACCGGAGATGACGTCCTTAATTCCAAACCTCATCCGGATCCTTTCCTGAAGGCCGTTGAACTTCTTAAAGTCGGGAAAAATGAGTGTGTCGTGATCGAGAATGCCGTTCTGGGCGTGGAAGCCGCTAAAAGAGCTGAAATATACTGCATAGGTGTCCCTACATATGTGGATCCTTCAAAGCTCGACAGGGCGGATCTAATAGTAGGCGATCATAAAAAGTTAATGGAACACCTTCTTAATCTGAAGTAATCTTTCCAGTCCTTGTCTAAAAAAAGAAATGGTGGCCCCTTTTTGGGGTCACAGTAGCCTCACAGTCTCGAGGTTTGTGAGGGCCCGTGTCTCTATCTTAAGTTTCTTGTACACGGAACTTGCAAGGTCCACGCAGGCTTTTTCATCGCCGTGTTCGGTGAACACTCTTTCCGGGCGTGGCTGCATTCTCTTGATGTACTCCATAAGCTGCCTCCTGTCCGAGTGGCCTGAGAAGCCGTCCACTACCTGAACTTCCATGTTCATTTTCAGGATTTCAGTGCTTCCGTTCTTCCCCGTCATGGGGATTTCCTTCCATCCCTTCTGGATCCTGCGCCCAATGGTCCCGTCAGCCTGATAGCCCACAAACACAAGCGTATTGCGTGGGTCATCGGCAAAGGCCCTGAAATAGTCCATAACAGGTCCTCCGTTCATCATCCCTGAGGTTGAAAGAATTACACAGGGATGTGGATTCTGAATGATTTTCTGGCGGGCTTCATGGGAGTCAACAGGCCTGAAGCATTCGGACAGGAAGGGGTTTTGACCTTTCTGGAAGATCAGTTTTCTCAGGTCGTTGTTAAGGTACTCGGGATGGGTTGCATGGATCGCGGTGGCCTCCCAGATCATTCCGTCAAGGTAAACCGGGATTTCGGGGATAATCCCTTTCCTTATGGACTCTTCGAGTACGATCATGACTTCCTGACTTCTCCCTACGGCAAAAGCAGGGATAAGGGCAATTCCTCCGCGCTCAACGGTATTCTTAACCACCATCTGCAGGTGCCTTTCAGCGTCTTTGAGTGCAGGCTGGAAGGCGTTGGAGTTCCCATAGGTAGCTTCACTGATAACAGTTTCAACTCTGGGGAATTTGTTGACCGCAGGGTCGAAAAGCCTGGTTTTTTCATACTTGTAGTCTCCCGTAAAGACTACATTATGGAGTCCATCTCCTATATGGAAGTGGGAAATTGCCGAGCCCAGGATATGGCCTGCATTGTGGAAAGTCAGTTTAATGTCAGGGGCGATGTCTGTTACTTCCTCATAGTCCAGAGGTATGGTGTGTTTGAGGGTCTTAGCTACCATCCCTGATTCGTAGGGAATCTTCTTCCCCTCTTTAGCTGCCACATCAATGTAGTCAAGCTGAAGCAGCACCATGAGGTCTCTTGTGGG
Organism: Methanosarcina siciliae T4/M; assembly: GCF_000970085.1. Lineage (NCBI taxonomy): Archaea > Methanobacteriati > Methanobacteriota > Methanomicrobia > Methanosarcinales > Methanosarcinaceae > Methanosarcina > Methanosarcina siciliae. The sequence continues at coordinate 4,061,168 of NZ_CP009506.1, read as the reverse complement.
AGGCGTACAGTAGACAGGTCCTTCGTACCCATACTTGAAAAGCAGGGGAACAAGGCCCTGATGGTCAAGGTGAGCATGGGTAACGATTACGGCATCTATCTGGTTTAATGGAAATACTTCAGGAACATAGAGGAAAGGTGTCATATTTTCGTCCGAACCTACATTGACTCCGCAGTCAATCAGGATTCTGGACTCGGGAGTAGAAAGCAAAAAACAGCTTCTACCCACTTCTTTGCATCCGCCGAGGGCTGTAACTCTTACCCACTGGTCTTTTGAGGTACACTCCCTGTGAATTTTTCTCCCCACGGTTTTCAGGATTTCTTTCCTTTCTTTGAGGTTGTTCCTCATAAACTCCCTGATATTTTTTACTGTACGGGACTTAATAGGAGGTGTCCGGACAACTTTGGGAATCCAGCCGATCTGCTTTGTAATTTCTCTAAGGGTTGCACCATGTTTTCCTATTACAAGCCCGGGCTTTTCGGCTTCGATGATCACTTCTCCGGAATCAGGGTCAAAATAGTAGCTCGAGATTACGGATTCTTTTGGAACAACTTCTTCAATTATAGAAATAGAGTCCTCGGGAGTTGCAAGCACCCTCGGGTCAGGCCGCATGGCAATCCGCGTCCTGAGTTCTTTTGCCAGGTTGCGGATTATGTTCCCGTCGTCTGCGAATTTACGGGGCTCTTCAGTGTACAGGACAAGCTGAGGACCTTCGAATTCGACGTCGGTAATTGTAACGCCTGCAGGTAGATTTTTCTCAATTTTCTGTTTGAGATCTAATAGCACGTCTTCAATAGGCATTAAGAATCTTCCTTTTTGTCAAAAAATCAAAAAGTATCTGGATGTCGAAAAAATAATATTTGAAAAAGGTGTTAGTTTATATATTGGAATAAAAAACCAACAGTTAGAACATTTTTAGTTAAATAAAGCCCTTCTGGATTTTACTTCTTCGGGGTCCAGCCTTTTGAACGCCTCCTTTGTAATTACGACTACATCGATATTTTCTCCGGAAGCTGCATCTCTTTTCGTTGCAGTGTGGATCGCTCTGATTGCAAGATCGAGACCTTCTTTTACAGCCATATCCTCTCTGTACTGGTCCTCCAGTACGCCGTAAGCCATGGGAGATCCCGAACCCGTTGCCGAGATCCTAGTCTCTTCGATACTTCCTCCCATTGCGTCAAGGGAGTATACTGCAGGTCCGTTCTTGTCAACCCCTCCGATAAGGAGCTGGACCATCATAGGATAGTAGCGGTTAGCATTCAAGAAGTTAGACATCAAAGTGGCAATCCCTTTGATTGTCATGGATTCGTTCCTGCGCATTTTGTAGAGCTGTGACTCTACATTTACCAATCGCACAAGCTGCTGGGCGTCCCCTACCGAACCGGCAATGGTCATCCCTACCAGGTCATCTATCTGGTAAACTTTCTTTGCAGTTTTGCTTGCGATGAAATGCCCCATTGTGGCTCGCTGTTCACTTGCGAGCACAATTCCGTCGGTACAAACTACTCCTACGGTAGTTGTGCCCTTTAGATATTTGTCATTATCCATAAACATACCCTCATAATAAGTTAAAAATGAGAAAATGTAGCTAAAAAAATATTTTAGTTGAGGTGAGCATTTTTAGCTTTAATCGCAGGATTTAGCAATCCATTATCTCATTATTAATATCGCTATATATAAGTTTTCCTCCTCATTTTTCTAAACGCGTATGCATTTAAAACCGGAGCATTTTTTGATAAAATTATTTTTCTTGTTGACAAAATTATTTTTCTTATTTTCTATATCCCGGATGTTTGTCTCTCTTCTATCCGGGGAGTTTAGCGGGAAATTCTTTCTACTTCTTCAGCGAGTTTTTTTACTCTCTGAACTGTATATTCAGGTATATTTTTTTTACTCATGAGTTCCAATCTTTCATTTATCGTTATCCTCTTCGTCCCTTTTATAAGATTATCGGCATGTGCAACGATTTTTTCCTCCAGGCTCCGGGGGAAATAGTCATCTTCGGGAAGTCCCAGTTCCTTTGCCTCTTCTTTTGAAACTCCGGCTCCTATATGCCGCTTTATTATCTCGACAACTTCCGGTTCGACTCCTTTGCTTTGAGCCAGCCTGAACCCTTCAACTGCATGGGAAATCCCATGAGTCCGGCATCTTCCCACATCATGTAACAGAGCCCCTGCCTCTACAAGCTCCAGATTAACATCATTTCCGGCTGCTTTCGCCTTTACTGATATCTCAACTGCCAGGGAGGCAACTTCCTTACAGTGTTTAATCACATTAGGGGCACAGCCCGCTTCTTCAAGCAATCTTATTGCCTGGGTCCGGGTAATCAAGATTGATCCCTTACGCGGAACTCAGGGCTTCCACACGCTTCTTCAGGGCGCCTATAAACTGGGAATTATCGTAATAGACCAGGTCTTCACCGCACATGGGACAGAGAAATTCCGTTTCGGTTGCTTCGTCAAAAAGAAGGCGAACACAGCCCTGCGGACAGACATAAAAAACGTTATTTTCCTCAAATTCAAGACGGGTTTTCAGGTTCCTGAGCAGCTTTTTCTTTTCCCTCATGAGCTGGTGCTCTATGTCGGAAAAGTCCAGATGCCAGAGATAAGTCAGCCATCCGCTGTTTGAATCTCTTTCCCTTACAACGATTGCAAATTTGTTTTCGTAAAGTATGAAGAGGGTTCTTCGCACGGTATTCAGCAGAACTCCGGTCTTTGCCGCAATTTCTTCATCCGTGACTTCGCCTTCGGGCATCTCTTCTATCATTTTAAGCCCTTCTTCCCCTACGAGGCTCATGAGATATCCTCTAATTACCTTGTCATTCAAATCTACCAAAGTGTTCACCTCGCAAATCCCTTATATGAATTGGACATACCAGTATTAAAGTTTACATTCTGCTTTTTCTCAAAGAGATCTCTCATGTCTGGAAAAAGCTGTACTCTCGCAACTGAACCTCATGCTTGTCGGGCAGGGTTCAGGGGCTTTCTCTCCTCTTTTGTTCGATTTACAATAAAAGTCTTTATTCTCTCTGCCCCTCTTTCAAGAGACCTGACTGACTCGTCTCTTGTGGAGGCACATGCAAACAGGGAAGTAAGGGGCCAGTCGGGCTCAGTAACAGTTCCCATAGAAGGAATATCAGCGCTTTTTTCCCTGAGAATGACGTCCATGAGTTTTCTGTCTATAAAAAGCTCTCGATCCGAGTAAAGAACTCCTCTTGCAGCAAAAAATTTTGCTTCAGGTTTTTCCGGAAGTTCGCCTCTAAAGCAGCCGATGTGGGCTTCAAAAAGGTTAATTCCCGTCGCCATTTCTACGGTATCTAGGCTGCCCTGAAACCTCGGGTTTATTTCCAGCACTACAGGTCCCTTTTCCGTGATCAGGAAATCCACTCCGTTTGAGCCCAGGAGCCCGAATTCGAGCACCAGTTCTTCAGCAAGGGCTTCCATTTCCTCTGCGTATTCGGTCCTGAAAGGAGTTACGTTTCCACAGTAGGCAAAAGGCAGCCTCGAGAGCCAGGGTATCCCTATCAATTGTTCATTCACAGCAACTGCCAGAGCCTGACTCTTTGTGGAAAGCAAAGAAACGCTTGAAGGAATTCCTTCCAGAAACTCCTGTATTACAAGCTCCTCTGTTGCAAGCCCCGGGTCCAGCTTTTCCAGTTCTTCGAAAGCTGCCAGCAATTCCTTCCTGTTCCTTGCAACTCTGTTAAAGATCCCTCCTCCTCCCGAGGAAGGTTTGAGAATCACGGGATATTCGATGGCATTCAGTTCTTCCGGGGAATAACATTGAGGTATAGGCATTCCGAGAGCTTCGAGCTTTTTTTCAAGGTGCAGTTTGTTTGAGGCTTCCTTTACCGCATCGGGACTGCTGGCGAGTACGGGGCAGGGAAAACTGCCCGGGTCCAGCATCTCCATTCCCGAGCCCGGAACAATGGCATCAAAGTCAAGCTCGAAGGCGTTCATTTTAGCTATTATCCAGCGTGGATCCAGCTGACGGAGTTCGCTTGAGGTCCTGCACTCAAGGAACGCTGATGCGTATGCACATTTCTGCAGGTCAAGGTCCCGAAAAGCATCTATTGAGCAGACAGTGTAGCCTGCCCTGCTTGCAGAGCAGACAATATTTCGCGTATCAAACCCAATTGCAAGGATGTTCTGCATGTTTCTCCGTTTTTTTCATTTTTCCCGCAGAAGTTCGAAGTTTGCCAGGGCAAAGATTCCATATTCCGTTTTCAGGACAGGGATCTCGTCTCCTGCTTCTGCACTGAAGGACATCGGCTTTTTTATTGCAACGGTTTCATAGGTCTCAGGGTCAAGCACAAGAATTGCATTTTCTTCGATTGAAACCAGAACCGTATAAACCATATCCCTTATATTTGCAATTTTTTCTGCGCCTTTGATTTCTTCCGGGGTTGAGATAAACCTGGAACCATCTTCAAGGCTGATACCGTTGACCTTTTTTCCTGAGCTTCTTATCTGGATAATCCTACCTCTGAACTTTATCACGTCTCCTGGTCTGAACTCCGGAAGGCGCATGGCAAAAGTAATCCTATAGAGGTTTTTTCCGTCTTTCATGCCGACCAGGGTTGGAGATTCGGAGAAACTACCTCCAAGTTCGGAGATGATTGCCCGGCAGACCTGTCGGCTGGCATTCATGGAACCCATATAAAGGTCGACACCTTCTTTCTGCTCCTGACATTCACTTATAAATGCCAGTCGGTCCCCTTTTTTCTTCATGCTCTTCATAGCTTCTCTGGCAATGGCAGAGCAGCACTTCTTTTCTTCTTCCGTAGGGAACCTGCCCGTTGCCCTGATCTGGATGATTGCTTCAAAGTATCCTCCGGACTCGCGGCTGCACATATCGCAGGCTATCCGCTGAACCCTTACTTCTGTCTCAGCTTCGGCATGAACCGGCTCTTCTCTTACGATTGCATCTACTTCGGCTCTCACCCTGTACATGTAAGGCGTAACCTCCCGTGGTTCAAGGTAGAGTTCCACATCTCCGGCTTCATTGTGGATAAAAAGGGCGTTTTCTACGGCTTTCAGCACCACTTCTTCTATATTGCCTATATCTTCCCAGCGGCTCCTGTGGAAATATGCTCCGCAGCTGGAACAGATCCTTACGTGAAGTACAAGAGGCAGTTCGATTAGTTTGAAGGTTTCAAAGAAACAGTCCCTGCAAACGGAATCAAAAAGTTTGTCGCATTCTTTGCCGCATTTCGGGCATGTAATGGAATTCATCTATAATCCTTACTGCTAGTCTTCTTGGAGTAGTAGGTTACCTGATTTAGAAAATAAAGTATCTGAAGGAATAATCAGCAGTTCATCTGTTAAGCATTCTCATGCTATTTAATAATAGCTGGGTCTGCTGTTTTTACTCATCAGGTGACTTTCGTGCCTGAGATGTCAGTCCGCTATATCAGCAAATCGCTGCATCCAGTACTCTAATATTAAAAAATCCGTGTTTTAGAAGCAGACCAAATTGGCTTTTTACTTATATAAGCATTTGTATAATTTTTCTTTGCGCCGTTGTTTTGTTTTAGACTCTGTTTTGTTCAAAGCACCCCTCACAGGATTTTACTGCTTTTTCCTTTGGCTGTCTTTTCAAACTCCACCATAATCGAAAAATTTGAGACCCCATCTCTAAAATATCTTTTTTAAGATTTACTTTAGTTGTGCCTCCATGTCTCCAGACTACCGGGAATTCTTTTACCTTAAATCCCCGGGCCTGTGCAAGCACCATAAGCTCGGTATCCCAGAACCAGTGTTCATCCTCTACAACATCAATCAGTTCAAACAACGGAGCTTTTTTAAAGGCCTTAAACCCGCATTGATGGTCGTATAACTTTGAGTTCAACACAGTGTGCACCAGAAAATTAAATCCCTTGCTAGCTATTCCTCTTTTTAGGGGTCTTTTGACATTGCTTTGAGGCATCATCCTTGAGCCTGTCGCAAAGTCATATCCTTCTACTGATATTGATTCTATCAGCTCTTTCAGGTGGTTCATATCGGTTGCAAGATCCACGTCAATATAACAAAGGACGTCGCCTGATGCAGACTTAAAAGCTCTGTTCAGGGCTCTGCCTCTTCCCTGGCGAGAATTCGAGTGAAGGTGACTTATCCAGTTATGCTCCAGAGCGAGTTTCTCTGCGACTCTATCTGTCCCGTCACTGCTCCCGTCTTCCGCTATGATTATCTCAAAAGAAGAAGTAATATTTCTGAGAGTTTCCGCAGTTTGTTTTACTGTTTTTTCTATTCTTGCTACCTCATTATAAGCAGGCAATACCAGCGAAACCCTTGTAATGTTAACACCCGAATAATGTTTGAATATTGGTTATTTATGGTACCTGTACAGGTTAACATCTGTCATATCCTATTATCTGGATCGCTTCATTTTATTTAAATTAACTTATTTTTCATCTTTTCTTATGTGTTTTTTATGCATTTATATATTCTTTTTTATAGCATTTGTCCTAATTTCATAATCAATATTTTTGATGGTTCTTATGCTCTTATGTGGAAACTAACAATATAGCTGGAAAGCAAAAAATAAAATTGAAACTCTACGTGAGGGAACAAAAATTCAGAATCTATACGGATAACCATAACTAAGAATTTATATGAGTTTTCAAGGAAAACTTACATACTAAAAGGTCGAAGTAAGAATCCCATCCGTGCAGAAGTTAATTCCTTAAAAACCGTCTGTGGCTGTTATTGTGATATGTCTCATATTTTTTTAAAAAAGATAAAAAAGTACCGTGTCTTTTAGACACGGAATCTTAACCTTCAATTTTTTTGCCTTTATTTAGGTGGCCAGTTCTTTTCCATCCAGCCTGGGATACGGCCGGAGTCCATTGGTCCTACCTTTACATTTGCACCGAGCTTGTCCTCAAGGTCTCCCTGTAGACGGGCCGCAAGACCCGGAGTAACTACGGTGTTGTGGTTTACGGCTGTCTTAAGGTCGAACCCTGCCTTGTCAAAGGCTTCCTTCACCTTGTCAGCGGTCAGCTGTCCGCCTGCAACTGCAGCTTCCACCCCTATCCCGTCTGTGTCAACTGCAAGTAACCAGCAGTCGATTCCGTTGGACGATATATCGCTCTCCACAGTATAGTATGTGAGTGCGAAGTTTGTGGTAAAGAGCACCGGGGAATCCGCTGTCGGGCTTCCTACCTTGTACATTCCTCCGTCCACGGAGACCGGGGTCCTCGGGTCCGTGTAGATGGTCTCTGCCAGGTGAACCTCAGGCAGGGTGGAATAAGGCTCCATGCTGTGGAGGATCATTATGTCTCCGTACCTTATAGTAAAGACCGAAGCCATTACGGTTTCCCAGTATGAGGCGCTGACCGGGTCGGAAATTCCAGCCATCCATGCAGTGAAGGGGAGAGCAATAATCGGGTATGCGAATCTCCGTGTCGCCCATAATTCCCGCTCTCCTTATCTTCAGGAAGTTGGTGAATGTTTCCTTCAGGCCCTTTCCTGTGGGGTATGTTCCCGGGTCAAGGACAATATCCTTAATTCCTGCCTCTGCAAATGTCTTTGCAAGGGTCTTGAGGGCATCAAGGTCATTGAAAGCTGACACAACCACAGGCACCTTGTATTCAAGGGCGAGTTCTCCTACTTCCTTCCAGTTATCCTTGTTTGCAGCATAAAGCAGCGGGTTCAGGTCCTTTGCCACTTCGAGTCCTGCCTTCAGGACCTCAGGGTTGAAGGAACAGAATATCATGGGCAATCCTGCTTCAGCTACCTTCTTTACAGCTGCCGCAAACTTTGCCGGGTCGTTGGAAACGGCTCTGATAGCCACCCCATCGAGGAGCAGGTTTCGGCCTACATAGAACTTTCTGAAGTTGGCGATGCTGTTCACTCTCTCAACAATGGCAGCTTCATCCATGTTGTCTGCCACATCGAAGAACATCTTCGTCTTGTTGAAGAATGTGAGTTTGTGGCGGTACAGGACATCGTCCCCCCCAATGTTAACTGCTTTCTCGCCTACTCCTATGGTTACCTGGCGAATTTCCGGTGCAAGTAGCCTGTCGAGTTCTGCAAGTTTCTTTGCAAATTTCTTCTCCTTAATAAGAGGTGGACAGTCTGATGTCTTGCCTGACCTGTCAATCAGCTTGGAGGCAAAAGCCATACATGTAGCTTCCCCACACTCTCCACAGTTTGTCTGGGGCAAGTATTTGTAAGCTTCTAACGGGCTGTTTATTTTCATGTTTTACACCTCCGCTCCTATCCAGTTTGCAATGTCAACCTGCTCTGTGTCGATCATACCGAAGAGTGTCTGTGTGATCTGTTTCAGGACAGCAACCGATGTTGGGTGCATCATCATGAACAGGTCGTTTCCTGCAATTGCAAGGGACAGTCCTGTAACGATTTCCCATATCGGACCTCTGTACTCTCTCGGTCCCCAGTCAGAGTCTTCCTTAAGTGGGGAACTAACCATCCATGACTCACGGGCACCCCATGCATTTGTGGTCCCTGAAGACATCGGGAATGTAAGTTCGTCATCACCCATAAGGGCTGCAAGTCTGATACGCTCCATGTTGGTGTAAGCGTAGTCGAGACCGTATCCCAGGGCTGCAGTGGTGGGGTCCATGATGATTCTGTCTCTTGGGACGTTGCACTGCTTCATGAGTTTCCTGTTTAGTTCCTTCTGCGCGTTCATGTCCAGCTGTGTCCAGGAAAGCACGTCGTGATCGTATTTTAGTGCTGCCTCTGCGATTGCTGCATAGTCCAGGTTCAGGCTGGCCGATGCAAGCAGGCAGCGCTCGCCTTCCGAAACTTCTGCTGCTCTTGTGAGCACTTCCGGGTCCTTCTGTGGGTTCCCTGATCCGCCTATGGCAATTGGCACATCAACAGCCTGGAGCACTTCTTCTACAGTCTTGGCTGCTTCTTTTGCAGGAGTGTCTTTGATTAGCGGGTCTGTTGAAATCAGGTGGATGGTGATCATGTCAGCGTTGAATTTCTCAACGTTCTTCTTTGCCCATTCTCCCGGGCTGTCCATGACTTCATCATAGTTCTGCTTGACAGCTTTTGCAAGGCCGATCCTCATATCGAACACGTCAATAGTGACCTGGTTCCTGTTCGGCATCGGTGCGTCGAAGTAGAACGGAAAGGGCTTTCTCTCCGCCCAGCATCACTCTCTTTCCACGGCTTCCGCCGTCTGCCGAGGTGTTGCCTATTGGTACTTCCTGGATCTCGGTTGCCCATTCAGCGATGTTAGCAACATCGAACTTTGCAGGGATAAGATCTTTGAGTTTGGGGGCTGCAAGAGCTGGGGCAACTGCCGGAGCTGCTGGTGCGCCAATGCCCACCGGATATCCGAACATGCCTGCGAGTCTTGCAAAGTGCTGGGCAAGTATTGCACTCTCCTGCCCAAGAGCTGCGGCAAGCATCGGGTCAAAGCCGCCTCCGAGTCCACCGAGATCAATCTCAATGTCCCCTTCAATAGTCACACCTTCGAGGGCTTCTACATCCATTCCCGCGAACATGTTTGTTATATCAGATAACTTCATTTTCTTTGCCATGTAAACCTCACCGTTTCCGTAATTTATCCGTTTTTACGAGTGACTGTATAATAAAATAAAGAATGTAATACAGGATCTGTTTCCACTTTTTCCCTTGTATAAGAACAGGGATCGGAACAGGAATTCTCCTGTCCCGTTACTCTTATGATTTTAAATGCCGTTTCAAGCTCTTAATCCGGCTCTGGACTCTTTATATTTGATTCCGGTACGGTTTTCTGCATCATCCACAGGTTCAAAACTATTGGGGTCAGTACCCCATTTTTTGTACAATTTTTTCGATTTCCATTGCAGCAGCCGAATCATCCGTTATTTCATAGAGAGGTATTCCTTTTATGTCCATTTCCTCAATTTTTGGATCTAACGGTATCATACCTATCAGGCTTAGTTTCAAATCCTCTGCCAGTTTAGTGAGCTCTTCGCGGTTAGCATCTGTAACTTTATTTGCAATAACGTGAATGTTTCCTACATTTGAATCCAGTTCACTCACCAGTTCTCTGATTCTTTCGGCAGTCCTGAATCCCCTTCGTGAAGCGTCAGTTACTACAATAAGGTCATCTATGTCCCGGATAATCTTGCGGCTGAAATGCTCAAGCCCCGCTTCCGCGTCAATTACAACCACATCATAGTTTGTGATCAGTTTGTCCATTATCCCGCGGAGGAGGTTGTTCACATAACAGTAGCAGCCTGACCCTTCGGGCCTTCCCATTACAAGCAGGTCATATCCCGGCATCTCTTCAATTATCTCATAGACCTTGCTTTTAAGTATCGACTCTTTGTTCATATCGGGGTTATCAGGCCTGGGATTGGTAATTTCGGCCTGAAGGAACTCTTTTGCATCCCCGATTGTTTTTACATTCTCACAGCCAAGGGTTTCAGGAAGGTTCGTATCCGCATCCGCATCAACTGCCAGTAGAAACTTCCCTTTTTTGGAAAGGTAGCGGATCAGAAGAGCCGCTACCGCTGTTTTACCAGTCCCGCCTTTTCCCGTTATTGCAATTACTTTAGTCACAGCATACCCCTTTGTATTGTTTTTCGGTTTTAGGCAATTGCCTTTCGGTTTTAGGCAATCGCCTGTCGTCACTCAGTTATTTCTTTTCCTTCTTCTCGCTGATGATCATCCTGTCAATGGTGATCTTTGCATTCTTGAAGGTCAGCTTTATTCCGCCGCTTGAACCGCCTGACATCATTGGCATTGCAGGCATCTGGAATCCGGTTGCTGGCATCATCATCGGAGCTGCTGCAACTGCTACTTCCTCTTCTTCTTCCTCTTCTTCCTCTTCTTCTTCCTCAGCTGCTGCCCAGGTAGCAACTACCGGATGGTTCTTCTCCTGGAGGAAGGCTTTCAGGGATTCAATGTCAGTTGCATCGTTTTCTGTTGCAATCTTATCTTTGAGATCCTCAGGAATGGTTTCTGCAATCTTTTCCTTCAGCATCGAGGGGAGCCAGACAACCCTGTTCCATCCCCCGTCAGCCTGGATGAACTTCGGGGAGTAGAAATAGTTGATTCCAATACCAAGGAAACCTACGATCTGCTTACCGCCACCTGTCTGGCCTGCCATGGTTGAGAATCCGATCCCATTCGGTGCCATTCCCTGGTATTCCCTGTTAACCCAGCCTATACCATCTACTTCAGGGATATAGAACCCGACTACTTCGAAACATCCGCATGATGTGTGAGGAGCATCGAAGAAGGAGTGAAGTTTGATTTTGTCGAATTCGCCGGCTGAGAGTTTCTTTGCAATCTCGTTGATCCCTGTGTATTCGCCTTTCTCGGCATCAAGAAGATCACCCTTGGCGATTTCAAACTGTGGGCCTTCGGGGTCTACTTTTGCTGCTGCTCGGCCGTCGAACCAGTTGATAGCACCACAGAGGGAGACCCTGTCAGGGGAGACAACACAAACGTTGGTCGGAGCAAAGGACTGACAGAGAGTGCAGCCATAGAAGACATCCACATCTTCGTCGTGGAGGTCCTTGGTCCTTGCGTCTCTTGCCTTGAAGATTTCCTTTGCTTCTACCATCTGCTTTTCAACTTCAGCCTGGTCGGTGTAGAAGGTCACCTGCATTTTCTCGATAAAAGGAAGTTCTGTCTTGAAGAGCATCATGACGGCCTGTCCGAAGGGCTCGAAAGAGTCCATCTTTGAAGCTGTGTCCTTGGAAACTCTCATCCAGACATCGTACCTCTGGTTCAGGTGCATGATACCCTGGCAGTAGTTGATGAAGTCGTGGACACGCCTTTCGACTACGGACTCAAGGTCAGGCTCTACGAGTTCTCCGCCTATGTTGAAGATCATTGCCCAGGGGTAGGTCTTTCCCTCTTCCATTTCTTTGAGGTCTGGACCGATAATTGTTACTCTGTCGTCTTCAATTTCATCCATAGGTTTTGCGCGGACAAGTTCGAGACCCAGGGATTTTGGACCTCCAAGCTCTACGAACATTCCATCTTTCCTTACTCTTTCTCCTTCAAACATAGGGGAAATCTCAAATGGGAATTCTGCCATTATATTTCGCCTCCTAATTCAAAATTATAATGCATCTATAAGTTCATCCAGAGCAGCATAGTGGTCTGCTTTGCTCAGGTTTCCGAAAGACATCGTTGCGTTCTGGACGTAGTTTCTGTCAATTGCAATTGCTTTTACGGTGCTGAAGTTCTTTGTTCCGGACAGTACCTGGTTGATGTAGTACTTTATGTGTCCAAGGACAATGAGTGTATCATAAGTCCCATTTCCGTCAAGGCCGGGCCAGTTCGCGTCTGTTACATAAAAACCGAGCTGATGCAGGTTTATGTATTTTGCATCCACATCCTTACCCACGAAGCCTGGCATAGAACTTCCTGTAGCTGCAATAGGAATGTTTGCTTTCTGTGCAATCTTTACTGCTCTGTCCAGGAGTTCCGGATCAAGAACTTTGGTCCCTACCACAAGAAGCGGCCTCTTTGCCTTAGAAATCAACTTGGCTGCGATCTCTGGGGTAGTTACTTTGGAAGTTGTCACTCCGTAGCTGGTAAAGAGTTTTGTGTTCTTGGTAGTGTCTACCATTTTCAGGCCTCCTTGCAAAGTCTCTTGAGGTTAGTTGGCTGTGCGGAGACATCGAATTTGATCTTCGGACCGGAGATAATCTTCTTCCTCTTCCAGTCAATTTCCCAGCCATGCTCTGCCTCTAGCCTCTTGAGGAGCTCTTCACGCTTGGCAAGCGGGAGGTCAGCCTCATTCCTGACGAACTTCCACCAGTCTTCCGGTTCTACACCAAGGTATTTCTTGGAAAGTTCCATCCAGTGGGTCAGCTTTATGGACCTGCCCATGTTGTTGTCGGACGGGCGGATGCAGGCCTTTGCCATCATCGGGATTGCTTCCTGCCAGGTCTCTGCTGTGGTCAGGAGGAATTCCGGTGCGGGTGGGATGTTCATTTCTGAGCCGTCTCTGCCATCGTAGACTTTCCACTTGGACTCATCATAGTTCTTGGCAATCAGGGCTCTCCTGTACTTGGAACTGTGTGGGCCGAGCACTGCGGGGATACCGTATATATTACATCCGGTACCTATTGAAGCAGCCTTCTGCGAGTATGCACCCCAGGCAAGTCCGCATGCACCAACACGGTTGAGAGTATAGTCTGCAATTTCCGCCAGGTTCCCTGCCAGGGTCCTCTGCGCAAAGATTCCGGCGACTTTCTCTGCAGCTCCACTGATGTGTGCGTTGGACACACAGGAACCAGTGTTAAGCAGCCCACCGCCGGCAAATGTACCCGGGAACCTTTCGTACAGGGTCTTGCCATCCTCATCCTTGTACATACCGATGTCCATTGCGGAACATCCGCTTACTGCAAGGAGATAGTTTCTCTTCAGGAATTCTTCGGCAATGAGATAGACATCTTTGGTACCTGCTGGATAATTCGGACATCCGATGATTGCGATAATACCGGGGGTAGTCCCCATAACGAGGTTAAGGCCTTCTTTTCTGATTTCTGCGTCACTTGCCTGTCCTCTGCCGGCTCTGACCAATCCCTTCTCTTCACTGATGGCCTTCTGTGCAGCCTTCTCAAGCACGTTCAGGATTGGGATTTCTTTCTTACAGACCTGTTCACAGCGGCGGCACCCGATACAGACATCGTGGAGGGCTTCAAGGTACTCGTAGCTTCCCTTGGCTGCATATTCCAGAGCTTCTGGGATGTCAAGTTCTTCCGGACATGCAAGCATGCATTCTCCACACTTGACACACTTGTCGATGTATACCTTGAATTCCTCGTCAGTCGGGATTGCTGTAATACCTTCCGCATCACGGATTGGAGCCATTACTTCGGCAATCTTCGGGATGAGTTCTCCGAGTTTATCATAATCCAGCATCACACAACCCGGAATTGCTCCTGACTTGATCTCTTCAACTATCGAGTCTACATCAGCGTCTGTGCGGTCCGGCAGACCGAACATGATCTTTTCGTTTGATGCGATCACAGGGATCTTGAGCTTCTGGGATTCTGCAAGGACATCACCGCGGACGCACTGTTCGTCCACAACAATGACATCAGGCATTCCGGAGCGGATAATCTTCAGTTCCTTTGCCAGAGACCCTACGATCTTGGCGTATGGAGCTCTCCTGTCGGCTTCCTTGTACCTGGTCATGTCGAATGCGGTACAGCAAAGTCCGGCGATTTCCATCTTGTCGGTCAGGTTGTTTTCTTCCATGTAATCCATGATGTATGTTACACCGGCTACGTTGTGCCCGATTGCAACAATGAGGGGCTTGGACTTGTCAATGGATCCCATACCGATTTCAATGAGCGGGGCTTCTGGGTCAGCTTTAGGGAAGTCATATGCTGAGACCTGAGCGATATCGGAGACTTCCATCCCAACGTGGTCAAGACTACCGCTAAAGAGGGCTTTAGAATCATAGTCAATTTCTGCGCTTTCCTGGCCTGCATGGATGGTTGCAAGGAGCTGGGTGAGCTGTTCTTCGACATATTCCATTGGAGCTCTGCATTCTCCGAGGGTCTTTGGGCTCAGTCCTGTGCAGATTGTGACGTTCGGGGTCAGGACGTTTGATTCTCCAAGGTTGAGTGGGAGATCTTCGCCAAAGACTTCTATTACATGGTCAAGCAGGTGGCGGCCGTGGGCAGCATGGCAGGCAGTACCTGTAATTACACGGAGGAAGAATTCCCTTCCTGTCTGTCCAGCCATGTCAATTCCGCAGGCACCTCTCTTGTTCCCGGAAAGGTCACATGGTCCGTAAGTACAGTAACAGCACTGGTCACACATAGGGGTCAGGACAGGCTCGTAGCGGTTAAGAAGAAGCAAGTTCCAGCTCCTGTAGGATGCCAGACCTGCCATAGCAGTGGGACCCATCGGACCTAACTCTTTTGCTTTTTCTTCAGCAGCCTCCTTTGCTGCCCCTACAATGTTATTAATAGTAATCTGAACGGATTCCAGATCGTCTATAGAAAAACTCCCGGTAGTTAGTTTGCTCATTTGAGCTTTACCTCCTAAATTTGTTTAAAGTCGACTTCGTCATGGCGGTTGCTATTTATGCGGCATATTCTTCATGATTATACATTATATACTTTGCCGTCCGCCTTAAAGTCACAACCGTTTAAATGACGTTTTCTGGCAAAACGTTTTTAGCTCTTGATTTGAACATCAAACGCTATACCAATACTTTTTCAAATAAAGCCGTTTTTATATGGAATGTTCCATTCCAAAAATCGTTTTTAGGGCTCAATATATCTTTAGAACTCTTTTTTTCGCCCAATTTCTCAAAAAAACCGTTTTTACCAACGATTGAGACCTTAATGTTGAGCAGAGGTCGCTACCGATGGATAATAAACACTAATTAAAAGTCTAAATGTACCAAATCTATATAACATTTTCTAATTTGTAATACCCTATTTCGTGATGGGTAAAATGGAATGTAGAGGCACACTATTCGTAAAAAAAATCTCGAAGATAAATTCTGTGAAAAATAGTCTCAAGGCTTCATGCTACCGTTTTTTTGATTGGGCCTTCTTTAGCTTCTATATCTTTTTTCGTCGATTTTTATTTTTGTTATTAATTGTTCATTTTTTTCGTATTAATAACAATCAATAGTGTAAAATATTCTTACTCAAAGCCCAAATCTGGCACAAATAAAATTCCAATTCTCCCATATTATCTTTTATTATATCTTATATTATTATTTTTTAATCTATTATACTTCTCTCCCTTATGAATATATCAAAACCTATTTATATCGGTACGTTCTCAAGCTCAATTTGTATAGCAAACGCTGTAAACCGTTTTCATGATTTTTTTCGGGAATGAAGCAAATATGATTTTCTTACTTGAATATTAATTCATAAATTCTTTAAATTAAATAATAGTCATTCCAATTTAAAAAAGAATTTTTGTCTTGCTCCTGAACCCCGGTACTATTAATATCTAGAATCTACTTATATAATATCGTGGAATTATGTTGTATTGAACAGGTTGGAGATTCAGGATAACCTGTTTCCGGAGTTGGAAGTTTAAATCAATCTGATTTGCTGAACGTTGCATTTGATCACTTTGCTGATTTGAATTATTCTATCTAAAATTTAAAAAGAATGCTTCTGGATATATGAACTTCACAATTAATGGGATGAGCTTCTGGATCTATTAATAGGTTAGCTTTTATTATGCCAGGATTTCTCATGACATGAATCGTCTTATGCATTAATTTGCGTGCCTGCTGTTTGTTCCTTAGCTTATGTTTGGACAAGTTTCTTGTGTTTGGACAGCATCTTGCGCTTAATATTATCCCCTTATTCATTTTGAGACATTCTGAGTAATCTCTTATAACTTGCCTTACTATTCAGGTGATTTTATTCAAAAATTTTATACTGGATTAAAATAGAGAGTAATTGGAACATGTTTGACAGTAATATCCCATACGAGTCTCGAGGCGGAATGACCGGCAGAATCAAAAGTTCGGTTTCTACAAGCCCATCGATAGCAATTATTTTCCTGTGCGTAATTTCTTTCTTTTTGGAACTGGTTCCGGGAATAGGTCCTCTCTATATCAGTGCTTTTCAGTTTGACCCTCATTATCTTATGGCAAGACCGTGGACGCTTGTTACATACATTTTCCTGCACATCGGATTATTGCACCTTTTTTTCAATATGCTTGTCCTGTACTTCTTCGGGACTGCCCTTGAGAGAAGGGTGGGAAATAAACAGCTCTTGGGGATCTTTTTTACCGCAGGAGTTCTATCCGCAATAGGATATGCCTTCTTAAGCCAACCCATTTTCAATATCTATCCCAACAAGTCTGTGGTTGGAGCGAGCGGGGCGGTTTACGGGGTTTTTGCTGCCCTTACCGTCCTTGAGCCGAACATACAGGTGTATGTTTATTTTGTCCCCATGCGTTTAAAACACGCCCTGTTGCTGTTTGCTGTCTTTGATTTTCTGATGGTTAATTCGTCGGACATGATAGCCCATACCGCTCACCTGAGCGGGCTCTTCGTAGGGCTCTACATGGGTTTCCGCATGAAAAAAATCCATGAAAAATATATGAGATCGAGGTATGACGGCAGGTGGTGAGGCTGGAAGGAGAGATTTTTTCTCAGGACAGGTACTATTATCTACGTCCCTCCCCCGGGGAAAAAGTCCCGATCCAGATTTTAAATTTCAGGCGGGTCTTTGCAGCCTGGTCTCACAAGCAGAAAAACACTCTCTATTTTGAAAAAGTTCCCGAAGAGTCTGAAGAGGAAGGCTTGAAAAGGTTAAGGGAAATTGTTCTTCTGCAGGTCTATGACTGGTTTGCGGGGAGAGAAGGTTTAGTGGAGCTTACGGAGCCGGAGTTCGAACAGTTTATGGGAGTCTATGAAGCTTTTCTCCGGCAGTCAGGAGAAATCCAGTATAGCAGGCAGAAGAAGGGACGGAAAAATGAAAATTTCTTTGAACTTCAGGTATCTCCTTCCATCATTCGAGAAGTTCGGAAAGGCCTTTTTTCCGATAAATTATAATTCTATAAAATATATATCGGGTTTTATAGTTAAATCACTTAATTTTGAAAGGTTTTAATTCATATTTCGTGACTTCCCTTTTCCCGAACATATCAGATTTTCAATCAAGTCTCTCGGAAAAGCAGAATTTGAACCTTTTATTGTCAAAGTATGCAAATGTTTTACTACAGAAAAGCAAATATTTAGATATTATCAGATTATTACCCGAACTGCCGGGCATCAGACTTTAGACCTTAAAAACCTGGCTGTATATTTATGGCTATGAACACCAGAACTACGAAAGTTAAAGCAAAATCTCAGTACCGATCGATGGAGGGAGAAAGGGCTGCTGAAACTCTACTGCCCTCAAAGATAAATTCTCCCCGAGGATCGGGCAATAAAAATAAAAAGATGCAGGTAGAGTAAAAAAACTGTAAGGATCATAGAGGACATTGATAATGAAGCCTGTAAAAAGCGGACTTGATTCCATTTCTAGATACCTCCGCACCAAGAAAGAAGTCGGCAGGA
Source organism: Methanosarcina siciliae T4/M (assembly GCF_000970085.1). Lineage (NCBI taxonomy): Archaea > Methanobacteriati > Methanobacteriota > Methanomicrobia > Methanosarcinales > Methanosarcinaceae > Methanosarcina > Methanosarcina siciliae. Next base: position 4,043,179 of record NZ_CP009506.1, on the reverse strand, counting down.
GGAAAATAGGACTTCTGGTGGATGGACCGAATATCCTCAGAAAAGAGTTTGACGTAAATCTCGAGGAGATAAGGGACGTCCTGAAGGACTACGGGAATATCAAGATCGGACGCGTTTTCCTGAACCAATATGCTTCTGACAAGCTTGTCGAGGCTATTGAAAACCATGGCCTTGAGCCCATCATCTGTTCCAGTGATGTTGACGTGCGCCTCGCAGTGGAGGGCATGGAACTGGTCTACAACCCCAATATAGATACCCTTGCAATCGTGACCCGAGATGCGGATTTCAAGCCGCTCCTGAATAAAGCAAACGAACATGGGAAAGAGACCATTATCTTCGGGGTTGAGCCTGGCTTTTCCACCGCACTCAAGAACTCTGCGGATTATGTCATTCTCATGGACAAAAACCACATGAGCGGTTATGATGACGAGGTCGAGGAGGAAAAAATTGACGTCTCGGAGTTTGAGGAATATCCGGAAGACGAATACGAAAAATCTGTGGAAAAGACCTGATTTCTCTCTTTAAAGATCGTTTTTCTACACCCTTTACGGATAATCGACGTCTACTCCAAGAATCTGCTTTTTTCCGGCAGAAACGTCTCTTGCTATCTCAGCACAGCCGATTGCAGCGTGCCACTTCCCGAGGTTCGGGCACTCCTGATCCAGGTGAGTGCAGATTTTTTTCTGCACGTACTCTACTTCTCCGACCGAACCTGCGATAAAGACCGTGCCGGTAGTTCCATAGTCTTTCATGAGAAGCTGCATGGAAGCAATTTCCATAGCTGCAAAAAGGGCTATCGTATCAAGGGCTATCAGGGCCGGCTTTTCTCCTTTCCCGGCTGCATTGAGCAGTTCTTCCCTGTCTTTATAAGGAGTCATCTTCAGGGTCCCTGCTTCTATAAAAGCCTGGTTTGCGGTCTGGAGCCCGTCGTCAATGTCCCGGATTGCCTGCAGGTCAAGGGGCCCGTGGTGAACTCCCGGAGCAAAGATACAGGCGTCAATTGCCCCAATTACCTTTCCTGCAGCAACTGCCAGGGTTACGGTATTAGAACTGATATCGGAAACTACGAAGTCTTCATAGCCTAAACATAGGATGTGGTATGCAATCCCCATCTTTTCAGGGCTTGTGAGATGGGAAAAAACCTTCATTCTCGGGTCCACTTTACTCCCTGCGTGAAGGCCGGGAATTGCTATTGCCGGAATTCCGGAGTTCCGGATTGCATCAAATACCCTTGTGCCTCCTCCCGTCTTTTTTCCTGCACCTTCTATGCTCTGGAGTCCCCTGCCTTCAAGTTTTCTTATATCTCTTATTGCAGAAAAGCCGTCTCCCATGGAGTAGGTCAAAGCAATCAGGTCGATGTCTCCAAGCTTGACCTCAAACTCCCTTTCAATGGCTTCCAGAATTTCTTTTTCTGACATTGCAGCCGCTTCAGCCCTTCCGAGTTCAAAGGTCAGGATTTTTTCATCCTCAATAAGTGCAAAACGCATTGCAGTTGTCCCGTGGTCAACCCCTATGAATATCAAACAGTAACCTCTCCTTTAACGCCTCAGAGGGCATTTTTTAATATCTCGTTTAATTCGTTCATGATTCTGTCCCCCTCCTCAGCTGTACCGATCGTAGTCACCAGCCTTATTTCCTGAAAACTTCTGCCTTCAGAGAGTAGCAGCCTCAGGTTCCCCCTTGCGTCAGCTCGCAGGACTTTTCCGGCAAGCTTTCCGCCTGCAAAACCTTTTACGGAAATAACGGATGGGATTACTTTTTTTATTTCCGGATGCTGACTTACAAGTTTTATAAGTTTTTTTCCAGCTCGCCCTCCAATAACGGTAGTATGGGTTCCGCCAAGTTTGTTCTTTGAAGGGTTCTGAGCGTTTTCCTGTAAGCTATCTTTATTCTCTGTCATTTTAGTCAAACCGCTGACCTTGCTTTTTCCAGCCCTATTCTTGTTTACGTCAATAAACAGATTGTTTTTTCTTTTCTTCTTTTTTCTTTTCTTCTTTTTTTCTCTTCTTCTTTTTTCTCAGAAAATTCCTTTTCTGTTTGTCCTTTTTATATTTATAATGTGTATCGATTTACTCTGTGGAGAGACTAATAACCCCAGCGAATGCTTCAGGCTAGCTATTTCTCCTGGCTGTAAAATTTTATGTAAAACGATTGCCATTCAGGCAAAAGCCTATAAAAAGAGAGTTTCCAGATTGCTCAGACACATAAAATGACTGGTTCTGGACTATTTTCTGTTTTCCTTGTTGGAGCTGCCTTCCCGAAAAATCGGGGCTCAATCAAAATCAGATCTTTTCAAGTTCCTTCATACCGATTAGTTTTATGTTGTTTTCTTCCAGTGTTTTTATCGCTCTATCAATTTCGTTTACCCGGACAATGAGAAGGGCTTTCTGGTCCCGGGTGACAAAAGCATAGGCATAATCAAGGTTGATATTCGCTGCTCCGAAAATTTCTGCAATTCGGGACATGCTGCCTGGTACATCTTGCATCTCAATTCCCAGAACACTGGTTTCTGAAACTGTGAACCCGGCCTCGTGGAGCACACTGTGCGCATAGTCTGACCTGTCCACAACCATTCGTATGATTCCGAAGTCTCCTGACTCGGCAATGGTAAACGCCCTGATATTTATGCCGGCACTTTTCAATTTATTTGCCACGCTTGCAAGTCTGCCAGGTTTATTTTCCGCAAAAAGGGAAATTTGTTTTATAACTTTGTTTTCCATTCCAGCACCCATGTTCTTTTATCCCATATTTTCTTATCTTTCCTTTTTTCTTTTTATCGAATTAAATAATATCGAATTGAATAAGATACTTACTTTTTCTTCTTCCCTGCTTTTTCAGTTCTTTGTTTTAACCTTTTCTTTCTTCTCTCAATATTTTTCCCTCAGTGTATAATATAAGTTTCTGTGTAGTATTTTAAGTTTACATGCTTATTGTTTTTTCAAGCGTAAAGGCTTGTTCCGAATTCCGTCAGGGCTTATAAGAGGGACTTAAAAGAGGAACATAAATCAGGAATCCCGGGGTGGAAGCAGCACTCTATAGTTTTTCCGGGTTATTCCTTTTCTTTTTCTTAAATTTTTAATTTCTTGTTTTAATTTTCAACTTTCGAACTATGAAGACTTCAGATCTTCCGGTGGTCGATGACTTTCTTTGATTTCCCTTCCGAACGCGGAAGAGAGCCGTGTTCCACAAGCTCGACTTCTACTGCAAGATTCAGCACGCTCTTTAATGCGCTTGCAACTTTCTTTTTGAGGGCCATCATGTCCGACATCCGGTCACTGAAGGCAGATTCATGCATTTCGATCTGGACCTTCATTGAGTCGAGGGGACCTACCCTGTCCACGATAATCATGAAGTGGTTCCCTACTTCAGGGATATTCATCAATACCGATTCGACCTGTCCGGGGAAGACATTTATTCCGCGCACAATGATCATATCGTCCGAGCGCCCGCTGATCCGTGTGATCCTCGGGTGGGTCCTGCCGCATTTGCAGGGTTCAGATAATTTTTTGGTAAGGTCCTTGATTTTGTAACGGATAAGGGGATTTGCTTCTTTTGCAAGGGTGGTGATTACGAGTTCTCCCGTTTCCCCGTCAGGCATAGGTTCTCCTGTTTCGGGGTCAAGAATCTCTACCAGGAACAGGTCTCCCCAAATATGGATGCCGCACTGTTCATCACATTCTGTAAAGAGAGGACCGCTGAGTTCCGAGGTTCCGTAGATATCATAGGCTTTAATCCCGGATTCGTCTTCTATTCTCTTCTTGAGCTCCTCAGACCAGGGTTCAGCCCCGAAAAATCCTTTCTTTAATTTCGTGTCGTCCCTGATACTGATGCCTTCTTTCCTGGCAGTTTCGATCATGTATAGGAAGTAAGAGGGGGTGCAGGCTATGGCTGTCGTCCCAAGGTCTTTCATGAGTTCAAGCTGGCGTTCGGTGTTTCCAGAACTTGTGGGGAGTACGGTTGCTCCCAGTTTTTCACTTCCGTAGTGAGCTCCGAGCCCGCCTGTAAAGAGTCCGTACCCGTAGCTTACCTGGAGGATATCGTCCTTTCCCATCCCGACGGAGGTGAAAGCTCGGGAAAGGGATTCTGCCCAGTCGTTAATGTCCTTGTGGGTGTACCCGACTACCGTCGGTTTGCCCGTGGTACCCGAGGAAGCGTGGAAGCGGGCAAGCTTTGAGTTGGGGACACAAAACATTCCCGTGGGGTAGGTGTCTCTGAGATCCTGCTTATAAGTAAAAGGTAATTTCCTGACATCTTCAAGAGTCCGGATGTCTTCCGGGCGAACGCCGTGTTCGTCAAACCTTTTTCTGTAAAAAGGAGAGTTCTCATACACGTAATGTACGAGTTTCTTCAATTTTTCTTCCTGCAACTTTCTCAAGTCGCCTACGGACATTGTCTCGATTTCAGGATCCCAGTATTCTGGCATTTTTTCACGCTCTTTGTTCTTTATATTGAGACCTTTTAGTTTCAGGCCGCGTCTCTTTCGACCTTTTTTTATGTATATTTTTCATTTCATGTCCCTTTAAGGTCATGCTGTAATAGCGATGTATTATTTTATACATCTCTTATTTTATACAGATTTTTCGTACCGGAAGATTAAGGCAATTCCGGGAGGATACGAACTTCCGGTAGATTCGGTAATGTGAAGGTTAGTTGGATTCTCATATAAATAACCGTTGTTGTTATTGAATATTAGAAAATATTTTTTTAACTAATTTCTGAAAGTATTGGAAAAATATACCTTCTTGAAAAATATGAAGTATGAAGTGAAGTCTGAAGAGATCTCAACTTAGAAAAACTCAGAATCGGCAAAAATACCGGATTGAAATGTACCGAAAAAGAATAACTTTCAGGAATAGAGGATTATGCTGTTAAGAAACCATAGTATTCATGGTATTCTAAAAACCTTGTCTTAACCGCTTTTTACTATTTATCTTTATTCTTCTTCTTCCTTGAATTCAATTTCATCCTCAAAAATCTCTTTTGAGGTTGTTCCAAGAGAATTTACAAGGATTTTCTTTGTCATTTCCCTGCATTTATGCAGCACTTCGTCCATTTTGGCGATTACATCTATTCCCGCAGCTCCGGAATGCCCTCCTCCGGTACCGTTATATTCTTTACTAATATCTTCCATCAGCTGGCCGAGGTTAACTCCGGCATTTACGGCATCTCTTTTTGCTCTTGCACTTACCCTGACACTTTCTCCTTTGGTAGTGCCAACAAAAGCCACATCAGCTCCGATATTAATAAGCATCGAAGAAGCAGAACCTCCATAAGAACTTATATGAGAAGATGCTATAAGCATTTCTCCTACCCTCTCGAGCTCAATTCGGCTTGCTGCTTTCAGGATAGCGATGCGCATTGAGATGTCCTGGGGGGTAGCAGCCATAAGATCCAGTACTTCCCCATACTCAACGCCACTGGCTTCAATGATTTTTGCTACTGTTCGGAAGGTGTCGACAGATGCGTGCTTGAAATGCCCTGTGTCGGTTACGATTCCCGTGAGCATACCGATTCCCACCCTGCGGTTAATCGGAGCTCCCATTGCTTTTAAAATATCATACACTATCTCTACAGTTGAGGTTGTGTTCCTGTGCAGATAGAACTCTGCGTTTTCGGTAAGGGCGGTGGTTGTGTGGTGGTCGATTACGCAGTAACTTGTAAGTTCTATGTCGTTTAGCTGTGCTTTAGTTGAGGTATCAACAACAACAACAAAACCGTAATTTGCAGGGTCTGGTTTATCCACGACTTCGATTCCGAGCCTGTCTATCAGGACGGATGCCACACGGTTGCAGCCGTCTACGAGCCCGACCGTACCTCCGAGTGCTTCAGCAAGGGCAAAAGCACTGCTAACAGCATCCGGATCTGCATTCCGGTGACACAAATACAAAATGTTTCGATAGTCAAGGAGCCGGTTGAAAAACTCCACTTCATCAACTTGCATTGTCCACTCTGGCTATCGTTTTTATAGGTCTCGAAAATCCCGGAGCCCCGGGATTTCGGCACAATCTCCTTTATAACTATCCATTAAGCTATAGTTATTTTCTGCATTTCATTTATGCAAAAAGAAATAAAAAATTATTGTGCTCTGGGGCCTAGTGCCTGTTGGATCTGTTCCTGAAGCTGTTTGAAGCGGGTAGTGAGCCTTTCTTCCTGTCTGGAAACAGACTGAAGTCTGAGTGAGAGTGTTTCTTCTCTGTCTTTAAGTTTTGAAACGGACTCCTCTTTGCTTGTTTTTATTACCAGTTCTCCTACATTACGGTAAACCACCGCATCATCAGCCAGCTTTTCTAGTTCTTCGAGAGCCATTTTGGACTCTTTCTGCATAGCTTCAATTTGAGATTTCTGCATGGTAAGAGCCTGAACTTGCTGCTGTACCTGCTGAAGCTGTGCTATCTGGTTCTGGATTTGAGGAGGTAATTCTGAAGTCATATAATTTTCACCTGAGTCCTCAATAAACCTGAAGGGATTTTAATGTTTCTGTCCTGCAGCTTCCGAAAATAATCACCTCCGACAGAAAGTAGATAAAAAGCCGCTGCCAAAAACTTAAACAATAAGTTCAACTCTAATTAACATATCTACACAATCAAATTAATATCTAAAAGATGGGGAAGGCATATTACGGGTACAGGTTCATTATTGGTAGAGCATGTTTGATGCTTATTGTGTTCATCCAGACTTATACTCAGATTAACCAGTGTTCAGATTGACTAAGATTCAGATTAAACCAGGATTCAGGAGATTTTCTTATATGGCAGAAGATATGGAAAAAAGCGCAAACCTTGATGAAATAAAATCCCTTCTCGAAGTGTTCACAAATGCCCATGGGATTTCCGGCTTTGAAGATGAAGTCAGGAAGCTGCTCGAAAAAGAGCTCGAACCCTATGTTGACAGTATGCGGACAGATACCATGGGGAACCTTATTGCTGCTAAAGAAGGAAAAGGACCCTCTGTAATGCTGGCTGCCCATATGGACGAAATAGGGCTGATGGTCAGGTATATTGATGAGAACGGGTTTCTGCGCTTTGTCGGGATAGGGGGCTGGTTTGGCCAGACTCTTCTGAACCAGAGAGTCATCGTACACGGCAAAAACGGCTCTATTTATGGAGTTATAGGTTCCAAACCTCCTCATGTGATGAAAGACGAGGACAGGAAAAAACCCGTTAAAATCGATGATATGTTTATTGACGTCGGGGCAAAGGATAGGGAAGACGCCGGGAACCTGGGAATCGAGATAGGCACTACGATTTCTATTGACCAGGAATTCGCACCCCTGGCAAACGGGAAGGTTACCTCAAAAGCTTTTGATAACCGCGCAGGAGTTGTAATTCTCATTGAGGTCATGAAACGGCTTCATGAGCGCAAAATCGGGGCAAATGTCTATGCTGTGGGCACTGTTCAGGAAGAAGTGGGGCTTAAAGGAGCAAAAACCTGTGCTTTCGGGCTCTGTCCGGATGTCGCTCTTGCCCTTGATACAACCATTCCGGGAGACCATCCGGGTATCGGCAAGACCGATTCCGCCCTTGAACTGGGAAAAGGACCCGTAGTTACTGTAGCCGACGCATCCGGAAGAGGGCTCATAGCCCACCCACATGTTCTCAAATGGCTCCGGGAAACCGCGGATGCAAACGAGGTCCCGTATCAGCTGGGTGTAGGTTCCGGCGGCACTACTGATGCTACTTCTATCCATCTTACAAAGGAAGGCATTCCTACAGGTACGGTTAGTATAGCAACTCGCTATATCCACTCCCCGGTAGAAGTTCTGGATATGACAGATATAGAAGCGTGCGTGTCCCTGATCGTAAAGGCAATAGAAAATGTAAAAACGTACTTCTAAGGTTCCCGGTTTCTCTAGATTTGCTCGTTCAAGCGGGCTATTTTCCTAGTTGAAGTGTTTGCACCAAAACAGTACCAGTGGAGTTGCATTACCAGAGCTGGTGCTGTGAAGCATTCTTTTCGTGCTCGATGTTTAGCAGAATAAGTTCCTGATTACAATTTTTTTGTGCTCTTCATATTATTTTTAACTTTTTTCATCCCGCAGATTAAAAAACTGAAAGAATAAAAAGACTCTTGCCCAAATTCCGGTTATTAATGTCAAATTAAAAATCACTGGTGTCACATCAACCATCATAGATGTAATCCATCATAGATGTAATAATTCTCTCCAAGTCTTTAGATCTAATATTGATTTTGATTAAAGGTCGGATTCTTTTTGCGAATTAATAATCGCAATAAATATATGCAAAGATCACTATATTCTGGATATGGGTGGAAAGGGATTACTCTATATACTCCGAATGAGGTATAAAAATCAAGGCAATTAATAATTGAGTTGGGTATTATTTTTTGTTAACGTATGTTGACAAATAAAAAAAGACTGGTTAATATATATAAATATAATTGGGTAATTTATTTTTAGTGATCTCTACGGATGTGGAGATAAAGGTTGAATCTGGGGGGGTTTATATCATTTGCAGGAGGGTAAAAATCGAAGATAAAGAACAATGGAATAATGTTGTTAAAGAAAGTCTTAACGGGACTTTTTATCATACTTGGGAATGGAACGATGTTATAGAAAAAGGGTTAAACTCTGAATCTTTATCCGTAGCAGTCGAAGACGAGGAAGAACATAAATTAATTGGGATCTTTCCATTTTTTATCAGAAATCTTTTTGAAGATTACAGAATTAACAAATATTTTCCAACTATTTCAAATAATTTTCAAATAGGTTGTTCTCCTCATCATAAATTATATAGTTTTGGAGGTCCCTGTGTCCTTTCCAGTGTTACCAATTGTGAAGAGATTTATAAGTTGATTTTCGATTCTATTGATTCGTATAGCAAAGACAAAAAAAACATTACTGGTCATTTGATATATCCTTATCATAATTGTCTGGATTCGGCGCTAATTCAAAATGGGTATACAAAGACAGGAATCAAAAAAACTGCTATAATAAATATAGATAAGAATCTCACTGAAATATGCAAAGGGTTCAAAAAACAATTCAGTAGAGATATAAAAAAAGCTTCAAAAAAAGGGATAATTATATACGAAAGTCAGAACTATGAGGAAGATATAGACCTTTACTATAATCAATTCCAGAAACTCTTAATCGACAGAGTTATTGAAAGAACTGGAAATTGTTATGGGAGAGTATCATACGCCTTGGTGCCATATTCGTATTTTGAAAAACTCCGTGACATCCTTTTTCCGAAAAAAATGGCAAGATTATTCTTTGCAGAATACAATGGAGTAAAAGTTGGAGCATTAATAAACTTTTACTATAAGGATACGATATATCTGGGTCACACCACGGTATTGAGAGGCAAATACAACGGTCTTAACGTTTCTAAACTCTTAATGTGGCACATCATAGTGGACGGAAAGAAAAACGGCTTCAAGAATCTTGACGTATCGGGCCTTCACCCAAATGAATCACATGGTCAATATCAGTTTAAAATGGGATTTAAGGGTCAGGTCAAAGAAATAGGGGTGTACAAGAAATCGTACAGATATAATGAGATTAAACATGCAAAAGCAATTATTTATAAACATGCAAAAGCAACTATTATTGAACTTAGAAAGCTACAGTAATCATTTTTTCAAATTTTGCTCTTTGATCTCAATACGAAAATAGTAGGCGTCAATCCAAACAGAGGGCTACCCTGTTATTAGCCTTTATATCTTAAATGCCTCGCTCAGATCTGCAAGTGCTTCTCTCGGTATCTCAATATCTTCATCTGAGTCTCTAGTTTTCGATTCTTAAGGGGGTCGCTTCTAAAGTAGCTTTTTATTATTCTAATTTGATTATAACCTTACTTCCGGCTTTTTAGGCGCATAAATTTAATTTTTCCATGATCTCTCTTTGCTTCCTTGTTAGTTCTGTAACTATTGACTCTCCATTTTCAAGCTCTATCTTTTTGATTTTTTCAAGTTCTAAGAGTAAACTCTCTACTGTATAGTCCTTGAGGATCCCCTTTTCCTTCATTATATTCAGGAGCCTCATTCTAATTATGAGTCCAATGAAACAGACAAATAAGAAGCCTTTTGTTGTCGAATCCTTCTTTGTATTGAGTGGAAGTGACTGAATGTCATTTTTCATTGTTTTGAATCCTTTTTCAACAACATCTCTTTCTCTGTATACCGTAAGGCATTCCATCCAGCCGCGTTCCCCATTGTAGAAGAGGAAAAACTTTCCCATCCTGTTTATTCTCTGCGAAACCGCATTCTTCTTGATTGTGATCTTGAAATGATCATCAATTTGTTTCCATGAATAGAAACTTGCCATATACCCTGCTCTTTCTTTGAAGACTTCTCCTGCTTTTCTCCATCCCGGAATTGCTGTTTCTTCTATTTTTTCCTTCACATCATAAATCCTTGAGTAAAATGCATTCTTCTCTTCTATTTCTCTTTTTGGATCATAGAAACAATATCCATTTATCTTGAACTCCTTTTCTTCAAGAGTCACCGGTTTTACAAATATCGGTTTCTTGTTGTACTTATGAAGGTATTCCGGACTTTCAATGTCTTTTTGTACCGAACTCATGAGCTGCTTGACACTTTTAAGTGTCATAGCAGCCGGCATAATAAACGGAACTTCTTCATGGAGCAACTCCTCAATGTTGCCTTTACTGAAAAATCCCCTGTCCATTACCAGTGTGTAATCTTCCACTCCGTAAGCTTTTATCTTCTTGATTGTGTTTTTAAGGGTTGTAACATCAACAATACTTCCAGGATAGATATCATACATCACGGGAATGCCTTTTTCTTTATCCACTATCATGGAGAGATTTATTTGAGGAAGATCTAAACCGTCTCTATTGTATCCGTATTCAAGTAAATTCATCATTTGGGAATAGCTCGAGAAACTGGTAAGGTCGTAAATTAATGTGCTTTTTGTCCCGAGATTTCTGAACATTTTACCCATAAATGTGGAAGGAATGTCGCTATCCCCTACTTTAGAAAGCAAGTTACTGATATTTTGGCTTTTCAAAGGTAACCTCAGGCCACTTAAGGGAAAGAGCAGAACTCTCATACCAGGTTTTAAGGTTATACATGGCTGTAGGACGAGCTATACGGTTGAAAACCATTGAAAGAATCATATTCCTTTCTTTTCCGTTGAACAGATCTCCAAGATACTCTCCAATCTTAAGTTCATCTGTTATCCACTGTAAGGGGAGAAGCTCACCATAGTTGTAGGCTTTCAAGGGCTTGGAAACTGGGCATATGTTTTCACTGGAGTTTAAAGCATCCCGAACTCTAACAGGTTCGCCATTAACGTTTCTTCCCAGGTATTTGGATTTATGACGAATCTGTTTCTTTTCTTTATCATAGTAGGGAATGTCTTCATACCAGTATTCAATTCCATTGATCTTCTTGATACGGCGTGTGGGCATCATATGCGCTTATAATATAAGCGCATAAATACATTTAAAACTTTCGGGTTGTGTCAAAAAAGAGGGCAAACTCATGTGCATGTGCGCATGAATTGAGCGGGTCGAAGAAATAAAATTAAGATTATGCGCTTAAAATTTGGGAACTAAGGTTATAACGGGATCCAATGCTCTTTTTTAGATTTTTATAAATGAAATTTTAATTTCATGTTTGGCCTGGCCCGAAATTCTTTTTTCGAGTGGTAAGCTTTTAAAATACATATATTGTTAACTGGAAACTAAAAATACTATGGTCTACCTATTGAAGAGAAGTTTCGGAGAGCCCGGGAGTAAATTCGGGAATATTCCCGGATAGGATGGGGTTTCTGAGATAAAATGAGATAAAATATATGTAAGGTTATAGTGAAATGAGTGCTGCAAAATAGGGTACGGTTATATAATATCAATAATATTATTTCCTCCTTGTTCTGCAAAATGATCTATTGAAATAAAAACCAAGACTGAGGGATTATATTATTCGAAAACATCCACTTTCTGGATACTACTTTGAGAGACGGTGAACAAACACCTGGCGTAGCCCTGACCAGAGAGAAGAAACTCTTAATTGCACGGGCCCTTGATGAGATGAGAGTTAATGTTATCGAGGCCGGCTCTGCAATTACTTCTGCCGGGGAAAGGGAATCAATCAAAGCCGTAGCGAATGCCGGGCTTGATGCCGAAATCTGCAGCTACTGCAGGATTGTAAAAATGGACGTTGACCATGCTCTTGAGTGCGACGTCGATTCAATCCACCTTGTAGCTCCGGTTTCGGACCTGCACATCAAAACGAAGATCAAAAAGGACCGGGATGCAGTAAGGCAGATCGCAGCCGAAGTTACCGAGTATGCCAAAGACCACGGTCTGATCGTAGAGTTGAGCGGAGAAGATGCCTCGCGTGCGGATCCGGAGTTCTTAAAAGCCATTTATTCCGACGGAATAGATGCCGGAGCTGACAGGTTATGTTTCTGCGATACTGTAGGGCTCCTGGTGCCTGAAAAGACCACTGAGATTTTCCGGGACCTGTCTTCTTCCCTGAAAGTCCCGATAAGCATTCACTGTCACAATGACTTCGGTTTAGCAACTGCAAACACGGTTGCTGCGCTTGCGGCAGGAGCAAAGCAGGCCCATGTGACAATTAATGGTTTAGGGGAAAGGGCCGGAAACGCCTCGCTTGAAGAAGTCGTAATGAGCCTGGAATGGCTCTATAAATACGACACCGGTATCAAGCACGAGCAGATATACCGGACTTCAAGGCTTGTAAGCCGGCTTACCGGAATTCCCGTGTCTCCCAACAAAGCCCTTGTAGGGGGAAATGCGTTCACTCACGAAGCAGGAATCCATGTGCACGGGCTTCTGGCTGACAAGTCAACCTATGAGCCGATGAGTCCCGAATATATCGGGCGGCAGCGCCAGATCGTACTTGGAAAGCATGCCGGAAGGAGCTCTATCACTCTTGCCTTAAAGGAAATGGGACTTGAAGCTGATGACGCCCAGACTGAAGAAATCTTCAACAGGGTCAAGCAGATGGGCGACCAGGGCAAGCATATCACCGATGCTGACCTGCAGACCATCGCGGAAACCGTGCTTGATATCTACAAAGAGCCTATTGTAAAATTAGAAGAGTTCACCATTGTATCCGGAAACCGCGTTACTCCAACCGCTTCCATAAAACTCAATGTAAAAGAAAAGGAAATCGTACAGGCTGGAATCGGAAACGGCCCTGTGGATGCTGCGATCAATGCTATCCGAAGAGCTGTAAGTTCCTGTGCTGAAGACGTAATCCTTGAAGAGTACCATGTAGACTCGATTACCGGCGGGACTGACGCTCTTGTAGAGGTAAGGGTAAAACTTTCCAAGAACGGAAAGGTAATTACTGCAAGCGGGGCAAGAACGGACATTATTATGGCCTCTGTAGAAGCCGTAATGAACGGGATGAACCGCCTTATCCGGGAAGAGTAAGTCACAAAAGGATGCGGAACTTCAAAAGTTTCTCAGGAGGACTTTTCGGTCCTCTCCTTTTTTCCTGTTTGAAGAAATTTTTGAAATATGGGATCTCTGACACTCTTTATACCCGAAGAGACCCTTATCCATATATAACATGATTGATTATGATGTATTTACTAAACCAGTAATAAAAAAATGTGAGTGTGAGAGATAAAAAAGTATTTCTTGTAAATACACACTTAACTGGAAAGGTACCCACCTGGGTACTCAGTTAAACTAAGAAATAAGTAAGGAGATAAATAATGACAACCGGGTCAACAGAAAAAGTCAACGGCGCAAAGGCTCTAATAAAGTGCCTTGAAAAGGAAGGGGTTGACACTCTCTTCGGATACCCCGGAGGGCAGATCATTCCTTTCTACAACGAACTCTATGATTCAGATCTGCGCCACATACTTGTACGCCACGAACAGGCAGCAGCTCACGCGGCGGACGGGTACGCTCGTGCTACTGGAAAGACCGGGGTCTGCGTTTCTACTTCAGGTCCCGGAGCAACCAACCTGGTAACAGGCATTGCTACCGCATATATGGACTCAGTGCCAATTGTAGCCTTAACCGGCCAGGTACCAAGGTCCCTTATCGGAAACGATGCTTTCCAGGAAGCAGATATTACCGGCATTACTATGCCAATTACCAAGCACAACTATCTCGTACAGGACCCATTAGAAATCCCGAGGATTGTAAAAGAAGCCTTCCATATTGCTTCAACCGGAAGGCCTGGCCCGGTATTAATTGACCTTCCAAAGGATGTACAGAATATAGAGATTGACTTACAATATCCTGACAAGGTAGCGCTCAGAGGCTACAAGCCCACTTACAAGGGTAATACGCAGCAAATAAAACGAGCCGCCGAAGAGATTGCAAACTCCTGTAGACCCATAATCTATGCAGGAGGAGGAGTTATAAGTTCGAACGCGAGTGCGGAGCTCGTTGAGATGGCCGAGACTCTCATGGCTCCGGTTACCACTACCCTTATGGGGATAAGCGCTATCCCGACTGAACACCCCCTCTATGTCGGAATGCTCGGAATGCACGGGTGCAAATACGCAAACTATGCAGTTCAGGAGTCCGATCTTATTATTGCTGTGGGCGCAAGGTTTGACGACCGGGTTACCGGCAAACTTGAGTCTTTTGCCCCCAACGCCAGGGTTATCCATATTGATGTTGACCCTGCCGAGATCTCCAAGAATGTAAAGGTGCATGTGCCTATTGTCGGGGACGCAAAGCAGATACTCAAGTCTCTTATCAAATATGTCCGGCGCTGCAATTCCACTGAATGGATTGAAAAGATAAAACAGTGGAAGAAGGAGTATCCTCTTGCCTACAGAGAGGTGTGTTCGGATACTATAATGCCTCAGTTTGTTGTCGAGCAGATCTCCGAAGTCTGTAAAGATGCAATCATAGTTACGGAAGTCGGGCAACATCAGATGTGGTCAGCTCAGTACTTCAAATATAGTAAACCCAGGACCTTCCTTACTTCAGGCGGGCTCGGTACAATGGGATACGGGCTTCCTGCAGCCATGGGTGCCAAGGTCGGAAAGCCGGATAAGAACGTTATCAATATCGCAGGCGATGGCTCTTTCCAGATGAACTCTCAGGAGCTTGCAACCCTGGTCCAGAACGATATCCCTGTTGTTTCCGTGATCCTGAACAACGGTTACCTGGGCATGGTCAGGCAGTGGCAGGAACTCTTCTATGACCGGAGGTATTCCCACACCTTCATCAAGGGCAGTGTTGACTTCGTAAAGCTTGCCGAAGCCTACGGTGCACTCGGACTGCGTGCGGAAAAGCCTTCCGAAGTCAGGCCTGCAATCGAAGAGGCTGTAGAGTCCGGAAGGCCTGCTGTTGTCGAAGTGATTGTTGAATGTGAAGCAAATGTCTATCCGATGGTGCCGGCAGGAGCTGCAATTAATGAGATCATCGACCTGGAGGAACACTGATGAAACACACGCTTGCAGTCCTTGTGGAAAATAAGTCAGGTGTGCTCACCAGAGTTGCCTCCCTTTTCTCAAGGCGCGGATACAATATAGACAGCCTGGCTGTGGGAGTTACCGAAGACCCTGATATTTCGAGAATAACCATTGTTGTGCATGGGGATGACCATGTGCTTGAACAGGTAACAAAGCAGCTCAACAAGCTTATAGATGTTATCAAGGTCTCGGATATCGGAAGCGATGATGCGGTTGAGCGGGAGCTTGCCCTTATCAAGGTCTCAGCGGATGTGAACACAAGGTCGGAGATTATCCAGATAGCTAATATCTTCAGGGCCAGGATAGTGGATGTTGCCCCCAAGTCCATGACCGTTGAGGTAACAGGGGACGAAAGCAAGATTCAGGCAATTGAAAAACTTCTCCGCCAGTTCGGGATCAAGGAAATGGTCAGGACAGGCAAGATTGCAATGGTGCGCGGGCCAAAGAAGGTTTAAATATTAAGGACAGGTAATGGGAGGTAGCTGCTCAATTATTTTTCACAGATTGGGGCAGCCGGAAGCCTTTTCGAATTCTAAAGGCCTTCTTAAAAACGTTCCGGGTTTCCGGTCTCCCTTTACACTCCAGAAGGCTGCCCTAACCCAGAAACAATAACTTTTCGGAAATCAGTTTAATTCTCAGGGAAACATCCATGCTTGAAATTAAGCACTTCCCTGAATAATACGGGAAATTTTCATTAAAAAATTAAGGAATATATCAGGAAAATCAATCAGTAAAATTAATCAGGAGAATTAAGGAATGGCAACGATAATTTATGATAACGAAACAACTTTTGATGCACTTCAAGATAAAACAATTGCAATAATGGGTTACGGAAGCCAGGGCCATGCGCACGCCAGAAATCTGCATGAATCCGGGCTCAATGTTGTGGTCGGGCTCAGGAAAGGCAGCTCCAGCTGGGAAAAAGCCGAGTCTGATGGTCTGAAGGTTATGTCTGTCGAAGAAGCTGCAAAAGCTGCAGACGTTATCATGATTCTCCTTCCGGACGAAAAACAGGCAGCTGTTTACTATTCTCAGATTGAACCCAATCTGGAAGCCGGTAACGCCCTTGTTTTTGCCCACGGATTCAATATCCACTACAACCAGATCGTGCCTCCGAAAGATGTTGACGTCTTCATGGTCGCTCCCAAAGGCCCCGGCCACATTGTCAGGAGAACCTACACAGAAGGCATCGGAGTGCCGGGCCTGATTGCAGTCTACCAGGACGCAACCGGAAAAGCAAGAGACCTTGCACTGGCCTACGCTAAGGGTATCGGGGCAACCAGGGCAGGAGTTTACGAGACCACTTTCCGTGAAGAAACCGAAACCGACCTTTTCGGAGAACAGGTTGACCTCTGCGGAGGGCTTTCCTCACTTATCAAGACCGCTTTTGAAGTGCTTGTGGAAGCAGGATACCAGCCTGAAATGGCCTATTTCGAAACCTGCCATGAAGTCAAGCTCATTGTTGACCTTATCTACGA
This sequence comes from Methanosarcina siciliae T4/M, assembly GCF_000970085.1. Taxonomy (NCBI): domain Archaea; kingdom Methanobacteriati; phylum Methanobacteriota; class Methanomicrobia; order Methanosarcinales; family Methanosarcinaceae; genus Methanosarcina; species Methanosarcina siciliae. The sequence goes on along the minus strand of NZ_CP009506.1, from coordinate 4,026,301 downwards.
AGGCGGGCTTGAGAGGATGTGGCACTCCGTTTCCAACACTGCTGAATACGGCGGCATGACCGTTGGCCCGAGAGTCATCAATGAAGAATCCCGTGAAGCCATGTACGAAGCCCTTGAAAAGATCCAGAACGGTGAGTTTGCAAAGGAATTCGTTCTTGAAGGCATGGTTAACCACCCCGTACTCAAAGCCATGGAACGCCAGGAAAAGGAACACCAGCTTGAGGTTGTCGGAAAACAGATCCGGGCAAACATTCCCTGGCTCAACAAGAAGATTGATGACGACTAAGCTTTAAGTTGCTTTTTTCAGTTTCAGGCCACCGTCCTGGTGGTCTGGTGATTTGTTTTTTCAAATTTTCTTCCAGTTTTCTCCGGTTTTTCTGATTCTTCGGGACTTTTTTCTGACCGGTGGTCTTTCACTAACTGTTTGATCTATTCTGATACCCGGAGCTAGAAACTTTCAATCTTTCTTTCCCGCGCCACTGAGGGTCTTTACCGGCCTGCCAACCAGATAAAAGTTACTCAAAGATCCGATATCGTAATTAAGAGAGACAAATATTGAATTGAAGGAATTGGCTCAGGAGTGAAAGAATTCTTTCCTTTACTACGAAAACGTTTTTCAATTATGTTTTATAACCTGATTTCAATCTTTTAACAGAAAGTTCATAAATCTGAAATTGAAAATTCAATCAGGAGAGAAAATATGCCAGTAACAGGAGAAAGCAAAGTCATTGAAACCATCATCAATAGAAGGAGTGTCCGGGAGTTTACGGACAAACTCATCAGCAAGGAAGGAATCAACACAATCCTCAATGCGGGCCGCTGGGCTCCTTCCGGTTTGAACAACCAGCCCTGGCGTTTCGCAGTTATCAGGGACCCCGAAACCATACAGAAGCTCTCGGAATGCACTAATTATTCTAAAACAGTGGCAGGAGCCCCCTTACTTATCACAGCCTTCCTTGATTCCGAAAATTCGTACAACAGGACAAAAGATATCCAGGCAATAGGGGCTTCCATCCAGAACATGCTCCTTGCCTGCTGTGAGCTCGGCCTGGGGGCAGTCTGGCTCGGAGAAATCCTGAACCAGCATGAAAAGGTTAATTCAATCCTGGGTTGCCCATCAAAGCTCGAACTTATGGCAGTGCTTGCTATAGGGGATCCCGCCCCCGGAAAAAGAACTTCTACAAGGAAAGCCCTTTCGGAACTTGTGTTTGAAGAAAAATATGGGGAGAAGTGGGAAGAGTGAGATTCTGAACTAGATACTAAAATAGCCTGAACCAAAATAGCCTGAACCCAATATAAATCCTGAAATCTTTAAATTGGCCTGCAGCAAGTTTCTTTTGATCAACTTTCTTTAAGAATATTTATAATTTGATTGAGGATTAAATTTATAAGCTATTTGGCACTATAAACAGCCAGTTAACTGATTGCATTCCTGTATGTCAGTTAACCGGGCGTAACTTTTTCACAATGAAGGTCTGTGGTGTAGAGGATATCACTGGAGCCTCCGGAGCTCCGAACCTGGGTTCGATTCCCAGCAGACCTGCTATTGAATTTTTTCCGACTAAACTTTTTAAACATTCAATATAATATTTTTTAAATAGATGCAGGTTTCAATTTTTTTTCTTTCATTTCGGGTTAATTTCCTGTATTTTTTTAAAATATATACCTATCTATGGACGAAAAATATAATAAGAAAGTGACAGTTAACTTATAAAAAAGAGAACTCTGGAAGGTTTACAGCATGGCTCACGGATTCAATCGTCGCTTCCTGCGTGTGGGAAGAAGAAAACTTTCTTTAGTACAATTAATTTTAATCGCAATATTACTGTATTTCTTTCTCAGGGTGATTTTGCCGTTTTTATGGACCTTGTTTTTGATCGTTGTTTTGGTCGTGCTTTTGAAAGTGGTTCTTGAGATCGTTTAATATTTTTAACATTCCCTCTTTTTATTTTTCCTGTTCCTATTTTTTCCTGTTTCCATTTTTTCCTGTTCCTATTTTAGTCAAATTTTTATTTGGTCACATCTTATTTTATAAACACAAATAATAAATTTATATCTTAATTAATGTTCATTTATAGAAAAACTTATAATCTTAAAGTGCAAACTCTATTTTATTTACTAGAGGAATGTTTTCAAATAAGGTGTTTTGGCTTTCAATATGTCGTGTTTTCATTGAGAGAAACACGAATCTCTGAAAGTTTATTTTCCTTTAGTATTATTGGGGGGTTGAAATCTGGACACAAGAAATAAAGCGATACTGGGAAGAAGTAGTCTTATTTTTCTGGGGCTCTTTTTGGTGATTATTTTTTCGGGATGTGTGGAGGATGAAGCTTCTGCTGCAGAAGTAGATAATAAAGTTTCTGCTGCAGAGGAATTCGATACTTCTTTTTTACTTATCAACAATGCTGAAAGCAGAATTATGTCTATAAAAGAAGACATAGAGTCTGGCACCTATACGGCTGCAAAAAAGAACCTTAAAGCCTCGAGGGCAGATTTTGAGAATGCTCAAAGAATTCTTAATGATATCTCCTCGGATTACGAAGAGGAAAACAAAGATATTCAGAATTATAAAATTTTAGCTGAAGGCGGTCTGGATAGGGTTCGCTCTCTGGAATATCTGCTTATAGCTATGGAACATTTTGATAAATCCTTAGCATATATGTATTCTGGAGAATTTAACCTGGGTAAAAAAGAACTTGACATGGTGAACGGAGCTTTAAACGAGTCGTCTACTTCATTAATTTCGGCAAAAGAAAAAATCTTCAGGATCGATCTTGATTCGGTTCCAGTAGAACAGAAGAATAGTTTTATTCTATTGAGAGCCGACCTGGAAACCAGCGGAAATATGTGCGAGGAATTTAGAGAAATGATGAGTGGAATGTACCTGTATATGGACGGATCTGAATATCTTTTCAACGGAATGAATTATGCCGACACTGAGAAATGGGGTAAAGCCGCAGATGAATTTGGGAATGCTGCTGACAAATTTTCTGAATCCCAAAAGATTCTGGAGAAATTAAAAGATTCGGAGTGCTCAGAAGTTTCTGTGGAAGCTACTGAAATGTATGGGTTCTTGACTATGGTGCAAAAAGATTTGCCTCATCTTGAAGCTGGTTGCAGATATATGGAAAATGGCCGTTATTCTCGGGCGGAAAAAGAGTTTGATATGATCTCTAGTTTTTGAGTAAACGGTTCTTCAAAAAATCACAGGTAATAGGCGAGATAAAAGAAATTAAAAGTAGTAAAAGAAGCTTTTTCAGTTTTTCTTTTATCTCATCTTTACAATTGTTCTCTTTATTTTTTGTCTCACTTTTCTTTCAAAAACGCATCAATTGCCTTTGCAGCTTTTTTACCTGCGCCCATCGCACTGATTACTGTTGCTGCACCTGTGACCACGTCTCCGCCGGCAAAGACTCCGCATTTGGATGTTGCGCCGGTTTCCTCGTCAGCAACAACAGTGCCCCGCCTGTTCTGTTCAAGGCCTTCCGAGCCTTTGAAAATGATCGGGTTCGGGGAGGTGCCTATGGCGATTATCACAACATCTGCAGGGATAAGGAACCCCGAACCTTCTACAGGGACAGGGCTTCTCCTGCCGGACTTATCGGGTTCTCCAAGTTCCATTTTTATGCATTCGACGCCTGTTATGTTGAACTTTTCGTCCCCGTGGATACGGATAGGGTTTGTAAGGAGTCTGAAAGTTATGCCTTCTTCTTTGGCGTGCTCGACTTCTTCCCGGCGGGCGGGCATCTCGTCTTCGCCGCGGCGGTAGACTATGCTTACCTCGTCGGCGCCAAGGCGGAGAGCAGAGCGGGCTGCGTCCATTGCCACGTTTCCGCCTCCCACAACAACCACATGTTTTCCGTGCCTGACTGTTGTGTCATATTCGGGGTCATACGCTTTCATGAGGTTTACGCGGGTCAGGAATTCGTTTGCGGAATATACACCGTTTAAGTTTTCGCCTTCGATTCTCATGAAGTTCGGAAGCCCCGCGCCCGTACCCAGAAAGACGGCATCGAAATCGTCACAGAGTTCGTCTAGGGTCTTGATCCTGCCAATGATATAATTGGGTTTGACATCTACCCCTAGCTTTTTGATATATTCTACTTCCTGCCTCACAATTTCTTTCGGAAGCCTGAACTCGGGGATGCCGTAACTCAGGACTCCTCCGGCTCTGTGCAGGGATTCAAAGATTGTTACTTTGTGCCCGAGCTTTGCAAGGTCTGCTGCGGCAGTAAGCCCTGCAGGACCGGAACCCACAACTGCTACCTTCTGGCCTGTCGGGGGCATGACTTCAGGGGCCTCCACACCCTTTACGAGCTCATAGTCCGCGCAGAAACGCTCAAGCCTTCCGATTGCAACGGGCTGACTCTTCTTCCCGAGAACACAGCGGGCTTCACACTGGGTTTCCTGGGGGCAGACGCGGCCGCAGATTGCAGGGAGGGCGTTTGTGGCTTTGATTTTTTCGATTGCCCCTTCAAAGTTTTCCTCGCAGATAAGTTGAATAAAGCCCGGAATGTCCACATTCACAGGGCAGCCCTCAACACACTTCGGGTCTTTGCAGGCAAGGCAGCGAGAAGCTTCGGCAAGGGCATCTTCTTTTGTGTAGCCGAGGGTTACTTCATTAAAGTTCTTCCTGCGCTCTTCTGCGGGCTGCTCTGGCATCGGGGTTCTTTCTTTCTTTGTTTTTCCCGTTTTTTCTCCTTGTACTTCTTGCATTTTTTCATCCTCTCCTTCTCAGTGCAGTCCGCACCTGCATTCCTCTTCGTACTTTTCCACAGCTTTTGCCTCTTCGCCGCGGTACATTGCAAGCCTGTTCATAAGCTGGACAAAATCAACCTTCCGGGCGTCAAATTCAGGGCCATCAACGCATGTAAACTTCGTTTCTCCGCCGACCGTAACTCTGCAGCCTCCGCACATCCCGGTTCCGTCTACCATTATGGAGTTCAGGCTGACAAGTATTTCCACATCATAGGGGGAAGCAACACCTGCTCCTACTTTCATCATGATAGGAGGTCCGATAATTACGACCCTTGCAACCTTTTCACCACTGTCCAGGATCCTTTTCATGATATCGGTTACAAACCCGTGGTGTCCTTTTGACCCGTCATCGGTTGCTATGTACAGTTCGGAACTGGCTTTTTCCATGTCGTCTTCAAGGATAAGGAGGTCTTTGTTTCGGGCACCGATTATTGAAATTACCCTGTTGCCTGCACCTGTGTAAGCCTTTGCCTGGGGGTAGATCGGAGCAACTCCCACTCCTCCTCCTACAAGAATTACTGTGCCAAGCTTTCTGATGTCGGCAGGGGTTCCGAGGGGCCCGACAAGATCTTCAAGGGAATCGCCTGCAGAAAGCTTTGCAAGCTGTTTTGTGGTTTTACCCATTTCCTGAAATATTACAGTAACCGTACCTTTCTCTTCTTCAAAATCCGCAATTGTAAGAGGAACTCTTTCCCCCCTTTCATCAATCCTGAGGATTATGAACTGTCCGGCTTTTGCAGCCTTTGCCACGTCAGGGGCGTCTATTACCATTCTGTGCACCGATGGGGCAATTTCTTCCTTTTCCAGTATTCTATATGCCATGAGATCACATTTTCCTGAGTAAAAGCATATCTTCTGAACAAATGATAGGATAAATTTAAGTGTAATGAGTTTTTTGCGGGGTCCTGTCCTTTTACCTTTCCGCACGGACGTTCTCCTTATAATGATTAATGGGATATATATTCTCCCAAATAATTTTAATTACACCACCTGTTTTGTTCCATCTTTTTAGTGAATTTGTAAGAATTTATAAACATCTGTTTTTTGACAACTTGTTTGAAAATAATCAACATCTTTTTCAGGTTCTTTTGTCCTTTTTACAAAAATTTAATAAATCTGTGAGGTGTAATAAAATTAGGGGCAAATTTCCCAAATCCATTTTATCCGGGAATAGTAAAAAAGGAGGAATGAAGAGAAGAAGAGGTAAGGGGTTTGAAATAGAGCCATCCGTTTTAAAGGCAAATAACTAATTATTAATCAGGAGGTTGTTTGTTCGCCGCGATGGAATCTGATAATCTGTCTTAATATCCCGTGGATTGAGGGTTGTTGAAAATACAATCCGATGAGGCCTGAAAATTGGGAAACCTTCAAAGGTTAGCAGGATCCAGGGACATTGGATTGAAACTTAAGGTAAAAGTATTATTTTCAAAGGCGCAAACTGATTAGGGGAGTTAAATCTATGCCAGAACAAGAGAAAAAGGAAGAACCGCAAGAAACAGATGAAGCCAAAGTTGAACCGATACACCCCTCCGAACAGAGGGGAGGCAAGAAGAAAGGTCTTCTTGATACTTGCAAGTAAACAGGCCTTCATCTTTACTTTTTTTCTTTTCAGAGTTCAAACAAATTCTCTGAGCAGGAATGTATTATATGTAAACTGGCACGAGTTACTCTGCATATACAAGGAGGATTAATTATGACAGAGAAAGCTAAGGTTGAACCTATCGATCCTATGGAAAAGGCACGTGGAGGCAGGAAAAAACCTCTGGTGAGCTGCGAAAAATACGATGAGGAAGAAAGAAAGGCGCTTTTAGAGGAAGAACAGAAAGACATCGAAGAAGCTAAAGTTGAATCCGAAGAAGCTAAAGTTGAGCCTATACATCCATCTGAACATAGAGGGGGCAAAAAGAAAGGCCTGCTTGACACGTGCAAATAAGCAAAGCAGGTTTTTATTTTTATTTTTTTCTTCTGATCACTCTTTCCCTTAACGCCTTTTAGTTTCAGATTTACTGTTTCAGATTTACTGTTTCAGATTTACTGTTTCTTGCCAGGTAAGCTTTTATTACATATAATATCTGGATAAATGCACATATGCACATATATTCATGTTTGGTAGTAAAGTAAAGTTCTTTAAAGCTCTCGGGGAATGGAATCCGGCTTACTATCCTTTCTTACCTGCTGGAGCATAGTTACTGCGCCTGTGATTATTCTTCCCTACAAAAAAGACCAGACAAAGGTGTCAAAGCACCTGAAGGTTCTTGTTGAAGCTGGAATTTTGAAGTATGAACGGCAGGGCAGAAACATCATTTACAGCATCAAAAATAAGGAGATCAGGGATTTGCTAGTATCTCTCTGGATTCGGGATGTAAAGCCCTGTTGTGATGGGCGGCAAATTTCCGGGGTTTGTTGTGAGGAAATTGAAAATAAACTTCAAGATAAAAAAGGAGAATCTGAAAAATATGGAATGGGGTAAAAGAATGGATGCCACTGAAAAAAAAGAAGTTATCAAAAAGAAGTATCAGGATATTGCAACTTTAGGAGGTTCTTGCTGCTCTGGTAGGGGGTGCTGCGGGGATTTGAGTGCAGCAGACCTTTCCAGATCTCTTGGCTATTCGGAAGCGGATGTTCAGGCTATGCCCGATGCAAATCTGGGGCTTGGCTGTGGAAATCCTACCGCTTTTGCAGAAATGAAACCCGGGGATATAGTCCTGGATCTGGGCTCAGGTGCGGGTTTTGATTCTTTTCTTGCTTTACAGAGGGTTAGAAGCTCTGGAAAGGTTATTGGAGTCGATATGACCCAAGAAATGGTTGAAAAAGCTCAGGAAAATGCCCGAAAGTACGGTTACTCAAATGTTGAGTTCCGCCAGGGGAATATTGAAGCTCTTCCGCTTGACGATCGTTCGGTGGATGTTATTATCAGTCACTATAATAAGATGTCGTAGTTATCAAATTGTCGTAATGTAATTGAGTGTGTCGATATATATACTAATCCCTTTACTTTCTAAATAATTTACAAAATGTTAGGCACCTTAAAGTCCTTAAAAAGTTAAAACTGTTTTCTATAGGGAAATTCTCCTGGATATTTTTGCGGCAATCGTTCGTATAGTTACGAACAAAGTACGAAATCGTTTTATCAAAAACTTCCCTACTTCTCTTGCCTTTACAGGGCTTTGTAATAACCCCATGATTCAACGATTACAAAAAATAGGTACAAACTATATTAACCTTTAATTTTTAACGCCTTAAAACGCCTCAAAATGTTTATATAATTCCAATGTTTAAAAAAGAAAAGTTTTTGAGATCTTGACAAATCAACATATCAATGAGTACTGATATATTTGTTCGTATCTTTACGAACTTTCTTTTTGTTCCTCACAGCTGGTGTCCTGAATACATGGCCGCAGGAATTGCAGCGATAAAGACCTTTTGGATATCTTACTCTTTTTACAACAGAGCCGGACCCGCATGAAGGGCAATATTTCACATCACGACCGTAAACGTAATGGTGAAGCATGTTTAACGCCTCATCTTTTCATGCCCTTCTTCAAGGGTTAACAAAAATTCTGCAAGAGGATATGTGCTTTCCTCATTCATTAGCGTGCTTATGAAACCAGCGTTATAAGCCTGTTTTATACCTATAACGATCTGCTGATATAGCCCCGGTGGCACTTGAATGTCGATAATGTCCGGTTCGCCATCTTCCAAAATTGATTCGGTGGGAGGCATTACCACCTCCACCTTTTCCGGCTCCAGTAGTACGTGATATTACCCTGTCCGTGTGATACATTCGTGCATTTGTATTTGAAAGTTCGGCCTTTGAATTCTACCGTCGTATCGTAAGGGCACCCCCCATGACGTCCAACCTTAAGCGCCCACCGATCCCACGCTCGCCAGCACCATCCAGGGACTTTATCATTTGCAAGAGGTTGAGAAAAATTAAATATCCTCTTCATAAACTTCAATTTCATATTAAGCCCCCTTTCCTACCTTTTTTACCTGCAGTCCCCAGGACGAACGAGACGGGGTCTTTCACGTAGTGATGCTTCACACGTCGCCCGAACATCACAGGTGAGTCTATTATCTCAGTCTGTTTTCTTTTCCCCAATGCATCCGGCGCGTTTATTATCGGGTCGGTTGGTGGAGGTGTGTACTTCGGTGGAGTGTAACCGGGATACTGAGGTGGGGTATAGTCTGGATATTTTGGAGGGGTATAGCCCGGATATTTTGGAGGAGTGTAACCGGGATACTGAGGCGGGGTATAGTCTGGATATTTTGAAGGAGTGTAGTCCGGATAAGACAGCGGTTTATAATCCGAATATTTTGAGGGAGTATAGCCCGGATAAGACAGCGGTTTATAACTAGAACCCCGCCCAGACGGTTGATAAGTTGAACCGATCGGGTCAGCTGCCTTTCTGGTCGGTGTATACGACGGGCTTGTAGGGGTAGATGTCCGCCTTATTGGAGTAGACCCGGTTATTTCCGAGTATGCGGGGCCTTGCATAGAGTCAAGTGATGAGTTACGGACCAGGTCCCTACCCGTGGGGACATAGTTTCCCCTTACACCTTTTGCTGTGCCATAGTCCCGGTTTAATTCCTTAATAGTCCTGCTTTCTCCTACCAGGTCCCGAACTGTCCGCGCTTTAACATTAGGGTCTCGGATTAGTTTGCCTTCCCCTGTAAGCTCCCGGACTGTCTGGGCTTCCCTCACACGAACCCTGCGACCGCTGTATTTAAAATACTGGTTGTCAGAGATTATTTTTAACTCTGTACCGGGGGTAATGGTTGCTTCGTGTTCCGCTACACCGCCCTTAATGTTTCTTTCGAGTTTTGTAGTCAAGTATGCAGAACCTTTTTCTGCCTTTGTGGCAAGGAACTGATCCGATTTTGAGACACTACCCCTAACATCAACTGGTAGCCTTTTTACTCCACCAGTGACCTCAATATGCATAGCGTTCGGGTGAAGTGGGGAGCTCATGCTTTCAAGACTATCAGAAGCAAGTTTACTACTCTTTGTTTTTAATTCAGCCCCTTTAGACTGAAGTTTTTCCAATTTAAGGGCCCTGCCGAATATCTCTTCCGATGACCCGATTACCTTACCAGCTGTCCCCTTTATCACGCCACCAGTCGATTTAGCAGTTGATAACATCCCTGAAGCCATCTCAACAGGCGCAGGACTTGTATCTGTTACAGTTTTGACCCGGAGGAAATGAGGACTAAGGCCTTTTTGTTCCCCTGAGATGTAAAGGCCCGGATTATCGCCCGGTCTGCTTTTAAATATATTACCCTCTGCGTCTACCCCTCTCACTGTTAGGTCCTTCATGATGTCGCCGGATGCATGCCAACCTTTCGCCGTACCCTCAGGGGTTGAGAAGTCTTTGATGATGCTCTCCGCGCTCTGAGTTGGTTTAGTTTCAGGAAGTGTAGATTTGCCCGTCAGTACATCCTCCGAAACCATCGACTCAACAGGAAGTTCGGACCCCCTGACGGTTACCGCATCCCAAAGAGCGGAGGCGTGTTTTGTACCTTTTATGAATCCGATGCCTCCGACAGCAAGATCAACCCCGAACTTTTCAAGCCCTTTAACGCCACTTTCTTCATATGTTGTTACTGCTTCCGAACCGAGTACCCCGGTCATACCAAGAGCTAAAACCGGTTCAACTAATTTAGCCGATGTTTTTGCCCCGGCCTTTTCTAGGAGTTCTCTTGATGAGATGGTTGCCAGTTTTGCCCCGGCACCGAATGCGTAACCGCTTGCGATTAATGCGGCCTGTTCAGCAGTGTACCCCGTTGGGCTTTCCTGGAAATCTTCGTATTCGTTGATAGCAATATCAGCAGGTACATCTTTAACGCCGGCTATTGCATCCAGTGCTTTTTTAGCTGCATTGTCTGCAAGCTCCGGGTTTTTCTCGATGGCAGGTGTCAAAACTTCAATCGCTTTTTCGGCTGTTCCACCTATAAAACTAAGGTACCCATAATCAGTTATCCCAGAGTCACCGATCCCGCGTTTAATATCTTCGGCTTCGGGTAAATACGGTTTTATGGCATCGTCTATCTTCAGTGCTGTGGATTTGGCAGCTTTCGTTATGTTAGAAAGTGGGCTGTTTTCATAATCTGCCGTTGTCTTGCCTGATTCCTTGAAGTCCTTATATTTTTCAGCGATACCGGTATTATCAACTAGTCCCAACCCCATACCCGCTGAAGTTATAGCCGCTGTTCCTGCGGGGATAAGTTCGAGTTTTTGAAGTGTACTCCGATCTATGTTTGCGGTTTCACCTGGGGCTGTTAACCAGTCCTGGGTACCGGCTAAAAGGTCTTTCCGTGCCTCTGCCGCCTTTTTCTCTGCTGCTTTCTGTGTTTTATATTCGCTTACGGCCTGGTCTCTTGAATAGTAACCCTCACCGGAGATAATGCCCTTTATGCCTGCTGTGCTTTCCCGGCTGGCCCCCTTAACCTCTATGCCTGCGATTTCATTTCCTGATACATCCAGAATAGGGTTATAGGCTGCTCTGGCTTTTTCTGCAGCTTCTGCGGCTTCCTTCTTTGCTGTCATCACCGAAAGATAATCATCTTTTGATTCATATTTGGTTAGGGGGTTCCTAATCTTTGATTCTTCTGATAGTGCAATGGCTTCTTTTTGTGCTCCGGTTGAAATGACTGTTGCTTTTGCATCTTGAGCAGTTCTGGATTTTGCGCTTGCGTTTGCGTTTGCGCTGCTCCCTGCTTTCATTTTTGCAAGCTTTTCATTATGTTGTACTGTTGTTCTTTTTCCCCCGGTTGAGTACCATTTTTCAGAGTATTCCTGGGAAGGTGACGCTCCACTTGTTAGGGTTGTTCTGGCAGGCAGCCCGGACCGTGCGCGCTGTTTGTTGATCTTAGCTAAGTGTGCTTTGTCACTTGCTGTTACAGGTACCCACTCATAGAGACCCTGAGAGTTTATCCACCAGTCGGCCTGTGAGTTTGCGACCTCTTCCGGAATGACCGTATAGACCCGGCTTGAGTTAGTGTTGCTTTTGCTGGCTTCTGCAAGCTGGTTATACTGTTTTTCTGATATTGTTTGCTCACGGCCCAGGTAGTCGTATACTGAGTATGTATAGCTTGGGCTTTGTTCTTCTGTCTGGATCCCGGATAATTGGAGAAGGTCCTCGGGACGTGCTGTATATCCGAGCCCCTGGCCTGCTTCTGCTTGTGCTGCCTGCTTCTGGGTTTCGTTATAGGCTGTTTCTATGGCATGGGACCGCTTCATGAGGGAGAGTTCTGTTTCTGTAGGGGCCCTGTTTAATGGGGTTGTTTGAACCTGATTTAACATGTTTTGTACTTTTGCGTGCGCTGCTTCTCTCTGTGTGTTCTGGATTGAAATTGTGGTAGGGGTAGCATTCTGGATTGCTTCCCGGATTTCTTGTTTGTTGATGTTTGCGAGCTTGCTTGTGTTTGAAAGCGTTCTGGTGTAAGCCATTAGTTGTTACCCTCCCTTTCAAGAAATTCGGCCAACTTTGCTTTTTTATCTTTTTTAGTTTTTAATTTTGATAGCTCTTCTAATTGCGTTTTCAGATCTGAGAAATCGAGTTTGCTGATTTTATATTCCAAAGAAGTTTCATTCACAGCTGCTCCACCTCCCCGAGTGCGCTCACTGCCTGGATTAGCAATGTCTTAACCAATAATGAATTAGAGATTCCGAAACCATCAGCAGCGGAATCGAGCGCGGCTTTTGCTTGTTTATTGATCAAAACCTGCATGCGTTCAGCGTCGCCCTCATCTGACCGGAACAGCTCGAACGACCTGACGTACTTGAGTTGGTTTGCGACCTTTTCCAGGGACACGCGAATGAGGTCGGTCTCACTGGTCTTGTATCGCTTCGCATGGCGTTGAATTTCTATTCTCAGACCTGTTGGAATTCTAAAATCTAGGGTTATTTGATTTGCCCGCTTCTCTTTTTTTGCCTTTCTTTCGAGGTATGCGTCTTGTCTATTCACCACTACCACCACTCCAATTATATTTTTATTGCATTATTTAAATACTTTTTCTGTTATGATATTAAGGAAGGGCTTCTTTATATACCTTTGCATGGAGTGAGACCGAACGAAACATGAGGAAAAAGGACTTATTCCGGAACAAAATAGTTATAAAAGTATCGTAGATATACCAGAATCTTAGAAGGATATTTTGATATTATGTTCGGTTAGAAGGTCGAAAAAATTAGAAGTGTAAGTTAAAAAAGATTTTTTATATGTAGAGGTTTTAACAATATAGTATGACAAGGAAGGTCTCAATCCGCCGCACACGAAGATGTATAGACCTTCCCGCTGCCTTTACAACTTAATCATTGATGAGTTGACGAGCGTCTACTCCTCTGCCTCTTCTTTGGCTTCCCAAGTTCGGCTTTGATCGTTTCGGCGAACTCGTCTATATAAGGTTCGGTGATCCCGAATTTATCATTGAGTACCTCTTTTAAGGCATCGGTTTCGACCACACCAGGGCACTGTTTTGAAATACATGACACAACAGATTTAACAAAAACCGATTCGGTAACGACGTCTGTTATTTCTAGATTTGTCATAGTGAATTTGTATGCCTGTTCTTCGGTGTAGAGTTTTTCCTTTTCAAACGTAAGATCGACATCGAACCATACTGGCTCGCCACATACAGGGCAACCTGCTTTTATATACACTTGTAGATCCCTCCAATTTAATTCATCTTTACTTTTTATCATCCTCTTTTATTTTTTTGAATACTCTCTCCCCCGTTTCAGGAGGCTGCATTTTTAATTCAACCTTTCACTGCATATTTTTTTATTGATTTTGAGGACACGCATAGAACCATTATAATTTCCTTGTTCTTTGCTCCCTTTTGTTTCATCTCTCTGATTTTGTTTTGCAATTCAAGCGGCAACTCGTTACCGTCTTTTCTATGAGACATCCACCGCTGTTTCTGTACAGGAGTTCCGTCAATTCTGATTACCATTCAATCTTACCCCCCTATTTTATTGCTAAGGTTATTTCTCGCTCGCTTCTCTTTGTTTTCTGATAAATACCCGGACATCTTCACCCGCTCTTGTACGGTCAACGTATACGGTGCCATTGCTCGCAATAACTGGATGTTGTCCCTTATTTTCACCTTTTGATGCCTTCACTGGTTCCCAGTCATCGGCATTCAATCCAAAGAATTCGCTACAGGATATTTTTATCACCAATATGTAATTAGACATTATACTATATAATATTTAGTGTCTTAATTGATAAGTTATTATGTCTTGTTTAGTAATGAGGACATGATCTTAAGGAACTGACTACCCGAAGAAGGCCAGGAGAAAAAAATAAAAAGAGGAAAATGAACGAGGGGTTATACTCCCTACTCTTCTCACATTCAGAGAGTTAAAAGGGGGAAGTACTCTCTGAACATGTTTGATCTTGTAAGGACAATTCGCCCACACAAGTAAATCAAGTAAACTTGATTTACTAACGTTCAGAATGAGGTTAAAGTAAATAAATATTTCGAATTCAATAAGGTTCATTATGACAATTGAAAACATAGAAAAACAAGTAAAGTATATCTTATTTGGATTAAGGGAAATGCAGAAGGACCTCAATAGGGAGAAAGTTATGATGGTGGGACTTGGGAAACCGGGAGAACCGGAAGAAAAGATGGGGATTATAACACACAACATTCAAAAAAGGATTAGAAGGTAGATGGGAAAAACGTTTTTCCAGCAACAGGATGATTTTTATATTTATAACCGAAAATGTAAAAGATTAGCGGCAGACGGTGTAAGTATCCTAATAACGACCTATTCCAAAATGAAAAAACGAAATGGAATAGATGAAAAACGATATCAAAAGGATTTTTATAACTTCTTATATTCCACTTTTTTACTATTGTTTGCCTTAGAAGCAACAACTATATAGAAAAACTATATAGATTGAAATGTAGAGATAACAATAGGGGAAAAAACGGAATATAAGAAGTTAAAAACGGTATCATGTCCCTTGAAAAAATCTATTCCAATGCAAAAATACAAAATGGAATAGATTTATTTTTTTTTTAAAGTTGCAAATAATCAACACGTTTTTGAAAAAACGTCATCGTATTGCATGGAAAATGGGGAATGAAAGAAAAGAGTATGTTTTTTCTTTTTTAGATTTATTAAAAAGTTCGAGCATTATTTAATCTCTGTAGGGTATACATAAGTGCCCTCGTAAAAATATATATTGTCTGACTTCTTCGTATCCTTGTTATATTCTGTACTCCTTCTATAATTACGTCCGAGTTTGGCCATACGGTTTCTGAAAGCAGACTCTTTTAAAGGTGTCACACCTTTAAGACCGCACCATATTGTATAATATTTGAAAACGAGTTTTGCATGTGTCGGTTTTTCGTCTCCTTCGCAATCCCTACAGCATCCTTCTTCAAATACGGCTGCGTTATCTGAATTTAAACGGTATACTTCTGTGACTTCCGTTACATCCATGTCATATGAAAACTTTCTGTTTTGAATTACCTGTTTGAGTCCAGCAAGCATTAGATTTAAAAACCCACTTTTTTCCTGTTCAGTCGTTAGTTTGTTTATAAGGTGCTCGTCTATTTCGTTTTTTTCGAAGGTTCGCGGGAACTTGATTAACATCCATCTTCTGTAGTATGCGTAGTTGTCCGAGTAAGCGAATGGAATTCGATTGGCTGAGAACATCAGTTTCACAGTAGGATTAAAAGAAAAAGAATTCTGATATTTGCGCTCAGCCATTAGCTCTGTATCGTTTCCTGTTAGGGTATTGAATTTTTCATTTGTCTGTAATGTACTATCTTTCAGGTCCGGGAAAGCGTTTAGAAGTTTGCCGTATAAGTTCGCGACTCTATAAGGGTTTTCCTCAAGGTCCTGTAATGTTTCACTACTTACGTTACCTTTTCCCAATATGTTCTTTAAGAGGTTAATAAAAACCGATTTACCGTTTGAGCCGGTACCATACAGCATCAAAGCCTTTTGCATACTGACATCAGGAATAAGACAATATCCCGCAAATTCAAGCAGTAGGTTAACATTTTTCTCTTCAAGTTCGCAGGAAACGAGATAATTTTTTATTTCCGGGCAGTTTGCTTTGGTGTCATATGTAACCGGTATTTGTGATATGCTTAAATACTCCGGGTCATGCGGTTCCAATTTCCACGTATCGAGGTTGAACAACCCATTTGTAAGGTTTATATAACGCGAGTTTAATTGCCTCTGGTCAATCTCCCGGCGCTGGATAAATGCACAGTCTCTTATATATTCAAGTACTTCGTGAATGTATTTAGAGCCCGGTGTTGGTCTTTCTACATCGTCTATGTCTGGGCATTCGTCTCTTAATTTTTCTTCGTACAGGTCCCCATATATTGCTCGAATTCTTGCCCTTATGAATAGTTCGCTTCCTTCGTTTTTATAAACGCCGTTTATATATACATAAAATTCTTTAGTGTCTGCCATTACAAACAGGCTATAGGTGTTCATTATTTTGTCGCCCACGTCTTTGAATGGGACTTTTATCTTCGTTTTGTCCGTTTTGTCTGGTCGCCTTTTACTTACTCTCTCGTTCTCTTTCTTTTCCTCCTTTATCTGCTGGATGCGTTCCATCCTGCTTCCTTCCGGGATCATCTCCCAAAAGTTAGATTTTGCATAGGTTGTGATAATCAGGTCGATTTCTTTATCTGTAAAATCGATCAGTTTACCGGTTAGCTTTCTGTATACATTCCCAGGATTTGTTACTTTTTCAAAGTCTGTATTTATTAATTCGTCTATTGTGGGATCTGTGATTATAAAATTGCAAAGTTCGGGATCAAGGTCCGGGAGTTTGTTGTACTTGCTCCGAAGCCTGGCCATTAATGAACCGGCTGGGGGTTCATACTCCATTTGCTGTCCGATGCTGCATTTAATAGGCTTCGTATTGTTCCAAAGCTGTTCTGCGGTCATAGACTCCGTTTCTGACCCCATCAGACCGGCCCCCATAGAGGGGTAGACCCGTCATTACGCCCCCCCTTTCTCGAATAATATAGAGCGATACATTCGCGCTCATATTCGAATGTTTTTCCGCAGTGGGGGCATTCAAATGCGTCATCGTAATCGTCCAGATCCACGTCACTACATCCCTGCTCTTCGCCGCAGTGGGGGCATACCAGGTGATGCGTTCCGGTGCAGTAGATTTCCTTTTCTGACTCCATTATATCGCCCCTGCAGCCAGAATAAGCACCGCTACCGTTGAGCAGATAAAAATAATTTTAATTGATGTCTCAAAGCAAGCCTTGGCCACAGCACGGAGTATTACAGACGCGTTCATACTCACCGCTCCCAAAATCCGTACTTTCCCTCGTCGTTATCCGAGTGTGACTCCTCTCTGAAGTTTTTTGCTTCATGGGTGTCTTCCGCTGTCGAGGGCTGTACCTGCCTATGCTTTTTTCGTGCTCTGTATCCCGGGTATGAAATCATAAAGGACTGCCTCCGTGGATGCTGAAGGAAACGCCCAAGTTGCACAGACAAGTGTTGAAAAATTCACCCTTTGTAATCCATGACGAAACTTCAAGCTTGGTAACATCGTTTATCCCGAAAACTGGAACAGAAGGATTTACGCCTGCAACTCCTGTTATATCCACCACTTCAAGCAGCTGGGGATCACCGGGGTCTTCTTCGAATATCACAACGGGACCCAGGATTTGCCTACCATTTTCCAGACAGTCATCTTTATGTACTTTAGAGTTATTTGAATACACAGTGTGTTGGGTTTGGTATGTACTCCCTTTTGCTCGATTGTCCTGGCCGGGCCTCCCATCACGATAGTTTTTGACCTCGTTTTTCGCCGCAAAACGATTCATTGCCCCACCCCCGCGACACATGTAATCCTGTTCGCAATTGCCCTGTCTAACGGGTCAGAGCTGTTTTTCATATGCTCAACGGTTTCATGGTGCTCTGCGTATGTACGTTTTGCCCATTCAGAAAAATTGATATTAGAAGTAGATTCATTATTCATGCCGGGTAACCTCCTTTAAGCGTTTCTCGGTGCTCCGGTCCTCTCAGAGTCTTGGCGGGCCTGCGGGACCGGTGTTATTCTCGCTTTTATTTCTTCCTCTTCAATTCTTTGCAATGTCCATTCCCTAAGCAGTGTGCGGAATGGGGTTTTCAGAGTCTTTGCAAGTGTTTCTCCTCGTTCTTTTCCGTCCTCTGAGAGGCGAAAACAGATTACTTCAAGTCTGTTTGCGTTCATCAGGATGTAATACAGCCTCTAATGATAAAAAGACATATTTTTATACGGTATTTCAGGTTTTAACGTATCGATACGGTTTTTTTAATATCTCCGTATCGGTACGATAAATTGTAGCGATACGTTTATGTATAGTGAAATAATATTATAATGTGGTGTATTACATGGGGTCATTGAGTACAGAAGCCACAGAAATTACAGGACATGGAATTAGAATTGTTGAATATTTTTTAAAAGAGGGTAATGATTTTTCACTTCCGGTTAGCATTGCTAGAGCCAGTACGCCTGAATTAAATCTGGGGACAGTGGGTAAACACTGCGAGAAACTCGTCAAGTCAGGTATATTGGAACGAAAACCAATTGAGATAAGTGGTAAAGGTGGAGGCCTTAAATACCACTACAAATTAATAACATCGTTTGAGACTGTGAAAGAAATTCATGTGGTTGTTACTCAGGGCAACATCACACCAGAACTTCTCATGACATCCACGTTTTACGCTAAAGCGGTACCATCTTTGGTCGATTTTCTTGAAAATGAGATGGAAAACAAAGGTTATCAGTTATACGAAACTGATAAACAGGTCGTCAAATCCTGCTTGAGAGCAAGTCCCGAAGTGTTACGGTTTGTACTGCATCCTGACAGTTATGTCAAAATGTCGTCTATGCCAGAGTATATGAATTTTCTCGATATGTATAAATATCGAACGTTTGCATCAGGTATTTTTAAATTATGTAACCTCGGCGAAGTCGATAAAGGAACTCAAATATTCCTCGAGTGGTTAAAAAAGGCATACGAAATATATTATAAAAACCATGCTGTCCTTCGGGTTTTTGAGCGTCTGCTTGAGTTAGATTTTATACGGTGTAATCTAGATTTGAGTACATATGAGGGGCTGATGCGTGAAATTACAACAACATTAGAGAGCGATCCTCAAACCCAGACCTCGATTTCAATACTCTTGGATGAATTCGGAGATGAGTATTTAAATATTTTTCCGTCCGAGTATCTGGGCGCTTTGGAAAATGAATGTAAGGCCGAGTACCCAATCCCAAACACCAGGATGGGATAGAAAATTTCACGATTCAGCCCTTCATCATCTCTTTAATCTCCGCGAGTTCTCTTTTCAATTCCATGAACTCGTCTGCATTGATTTGTTCCATGAACTCGGCTTTGATGTTTTCGGTGGTCGTTACTGCTTCCCTGGTTAGCGGCATGCCGCACCTACGGCAATACAATGAACTTGTGAGGTTAAGCTCTGAGCACCTGGGGCATTTACCGCTCCGCATTGCGGAGGCTTCACTTTCCGTTTTCGTCAACCCAGCGCGCTTTATTATGGTGTCATCCGTTCCAGGGTCATGTGTATATCGGCTCGGCATTGGGCTACCCTGCCCCCACCCGTAATATGTGCGGAGCTGTGCGTCTGTAAGCGATTCAGCATTATTTGTACAGGACACATGCCGGAAGCTGTGCGGGTTCACTCGTTTTTGAATTCCAGCTTTTTTACCAATTTCCCTGAGTTGTTCCCACAGTCCCGATCCGGAGAGCTTCACCCACTCAGATCCAATTATTTTTCCATTTTCGTCTCTGGTATTCCGAATATAATTTGATGTCCATAGCGGGGCTTTTGGATCCGTTTGGCCGTTTTTGAGCTTACATGGATGCATCTCAACCCACTGGCGCATGTATGGTGCTGTGTGAACCAATTGTACTGACCTTTCACCAGTCTTCAATTTATCCTCGTTAGAGTGTACTCTGAATGCCAGTTTAAACCCATAGTCGTTAAACTCTACATCCCCTACGAGCGAAGATAGAAATTCTGTTTTACGGGGCCCAGCTTCATACAGGGTCATAATTGCAGCTTTGTCCCTGGGCGACTGCGCAGCATCTACCATTAACGTAATTTCATTAAAGGTTAGAAGCTCATTCTTGTCTATTAGTTTCGACGTTTTTCTACCCCTTTCCCGCATCAGTAAAGCGCAGTCTTCCAACTTCAAGTATTTAAAAAAGGATCTTAGATTAATCTTGTATGATTTTATAGTCTCCGGGGAGTAGTGCTTTGTGACCCCACCACGAACGAATGTATGTTCGTCCATGGAATCGAGGAAGTCAAGAACATCATCCTCGGTGAGGGCCATAATATCTTTTTTACACCACTCGGCGAATACGGTAAACGCTTTGTAATACATACACAAAGTGTTCTCCTTGATCCCCTCATGCTTCTTTTTTCTGACTAACTTGGCCATAAGTTCTAGATTTGTATTCGGCCTCCGCCCGTTCTCAAAAACTTTATCCAATCTCGCGGCATATATCTCCATATCTTTCATAAAGAATAAACCCCTTTTCTGAATTTAAGCATATCCAACAACTACAACATCAAGCTTTAGTCTTTATCAGCAACTGCGTGATTAACCTCGCGCCGGATAAAGAAAAGGTTTTCAGGGAAGCTTTCAGGGTTCTGAAGCCAGGAGGCCGGATGTATGTTTCGGACATGGTCCTCCTGGCAGATTTGCCCGAAGACCTTAAAAACGACTGCGACCTGCTTTCGGGATGTGTCGCCGGGGCTTCGTTAAAAGAGGAGTACCTGGGCCTTCTCAAAAAGGCAGGTTTTTCGGTTAAAATCCTGGCTGAAGATTCGGATATAAGTAAAAGGCAGTATGGGGAGCTTCCAGTTGAAAGCCTCAAATTAAAGGCCTGGGTATGAACAGAATTTATGGGTTCATGTGTTAGAAAGGAGTCTGAGAAGTAAAATCTGTTTGAGAAGTAAGGCTGGTCGAGAAGTAAGGCTGGTCGAGAAGTGAGGCAGGTCTGAAAAGTGATATTTTCGGCTTCTTTTCTTCTTTCTCATATTCAGGGGCTTATGTTCTTCCATGAAGAACATTAACTGAAAGGATTTTTATCAGCATGATTCCTCAGAAACTATGCTTCAATAAGTATATCCCTCAATCTATTTATATTACTATTCAATTATTATTTTTTAATGATATGGTGTTCCAGGCCTTGGGCTCCATGTCCGATCTTTCGAATTCAGGAGCTCTCCTGAACGCGGGGTAGCAGGAGATGGTCTCTTTGAGGTGATACTGCTGAAAACCATCAGGAATGTAAAAATCTGTTTCGCAATAGGTTTTGTACTTTTGTTGCTCAGCTCAGGTACTTCAACTGCCAGGAGGATCACTGTGGGGAGTGATGAGAATCAGGATTTTTCTTCAATTCAGGAGGCTGTAAATGCTGCCAGTCCCGGAGATACTGTTTATGTCTACAAAGGGCTTTATATGGAAAATATATATCTTGACAAAGAAATTACTGTCCGTTCTATCTCCGGAATTCCCGATATGATTAATATAAAGGCAAAAAATCCCAATGACCACGTATTTCATGTAAATGCAAACAATGTAACCATCAGTGGTTTTTATATAAATGGTGCCAGTGACCCTTTAAAAGCAGGGATTTATCTGGAAAACACTCATGGAATCCTGATCAGCAATAATAAACTTTCCAACAACCATCTGGGAATTTACCTCGATTCTTCGACCACAAACATGCTGAATCTAAATAATGTTTCAGGGAATGAAGTGGGAATTTTCCTGAAAGCTTCGAAAGATAATTGGGTTATCAACAATAAGGTGAAGATGAATAGTCTGGATGGCATTTTGCTTGAAGCCTCAGACGAGAACCATGTTACTGGCAATCTCCTTAATTACAATGTCGGGTACGGCTTTGTGCTCTCAAACAGCAGTAGAAACCTCATTTACAATAACTTCTTCCAAAATAATGTAAACGTCGGATATGAAGGGACTAACTCCGCTAATTCCTGGAATATGACCCGAGAGAAGGGAATAAATATTGTGGGGGGTCCTTATATCGGCGGAAACTACTGGACCGGTCCTGAAAGTACAGCCCTGTGCGCAATTGATGATCAGGATAACGATGGATTCTGTGATGTTTCCTATGACCTTGGGGAAGGAAATATCGATTACATGCCTCTCATACGCCATTCCTCTGCTTTTCAAGGCAATGAACGGTCCATCACGGTTTCTCTTATAGGATTTGCCTTATTTGTATTTGCCGTCTCAATATTCATCGTAAAAAAGGTAATGAGCTGGGGCAAGGGCGAACTTCCAGAAGATGATGTAAAATAAACCCAGGGAAACTCGTCATTAATTTTTGACCAGCTTATTTGAGTTTTATCGGGTTTACATTTCATTTATTCATAGCCTGTTTTCCTTCATTTTTTCGGTTTGACGGTTTGAATTTGATAGTTTGATATCTTATTTTTCGGCATTCTCAAAGCCAAAGGTTATATATTTACTCCTTATCATATACTACTAA
Organism: Methanosarcina siciliae T4/M; assembly: GCF_000970085.1. Classification (NCBI taxonomy): domain Archaea; kingdom Methanobacteriati; phylum Methanobacteriota; class Methanomicrobia; order Methanosarcinales; family Methanosarcinaceae; genus Methanosarcina; species Methanosarcina siciliae. The sequence goes on along the minus strand of NZ_CP009506.1, from coordinate 4,004,005 downwards.
AAAATAATCAAACTCCAAAAATAATCTAATATTAAAAACAATTTATTCCTAAAGTAATTGATACATAAGTAATGTAATCATTAGTGATTAATACTAAAGAACATAGTACCTCGGGTCATTGATATCAAAAGCAATGTAATCTCAGGTCATTGATATCAAAAGCAATGTAATCCCAAAATAATTGATTCCAAAAAATACATTCGATAATTAGTATTCAAAGAGTAGTTCTTCTATTTAGAAAATATATCAAAAAATAATCATGTCCTGAAAATAACCTTCTTCCACAGCGTATTTATGTTTCCTTTCCCTCAAGACAATGTTGAAAGGGTTTTTGTCTTGAAATACTTTGATTGAATATTTTTTAAATCGATTTCCATGGAGATGACAGGCATTAAGTCAATAATTCTTGCAGGCGGCTCAGGGACAAGACTCTGGCCTCTAAGCCGGGAAATGTATCCCAAACAATTTTTAAAATTTGGTGACACTTCACTTTTTCAGGAGACAGTGCTTCGATGTCTTGAGGTTTCAGATGTTTCTGAGATTTTTGTTGTAACGAACGAAGCCCAGAAATTTTTTGTGATTGGACAGATCAAAGAGATAGGCTACTCAATTCCTCCGGAAAATGTTCTGATAGAGCCCGAAGGCAAAAACACCCTTCCTGCAATCTTCTTTGGAATGAAAGAGATTGGACAGAAATTCGGAAATTCAATCGTAGGGGTATTTTCCTCCGACCATGTGCTTGATAGAGCTGCAATGGCAACGATTTCTTCAGCCGAAAAACTTGCTTCGGATTATCTGGTCACTTTCGGGGTTGTCCCTACATTCCCTCATACGGGATACGGCTACATTAAAGCCGCCGAGCCCTGTGAACCAGGTTACAGAGTTTCGGAATTCAGAGAAAAGCCTGATTTCGAAACCGCACAAAAATACATTGAAGAAGGCTGCCTCTGGAATAGCGGAATGTTCCTTTTTGAAACAGGGCTCTTCTTTGAAGAAGTCAAAAAACATGCACCTTCTATTTTTGCCTGCTTTGAGAGAGGGGGCAGTATTGATGAGATTTATGCGTGTGTAGATAACGTTTCTATTGATTACGGCATAATGGAAAAGTCGGATAAAGTCGCTGTTGTAAAGCTGAACCAGAAATGGAGTGACCTCGGAAACTTTGCGGCAATTTATGATGAGCTTGAAAAAGATTCGGTAGGAAACGTGGTCTATGAGTGTGACCCCATGCTTCTCAACTCCGATGGGAACCTGGTTTATTCGAAATGTGGAAAAATTGTTTCTCTTATTGATATTAAGGACATGGTTATTGTTGACACGAGCGATGCCCTGTTAATATGTCCAAAATCGAGCAGTCAGAAAGTAAAGGAAATAGTCTCCGACCTGAAGGGCAGGAACGACGAAAGAGCATTTATCGGACAGACAGTCTACAGGCCCTGGGGTTCATATACGTTACTTGATGTCTCTCCCGGGCATAAGATCAAGAATATTACCGTGCTTTCCGACCATAAATTAAGCCTGCAGCTGCACTACCACAGGAGTGAACACTGGGTGGTTGTAAAAGGCATGGCCTGTGTCGAAGTGGACGGAGAGCAGTTTTTCCTGAGACCCGGGGAAAGCACATTTATTCGGGCTGGACAAAAGCACAGGCTGTCAAACCCTGGAAAGGTTCCGCTGGAGATTATTGAGGTGCAGTTAGGAGAGTTAGTGGATGAAGGGGATATTGTCAGGTTTAATGATGTATACGGGAGAAGCTGAGGGAAACGTATGAAGCTGATTAATACCGGGATAGAGGACCTCTTTGTACTCGAACCTGATGTTTTTGGGGATGATAGGGGTTACTTTTTCGAAAGTTACAATAAGATGAAATTTGATTCTCTTATTGGAAAGATGTACAATTTTGTTCAGGACAATGAATCCAGGTCTTCTTATGGGGTTATTCGAGGGTTGCACTATCAACTGTCTCCTTTCAGTCAGGCGAAACTTGTGAGAGTTTTACAGGGAAAGGTATATGATGTTGCCGTAGACCTCAGGAAAGACTCGCCCACTTTAGGGAAGTGGGTTGGAGTTGAACTTTCCGGCGAGAACAAAAGACAGTTCCTTATTCCAAAGGGTTTTGCCCATGGATTTTCAGTAATGAGTGAAACCGCAGTTTTTGCATACAAATGCGATGAATATTATCATCCCGAAACCGAGGCAGGAATCGCATACAACGACCCTTCATTGAATATTGATTGGAAAGTAAGGGATGAAGATATAAGGGTTTCTCCAAAAGATGGTCTGCTGCCCAGATTTGAAAAAGCCGAAATGAACTTTTAATGCACAAATTTTTATCTTTCAGAACAGTTTGTTTATTGTTGGTTTATTGTCATGATGTATTATTTACAGAGGCGACCTGAATGAAACTGCTGGTAACAGGAGGCTGCGGATTTATAGGCAGCAATTTCATCCGTTATATGCTGGGAAAGTACCCGTATTATCAGATCATAAACCTTGACAAATTGACATATGCCGGAAACCTCTCCAACCTCAAAGATATCGAAAATAATCCGAATTATTCTTTTGTCAAAGGAGATATCTGCGACCCTATCGTTGTGAACGAAGTAATGAACAAGGTGGATCTTGTTGTTCATTTCGCTGCCGAAAGTCATGTTGATCGCTCAATTGACGATGGTTCGGTTTTTGTAAGGACAAACGTGCTCGGTACAAATACCCTTCTCCAGAGTGCGCTTGCAAACAATATCAAAAAGTTCGTTCATATTTCTACGGATGAGGTATATGGAAGCATTAAAGAGGGTTCTTTTACCGAAGAAGATAATCTGAATCCTTCAAGCCCTTATTCCTCAAGCAAAGCTGGTTCCGACCTCCTTGCAAAATCATATCACACTACATATGACCTTCCGGTTTGCATTACCAGGTGTACAAACAACTTCGGACCTTACCAGTACCCGGAAAAATTAATTCCCTTTTTCATTAGCAAATTAATGGAAGGCAAAAAAGTTCCGGTCTACGGTACGGGTCTGAATATCAGGGATTGGATCTATGTTGAAGATCATTGTTCTGCAGTAGATTTTGTCCTTCATAACGGAAGCAGTGGAGAAATCTATAATATAGATGGTGGAAACGAACTTACTAACCTTGAAATTACTCACCGCCTTCTTAATATGCTTGGCAAAGATGAGGCTTCAATTGAATATGTGGGAGATCGAAAAGGTCACGATTTCCGTTATTCCCTTGATGGCAGCAAACTGGAAAAAATGGGCTGGAAACCGAAGTATGATTTTGACACTGCTCTTGAGCAGACGGTCAGATGGTATGTTGAAAACCGATGGTGGTGGGAGCCATTAGCTATCCGGTGAGATGGCTGAAGTCAAGGTTGTAAATGATAAGTTTCATTACTTCACCAACTCGTAATCAGCGATTTTAATATCAATTTTCCGATATAATACCAAAATTATACATGTTTGGGTTATTTTATTCACGATCTATGGCTAAGATAAAACACGAATCAAAAAATATTGGTGTTTGTACTTTGGATGGAGCCAAATGTATAATCCCTTTGTTAAATTGCTTGTTAAGCATGTTCCAATGTCTTTTACTCACTTTCGACAGGTCGACATTAAATATTAGAATATCTTTTCGACATCGTCTTAGAACATTTATTAAATATATATCATGTTTAAAGTTGGTTAACATGTGACCCAGCTCTTACGATCTATGTAAGCACTGAACTATTTTTTTCACTAAGGGTGTGTCTTAATACCTTAACTCTGCCTATTTATAGGGACTATATCATCTAATTTGCTTATTTTTTCTCATTTTTAATATCAGTAGAACGATTTCAAATCGAAACTTATATATGCCTATATTCCCTACATAATAGGGATTATGGAACCCTGGGCAAGATGCTGGCTTGAAGATCAGCGTAAAGCTGGAGAAAAATGTCTTGAAATCAAAGTTCGAGGCGCTTGTCATTATGTTTATCGCTCTACGAGTAAATATGACAAAAAAATTAAGAAGGGTCGTAAAGTTTCAGTTTACATTGGTAGACTCGACAAAGATTACGGCTTTATACCTAAAGGTGAGAAACCTAAAACTAATGTGATACCTGTGCCTCACTCTGTCACTGACTATGGAAATTCAATGATTTTACATAATATGATGGGAGAGCTCAAACCTTTTCTCATGAAAAATTTTCCGGAATATTGGGAAGAACTCTATGCAATGTCAATTGTTCGTGTAAATGGATATGTCCCCCTCAAACGAATTAAAGATACTTGGGAAGATCTCTATAATCTTGAAGGTATAAAACCAAATCTTAATCCATCCAATCTTTCAAAAGTGTTAAGGGAAGTAGGCTGTGATAGGTTTGGGCAGAATGAGCTATTCAATCATCTCAAAAATGCAGACACTCAACTCGTCTATGACTTAAGTTCCTGTTTCTCTCGATCTATGAATATTCTACAGGCTGAAAAAGGCTACAACAAAGACTGTATTCAAGTTCCCCAAATCAACTTTGCCCTTCTTTGTGGTCTTGATAGTGAAATGCCTACTATGATCAAATCAGTTCCAGGCAGTGTGAAGGACATAAATACATTATACAAAACAATAGAAGAGTTGGATGTCAGCGATAAGATACTTCTTCTTGATCGTGGTTTTTTCTCAGAGAACATCCTTAACTGCTTAGAAGAAAAACATATCAAATTTGTGTTACCAACAAAAAGGAACAGCCACTATTATGACACAAGAATACACCTTAATGAAGAATTCATCTATCATGATAGACTCATCAAATGTGGTAAAAGAAAGTTAGGAAATAGGTTCCTATATTTATATGAAGACCTGGATCTAAGACTTGAAGAACAGAAGACGATCTTCAGAAAGAGAGAGGAAGGGAAGATCAGCGATGAAGAGTACTCTTTAAAACAAAATAGAGCAGGGAAGTTCTTGATTATCTCCAATTACGACATAGGAAAAAAGGAGATGTATGAACTCTACAAAAAAAGAGACTCGATTGAAAAGTTGTTTGATGCATACAAAACAACATTAGACGCTGACAAATTGTATCTTCATGATGATGAGAGCGTTTATGGGCATGTGTTTGTGGCATTTCTTTCATTATATGCGTACTGTAAATTGTTGAAGGCAATTAAAAAAGCAGAGATAAATGACAAGGTCTCACCCATTGATATCCTATTGAAGTTTAGAAAAGTGAAAAGTATAAACTTTGGTGAAAAAAGTATCATTACTGAAGTTCCTAAGAAAGTAAGAGAATTAGATAAAACTCTCAAATTCAACATATTCCCTACAAAAAATGGGAGTTAAGGTTAATAATAAATTTGGTCCTATGGTCTAGATAGGACTCACTCACTTGAACGGAAAAAGAGGAGCATTAAACCATAAAATATCTAAAGTGTAAATTCAAATTATGATATTTAATGTGTTTGATTTTATGCCTCAAGTACGTAACTAATATGGGAGAACTTCATGTTGGTATGTACTCAAATTTCGGAAAAGTTTATAGTCTGAATTTAAATTAATATTGCCAATTATCCGATTGTAGAAATAGTTTGAATTTTAAAATAGTCTCTTAAGGTACAGACGGGGATTAAAGTGGTAAGTATGATAAAAATATTGGCTACAGGCATAATAATAGAGGATAATTTTGGTGGCCCTTCGATATTGCATGGACTTCAAGAGGTTTTAGCTGAACTTTATGGTAATGATTATGAATTAATATATTACCAGACAACCCCATTTAACGAATACTCGTCACGTGATTTCAACTTCAAAATGAAAACAGTACCCTTTTCATTCAAGAATTTTGAGTTTGCTTTTCTGAGAAGTAAAGAAATGAAAGAATTTATTCGAGATGTAAAATCATCGGATATTGTTGTGAATTTATACGGGATTTGTTTTTCCGATAATTTAAACCCACAAAAGTTTAGTTATTTGAGGATGTTTTTGACTGCCTTTACATTCAAGATATTAACAATTGCAAAATTTTTCCGCAGAAAAACAGTTAAGAACACCTGTAGTTTTGGACCTATGAAGAGCAAATTGAACCAAAAGTCTGCAGCATTTGCCTGCAACCACCTATTCGATGTGGTGTCTGCAAGAGAAGCGAAAAGTCGCGATGCTCTCATTTATGATGCAAAAGTAAAAAAAGAGATTTTTTTATCGCCGGATATTGCAAACATGATGACTTTCTCAAATGATAAAATTTTTGGTGAGAATAAAATAGGAATTTCTACTAGTCACCAGATAATCCGGCAATGGGAAGGAAAAACAGGGTATGTCGAATGCATGGTAAATTTATGTAGACATATTTCCCAGACATATGGAATATCGATTATTTTAATTCCCAATGAAGTTCAACAGTTGTCAGATATGAATGATATTACCGTGTCGAAGGAAATCCAGGATAAATTGAAAAAAGAAAGTATTCATGTAGATATCATTGATTCGGCACATATGTCCAGCAAAGAACTAAAAAACACCATCGCCTCATGTGAGGTTATTGTCGCCAGCAGATATCATTCATGTGTTGCTGCTTTGTCCTCAGGAGTTCCAACACTTGTTGTTGGATGGCACTACAAGTATGAGGAACTCCTCCACTGGTATGGTCAGGATGAATGGGGGATTCCAACTGGTGAATGTACTTCCGAAAAACTGATCTCAACCTTTGATTCATTCTGGGAGAATAGAGATGAATCTAAAAAGATAATTGCTGAAAAACACCCCGATGTTCGAAAAGCAGTTATTGAGACTGGCAAAATTCTGTTTTCAAAATAAAGGTGGATTATGCAAATAAATAATATTTCCCATATTGCAAACAATGCTCTCTGTACTGCTTGCGGAGCGTGTTCTGGGATCTGTCCTTCAAATGCAATTGAGATAATTACAAATACTGCCGGGTATCTTGTTGCAAATCTCAACAATGACCTGTGTATCGATTGCGGGAAATGTGCAAAAATCTGCTCGAGTAACCCTGAGAATAAACCGTCAATTGAAACTGATGATATTTTTCATGGTGTATGTCTTGCAGGGTATGTAGGATATGCAAGTGATAATACAATAAGGCAAAAATCACAGAGTGGGGGAATTGTAACAGCACTATTGTGTTATCTTTTAGAGCAAAATAAGATCGAAGGAGCAATAGTAAACAACCTAAACTTACAAACAAGAAGGCCACAAGCGGTACTTGCTTTATCGGAATCTGAAATAATCGATGCATGCGGGTCATATTATACCCAGTCTTCAGTTGTTAAAACAATACTTGAACATTCGGATAAAAATACTGCTGCTGTTGTTTTAGGGTGCCAGGCTGAAAGTCTTCAATTAATTCGTGAAAATTACCCAAATGTAACCTTGCCAAAATATACAATTGGTTTAATTTGTGCAGGACAAAATGGGGGTGATATGATTGATGATTTGATTGAACAAAGTGAGTGTGATTCCAAACAGATATCGCGGTTCTGGTTCAGGGATAAAAGTTGTGGGTGGCCTGGCGATGTTCATGTTACAACTTCAACTAACGATTATTGGCTTCCAAAAGAAAAACGTCACAGGTTAAAACAAGTATATGAACTGCATCGTTGTATAGCTTGTTATGACCAGATGAACATCTTCAGTGATATTGTCTGTGGAGATCCATGGGGAATTACTCATAAGCAACAACCTGAAGGTCATACTGTTGTTATTGCCAGAACCGAGAAAGGAAAAAAACTTCTTGAAGATGCTGCAAGAGATGGGGCAATTGTACTTGAAGATTTATCAATAGAAGACATTTTTTATGGTCAGACTGTTGATGGAAGACATAAAACCAAATTCTATACTTCTCGTGAACTTTTCGATGAAAATGAATGGTTATTTCCATATCCAGACAATTATTTTGAAAATATCCCATTTACACCCGCAAATAAAATAGTTCGACAGAGGTTAAAGGAGAGATTAACATATTCACGTGAGTTGTATATAACAATAGATCGTGAAGATTACCTCCGAAAAGTCAACTTGAAAAAGAAAAAATATCAGGGAAATATAATTCAGAAAGTGACACGGAAAATGATGCCATATGCGGGAGTTATTCTCAGGAAATTATCTATTATAAAGTAATTATAGTTAAATATTTTTTGTTTTATAGGTTTAATCCCAATTAAATTATTTATGAGTTTGGTTTTTAATTGACTGAGTGAAATTATATATTGTTTTTAACCGGAGTTCTATTACTGAAATTTATCCGACACCTCAACTGCTCTATTATTTGGTATAAGTGCATGTATAATTGACTTCAATTCTCTGATCTCAACTCCTTTCAACAGTATTATTAATAAGCAATATATGATAAACCCAAGTCCTATTGCAATAATTATACCAATAAATGTCTCAGGATTATAGGTATGAACAACTAAAGCCATCAGTAAACTACTTAATATAATTTTTGATATTAATAACCAATCTATATTAATTTGGATGTATTTTTGTGAAAAGAATACGGATACAGCACACATTAAAAAGTACGCTATTAAAGTACTAACTGCAGCTCCAACAAGACCAAAAATTGGTATTAAGATAATATTAAGTAACAAATTAGATATGGCACCAATCGAAAGAAATACTATATTATACTGGGTTTTTTTCACCAAATGAGTAACATTAATTGAAATCTGATACACTCCCTCGAAGATAATACCAAACGCGACAAAAGGAATTACAATACTCCCTGATACAAATTCTGCAGTTGTCATCATTCTTAATATAGGTTTTGCAAGAACTGAAATTCCAAAGGCAGATGGGATAGCAAATAAAAGAAAATACTTTAGTGAATACTCAAGATACCCATTAACTTCAGAGAGATTTTGCATATCATAAGCTTTTGATAAAGTAGGAAATAGCATGAGCTGAATTGGCGAGACAAAAAAAGAAATGATGTTTCCAATTGCATATGCTGCAGCATATATACCTACAGCGTTAAGTCCCATGAAAAATCCTAGAATGTATTTATCACTTGAACTTGTTATCCACCTGACAGCTGAATTCGGTGCTAGTGGAAGTCCATATTTTAAATGGGAGTGAAGATAGGTAAATTTTGGAACAGAAAAACCTATCTGGGATGTTATAAGTAATATTCCAACTACAATGACAAATAACTGAACTAAGAGTGCAGCACTGATAACCCCAAAGAGACCAAAACCCATTTTAACGAGTATCAGGATTAATACAAGTCCGCCAAATGAATTAAATATTGATAGGAATGCATATTTAGAAATTTGTCTGAATATACGAAAATAAAACATTGTTATCTGATTAAGAGCTGAAAAGAATATAAGGAAAGATCCAATTTTGATGAAATATGAGGTATTGATATCTTGAAAGAGAAATGATGCAAGCCAATCTGAAATTACAAATACCAATATAGAGATTAACATGCTTGTTAATGCTACAAAAAATAGAACCGAGTAAAAAGTTTCCCGAATTACATTGACATCTTTCTCTGCTGACATAAATCGAACAATAGACATCGAAAGACCCAAAAGGGCAAAAGGTGTTAGAAGAGATACAGTAACGTTTATTTGGGACCAAATCCCGTAATCATATGACCCAAGGGTTTTTGTGATAATAGGAAGTAAAAAAAATGCACCTAAGGTTGTTAAAACCTGTGTGATTCCGATAAGTCCTACATCTTTTATAAATTTATCATATGTCATTATATCACATTTCAAAAAATTATGAAAAAAACAGATTTATTGCAATTATAAAAAATTCCATATTTAGCTTTCTTTTTTATATTTATATAGCAGTCATTAAAATTTCAAGAATCTTTACACATGCATCCCCGTTTCCAAAAACATTTCCTTTTGCCTTGCCTCCTTCAAAATTTAAAATTGCGTCCATTATTTTCTCATAATCCGCACCAACAAGCACATTCCCTCCATCCTCTATAGTTTCAACCCACTCGGTATTTTCCCTCATAGTTATGCAGGGCACCCCAAGCATGTAAGCTTCTTTCTGCACCCCTCCCGAGTCTGTAAGGATCTTTTTTGCATGAGCCATGAGCTTTAGCATTTCCAAGTATCCAAGGGGGGGAATCACCTTAACTTTTTCACGTAGTTTGTCCCAGAGTCCATATTGTTTCAGATACTTTTCAGTTCTCGGGTGAACCGTAAAGACAATGGGAACACCTGCATGACAGAAAGCTTTTATTATGGAGGAAAGGTTTTCAAAGCTGTCAGCGTTCGAAGCCCGATGAACAGTTGCAACAATATATTCTTTTGAGTTTAGATTCAGCTCTTTAAGGATTGTGGCTTTTTGTTCTGCAATCTTTATGTTATATTTTAAGGAATCAAGCATTACATCCCCTACATTATAGACTCCCTTTGTGATTCCTTCTTTTTTCAGGTTTAAGACTGCAGTTTCTGTTGGGCAAAAAAGCAGGTCTGATACATTGTCTGTAAGTACTCTATTAATCTCTTCTGGCATTTCCCGATCAAAAGACCGGAGACCAGCTTCTACATGCGCAGTTTTGATATGTAATTTGGAAGCTGCAAGGCTTCCCGCAAGCGTGGAGTTTGTGTCCCCGTATACAAGGACAAGGTCAGGCTTGTCTCTGAGGAGAATTTTCTCGATTTCAATCAACATTTTTCCAGTTTGAGCTCCATGACTATCAGACCCTACACCCAGATTGTAGTCTGGTTTCGGGATATCCAGTTCCTCAAAGAAAACATCTGACATTCCTATGTCATAGTGCTGACCCGTATGCACGAGGATTTCTTCATGTTTTTTTCTTATCAGTCGAGACAGAGGTGCACATTTGATGAATTGAGGGCGAGCCCCAACGATTGATACTATTCTCATCCTACCTCAAGTTTTTATGAACCATGCTTTTCCTGTAACACGTCGATAAATAGATCTTCTGTTTTCTGAGCCACACTCTTCCAACTGTGGTGCATTAACGCTTCTTTATATCCACGTTTTCCCATTTCTCTTTTTAAAGCTTCATCCTCCAGCACTTTTAAGATAGCTTCTGACAGTTTCTGGGAGTTTTGCGGTTCAACTAAAATTCCTGCTTTTGCTTGTTCCAGTATTTCAAATCCCCTTACATCGCTTGCTATTACAGCTTTTCCGCATGCCATATACTCATATAATTTTAAAGGCGAATAACCGGATTTTAGGGGTATCTTGGGTACCACACATACATCACTTGCATTTATGTATAGTGGTACTTCCTCATGGGATACAAAGCCTGTAAATATGAATTTTTCGTGTATTCTTAGATCTTTAACTTTTTGAACGATCTCGTTTTTTAAAGGCCCATCGCCAATTATTAAATATACTGTGTCTGGCTTTTCTTCCAAAACTGCAGGTGCGGCTTCTACCAGATATTTAAGCCCCTGCCACTCTACTAAGATACCAACAAATATGACAACATTTTTTTCATCAAACCCGTACTTCTTTTTCAAGTTTGAGGTATTGTTTAATGGCCTGAATATATCTGTATTAACTCCGTTTCCTATTACCTCTATTTTTTCTTCAGGGATGCAGTAATTTTTGATTATTGCTTTTTTTATTCCTTCCGTAACTACAATTATTCTGCTGGCGTTTGAATAATAGTTCTTTTCGCATAGTTTTATGATCTCTAAGTAAACCTGTGGCTCACTTCTCATTGATATCTCATCAATCATGTCTCCGTTTACTTCCATAACCAGAGGGATCTTAAATAACTTGGAGAATATCAGTGAGGGTGATATGAATAATGTTCCATCAAATCGCTGATAAAACAGGTCTGGTTTTTTTTTCGTTAATAGGTATAGAGGATATATTATCCAAAATAGAGAATTCAATAGGATGGTACGTTTTATGCGTGTGGTACCAAAAAGTGGAATATAACATCTATTTTTGAGATGAATTTCAGGCTGTGGTTTTTGGCATATTAAATGGACTTCATTTTTTTTCGATAAGTTATTGTATATTTCTAATGTGTGAGTCGTCCCTGCGTTTTTTTCCCCAAAGTATATGTCTGTTAGATAGTGTATATTCATTCTAATTCTCAACTCATAAATTATCAATTAATTCTTTAATATAACTCTGTTGTGAAATCTACCATTTACACGTTAATCCTGTCATAAGTAATTGCTAGAGATATTTTTTGGTTGAGGCTAAAACATTTGCCTATTCGGATCTATTCATCTGATTGACTCAACAAGCTCTCAATTTTTTCAACAACTTCGTTCCAATCCATTAAAATTTGCTTTTTACTTAAAATTGCTATATGCTTATTTCCTTCCAGTGCTTTTATAGCTTTAGATATTTTATTGGATATGATTGGACTCTCAATCCCTACACAATATTCCCCGTCTACAAACTCCTCAAGCGCACTCCCTTTTGCAACCACACACGGAGTCCCTGCAGCCAGCGCCTCTGCAACTGTTATTCCATATGCTTCATGAGAAGAAAGCATTAAAAACACATCGGATGATGCATAGCATTCAAGCAGTTCTCTTCTTGACAGGTTTTTTAACCACTCAACCCTCTCAGATACCGCCAGGTCCTTTGCCATCTCGTGGAGTTCTTCTTCATAGGGTCCCTTTCCAACAACCCTTAGCCTGAAATCCCGGAGCTCAGGCAGACTTTGAATAATGTACTGTACCCCTTTATATTCTTCCAGGCGGCCTACATATAGGAGGATTTTCTCTCCGTCTTTCTTTTGCTGGCGCTTCAGGTTTTCAAACTCTTTAAGGTTAATCCCGTTTGGAATTTTCACCGTTTTTCCCTGAACTCTGAAATCGGATTCAACAAGTTTTTTTTCGTACTCGGACACACAAATTATTATGTCTGCCCTGGAAAAAATTATCTTTCCCAGGAACCTGTAAGGTTTATGCAGCAGGTTTCGAAATGCAGTATGTCCGCTCCGGTGGTAATGTGGGGTAAACACAAATCTTCTTTCACGTTTTCCCAGGGCTGCAAATAACGCCGGAAGTGCGTGATAGCTATGTGCGTGAATCACGTCATAATTGTGTTGTTTAAGATAGAAATATATCTGAGGGGCAAAATAGTATGCATTTCCGGGAGCAAAGGACCTGAACCTGATAATCTCTACCCCGTTTATGGTGTCCCTTCTGTTCAATTTTCCCGTCGGGTCTGTCGTTATGACCTCAACGTCGTGCCCTGCTTTGGCCAGCCTCTCACTAATCTCTTTAACGTGCGTTTCTACTCCTCCAATATCAGGGAAATAGCGGGGGCAAATCTGGGCTATTTTCAAAACTGAACCTCTCTATCCAGGTACTTATACAGTCTAATGCATTAGCTTAATATAAAGATAATGTGATAGTTAAGGTCAATGGCATCCCACAAAAGCATTTGCATAGTCGGACCTTCTAAGCGTTTTTTAAGTGGTATCAGTTATTATACAATTCGTCTGGCAAACGCGATGTCTGCGGAAAAAGATGTCTCTGTTGTCTGCTTTCGGCAGCTCCTGCCAACCTTTCTTTTCCCAGGTAAATCTCATGTAGGAAAAGACATTTCAGACCTGAGTTTTTCACCTGAAATTTCCGTTTTTGATGGAATGGACTATAATAATCCTTTGACGTGGGTCCGGGCATACAATTTTATTCAATTACATAAACCTGATGTCATAGTTTTACAGTGGTGGACTTCTTCAGTTGCGCACATGCACCTTTTGCTTAAGTTCTTTGCAAGTGTACTTAACAAACCTAAAATAATCATTGAGTTCCATGAAGTCGTGGATCCTTTTGAAGAGTCTGTACTACCTATCCGTTTATACTCAAAAATAACGGGAAAATTGCTCCGCAAAAACCTTGATGCATATATTACTCATTCCGAATCTGACAAAAAGCTTGTTGCAGAAAGGTATTCGATTGCCCCTGAAAATATCCATGTAATTCCCCACGGCCTCTATGACCAGTATGGGAATGTGCTTGACAGTAAAGAAGCAAAAAAAACTCTCTCAATAAAAGAAGAATTTGTTATCCTTTCTTTCGGTTTAATTCGCAAATACAAAGGTATCCCTTATCTTATCAGGGCTTTCGAACAGCTTCCTGCTGAGATACTTGAGAAAACTAGGTTGCTGATTGTCGGAGAAATCTGGGAAGACCGCAAAGAACTGCTTGACCAGATCGAGGTTTCCTCTTGCTCCGATAGGATCACGCTTGTGGACGAATACGTACCCGATGAAAAGGTCAGCCTTTACTTCAGTGCTGCAGATGTGGTGGTCTTACCCTACCTGAGGGCTTCACAGAGCGGAATTGCCCATATAGCCATGTCTTTTGGAAAACCGGTTGTTGTTTCTGAAGTAGGCGGCCTGAAAGAATCTATGGCCGGATATGAAGGTACTTTTTTTGTTCCCCCCGGAGATGTAGAATCCATCCGGCAAACCATTCCGAACCTTCTCGGAAAAAATGAGCGTTATGAAGCTCCGGATCAAAAATGGGATAAAATTATAAACTCTTACATCGAATTAATACAATCTATGTAATTTTCTTTTGGCATGAAAGTGTTTGCAATTACTTTCATTATTTGTGCCTCTATTCGAAAGATATCATATGTGTTTTCTGTAGCTATATGTTAGTTCCACTTCCTGAAGGGGATTACTATGGGTTCTAAGAATCGTCCCACATCAACGTTTAAGTCTAAATTAAAATCCAGCTTGCCTTATATTCTTGTAGTTTCGATAATCGGTTTTATATCTTTTTTGATCAGAATACGCCCCTCTGATTCGGTTTTTTTATCCAACGGGTTTGTAAAGTTCGGGGGCAACGACCCCTGGTATCATATGCGGACCTTAAATGTTCTCCTTGAAAATTATCCAAACAGGATGTTTTACAATCCTATGACCAACTACCCCAACGGGAGTTACATCCATTTTGGCCCTCTGTTTGACCAGATGATGGCTATAACTTCTTTGGTCCTTGGAATGGGCAGCCCCGGTCAGGATCTTATTACTACTGTCGGAGCTTATTTCCCTGCAGTGCTCGGAGCCCTTACTGTCATTCCTGTTTACTATGTCGGAAAATATCTCGGGGGGCATAAAACAGGCATACTGGCTGCAATCTTGATTGCTTTTGCTCCAGGACAATTTTTGCACCGTTCCATCATAGGCTTCACGGATCATCATGTAGCTGAGACTTTATTCAGTACATTTTTCATGATGTTTTTCATGCTGGCTTTGATTTCCGCAAAAGAAAAAAGATTGCGTTTCGAGCATGTAATTACCAAAAATCTCGATGTCCTGAAAGAGCCACTGATATATTCCATTATAGCCGGTTTCATGTATTCGGCTTACCAGCTTTCATGGCCCGGAGCTTCTCTTTTCCTATTGATCATTCTGGTTTATGCCGTGATCCAGTATGTCATTGATAATTTCCATGGTGAGTCTAGTGACTACCTTGGGATTGTAGGAACGGTTACGTTTCTTGTAAGTTCAATCCTTATCCTTCCCTTTGTTCATCCTGAAATGGGCTTTTCAATGTATTATTACTCCTGGTTCCACGTAATTACGGTTTTTGGAGCACTGATGATTTTTGCATTTTTAGGTTTAATTGAAAGAGAGTTCAAAAAAAGAAATTTAAAGACTTATTATTTCCCTCTGGCAATATTCGGAGCTTTTATTTTTGGGCTTATTGCAGTGAAAATTGCGGTTCCATCTCTCTACTCACTGGTCATAAACGCCCCTCATTCAATTTTTGGGGTCCAGACAGGTGGCCCTTCTACGATTAGGGAAGTTACCTCCATATTTTACCCAGGGGGGGAATTTTCATTTTCAAGAGTGTATAATTATTTTACAGCTCCCGCTTTTTTCGCTTCAATAGCTGGAATGATCCTCCTTACGGCAAATATCATCAGGAAACCAAGACCTGAAGAGCTGCTGGCTCTGGTATGGGGCCTTTTAATGTTCATGGCAATCTATGGACAGAACCGTTTTGCATATTACTATTCGGTAAATATTGCAGTTATGGGGGCTTATCTGGGAGGCAGGCTCCTTGAACTTGTAAAATGGGACAGGCTTGAAGAAAACTTCAGAACTAATGTGAAATCGCTTAAGGATTTCCCCAGTTTCTTCAGATTTGTAAAAATAGAACAGATCTTTGCAATCCTTGCCATATTCGCGGTGCTTGTTCTTCCAGAGTACAGTTCTGCAATGGGACAAACAATAGGCGGCCCCGGAGGTCCCAATGGTCCCTGGATTGAATCCTGTCTGTGGCTCCAATCCAATACTCCGGATCCGGGCATGGACTACAATTCAGTTTACGAAGCTCCTGAGGATGGAGAACTTTTCGATTATCCTGAAACCGCTTACGGAGTGATGTCCTGGTGGGACTATGGGCACTGGATTGAAACTATCGGACACCGGATGCCCAACGCCAACCCCTTCCAGGCTGGAATTGGAGGACGTAGAGGAAGTATTGATGAAGAAAACAAACCCGGAGCTTCCACTTTCTTTACAGCCCAATCCGAAGAAGAAGCGACTAAAGTGCTGGAAGCTGTTGACCCTGATCCGGATAAAGCAGGGGCCCGTTATATTGTTTCGGACATAGAAATGGCTTCTTTATATGATGGGAAATTTTTGCCTATGGCTACCTGGACCCTTGATTCCGAAGGGTACTATGCCCAGTACCAGGTAGAAGGTAACTCTCAAATCCTGCCTACAATGCGTTATTACAACTCGATGGAATCCAGACTTCACTTCCTTGACGGAAATGGTTTGAAGCAGTATCGACTGGTTCACGAGTCATGGGCGGGTCAGAGTAACGAGGTGGCGTACAAGCAGATCTATAATCTCTTTTACGGAGGAAACGTTCCCGAAGAGGATAGCGGGTATGTTAAAATCTTCGAATATGTAAAAGGTGCAAATATAACCGGGATTGCTTCGCCCAATGAAACGATTAAAATAAGTACGGCAATTTTGACCGGCCAAGGCAGGACTTTTGAGTATTCCCAGTCGACAACTTCGGACTCTGAAGGCAGGTATGAGTTTACCGTCCCCTATTCAACCGAAGGTCCTGTTTCCGGGGAAACCCAGTTCGATACGGCTCCCACAGGTCCGTATGTCGTAAGCTATGAAGATACGACCAAGGAAGTAAGGGTTAATGAGGAAGCAGTGTTAAATGGAGAAAAAGTGAAGATTTGAATACGTCAGAAGCATATGTTTGGGGAAGTAGTTTGATTTTTTTAACTTCTTCTATTTTAATCTTCTATTTTAATCTTCTATTTTAATCTTCTATTTCTATCTTCTATTTCTATCTTCTATTTTAATCTTCTATTTCTATCTTCTATTTTAATCTTCTATTTCTATCTTCCATCTTTACTTTTCTCTGGATGCTCTAATCTGAGTTTTACTACAAGAGTATGTCATTTCTTACAGGAGGCATCTTTATCTATCTGATTTATCCGTTATTTAGATATACTATTAAAAAACTTATTTTATAACTAGGGTTTATTAAGTATAGTTTATTAAGTGTATTATGTATCTCGCACGTTTTTGAAGATCTGTTCTTCTCTGAAGGATACGGCTTGAAGAATCAATGTTCATTATGAAGTAACTGTAAAGGAACTTTTGTTCCTGCGGGGTTGGCGTATCCATCCTGAAGGGGATTACTATGGGTTCTAAGAATCGTCCTACATCAACGTTTAAGTCTGAAATAAAATCCAGCTTGCCTTATATTCTTGTAGTTTCGATAATCGGTTTTATCGCTTTTTTGATCAGAATACGCCCCTCTGATTCGGTTTTTCTATCCAACGGGTTTGTAAGGTTCGGGGGCAACGATCCCTGGTACCATATGCGGACCTTGAATGTTCTCCTTGAAAACTACCCAAACAGGATGTTTTACAATCCTATAACCAACTACCCTAACGGGAGTTACATCCATTTTGGCCCTCTGTTTGACCAGATGATGGCTATAACTTCTTTGGTCCTTGGAATGGGCAGCCCCGGTCAGGATCTTATTACTACTGTCGGAGCTTATTTCCCTGCAGTGCTCGGAGCCCTTACTGTCATTCCTGTTTACTATATCGGAAAATATCTCGGGGGGCATAAAACAGGCATACTGGCTGCAATCTTGATTGCTTTTGCTCCAGGGCAATTTTTGTCCCGCTCCATCATAGGCTTCACGGATCATCATGTAGCTGAGACTTTATTCAGTACATTTTTCATGATGTTTTTCATGCTGGCTTTGATTTCCGCAAAAGAAAAAAGATTGCGTTTCGAGCATGTAATTACCAAAAATCTCGATGTCCTGAAAGAGCCACTGATATATTCCATTATAGCCGGTTTCATGTATTCGGCTTACCAGCTTTCATGGCCCGGAGCTTCTCTTTTCCTATTGATCATTCTGGTTTATGCCGTGATCCAGTATGTCATTGATAATTTCCATGGTGAGTCTAGTGACTACCTTGGGATTGTAGGAACGGTTACGTTTCTTGTAAGTTCAATCCTTATCCTTCCCTTTGTTCATCCTGAAATGGGCTTTTCAATGTATTATTACTCCTGGTTCCACGTAATTACGGTTTTTGGAGCACTGATGATTTTTGCATTTTTAGGTTTAATTGAAAGAGAGTTCAAAAAAAGAAATTTAAAGACTTATTATTTCCCTCTGGCAATATTCGGAGCTTTTATTTTTGGGCTTATTGCAGTGAAAATTGCAGTTCCTTCACTTTATTCCCTTGTCGTAAATGCTCCTCATTCAATTTTCGGAATCCAAACTGGAGGTCCTTCTACAATAGGAGAAGTTTCCTCCATATTTTACCCAGGGGGGAAATTTTCATTTTCAAGAGTGTATAATTATTTTACAGCTCCCGTTTTTTTCGCTTCAATAGCTGGAATGATCCTCCTTACGGCAAATATCATCAGGAAACCAAGACCTGAAGAGCTGCTGGCTCTGGTATGGGGCCTTTTAATGTTCATGGCAATCTATGGACAGAACCGTTTTGCATATTACTATTCGGTAAATATTGCAGTTATGGGGGCTTATCTGGGAGGCAGGCTCCTTGAACTTGTAAAATGGGACAGGCTTGAAGAAAACTTCAGAACTAATGTAAAATCGCTTAAGGATTTCCCCAGTTTCTTCAGATTTGTAAAAATAGAACAGATCTTTGCAATCCTTGCCATATTCGCGGTGCTTGTTCTTCCAGAGTACAGTTCTGCAATGGGACAAACAATAGGCACCGGAGGTCCCAATGGTCCCTGGATTGAATCCTGTCTGTGGCTCCAATCCAATACTCCGGATCCGGGCATGGACTACAATTCAGTTTACGAAGCTCCTGAGGATGGAGAACTTTTCGATTACCCTGAAACCGCTTACGGAGTGATGTCCTGGTGGGACTATGGGCACTGGATTGAAACTATCGGACACCGGATGCCCAACGCCAACCCCTTCCAGGCTGGAATTGGAGGACGTAGAGGAAGTATTGATGAAGAAAACAAACCCGGAGCTTCCACTTTCTTTACAGCCCAATCCGAAGAAGAAGCGACTAAAGTGCTGGAAGCTGTTGACCCTGATCCGGATAAAGCAGGGGCTCGTTATATTGTTTCGGACATAGAAATGGCTTCTTTATTTGGAGAGGGAGTTAATCCAAAATTTGGGGCAATGACTGCCTGGACTCTTGATTCCGACGGATACTCTCAAGCTTACTGGACAGGGAGTGGATATCAGTACTTCCCCTCCGACCGCTATTTTAACTCAATGGAATCAAGGTTGCATATTTTTGACGGAAATGGCCTTAAGCAGTACCGTCTTGTGCATGAGACATGGGCTTATCAAACTCAGGAAACCTGGCACAAACAGGTTTACAATTACATGTACGGAGGTAACATCCCCGAAGACAATACGGGTTATGTCAAAATCTTCGAATATGTCAAGGGGGCAAACATCACCGGGACTGTTTCCACAGATGAAACGGTCAAGATAAGTACTACAATTCAGACTGGTCAGGGCCGGACTTTTGAGTATTCCCAATCTACAACTTCGGATTCTGAGGGTAAGTATGAGTTTACAGTTCCCTATTCAACCGAAGGTCCTATCTCCGGGGAAACCCAGTTTGATACTGCTCCCACAGGTCCGTATGTCGTAAGCTACGGAGATACGACTAAGGAAGTAAGGGTCAGCGAAGAAGCCGTGCTAAATGGAGAAGAAGTGAAGATTTGAATATGTCAAAAGCATATGTTTTGGGCGTAGTTTGATTTTTTTAACTTCTTATTTTATCTTAAATTTCTATGTATTTTCTAACTAGGGTTTTATTGAAAAACCCTGTAATTTTTTACGGGAAACCTCTTTATTTTTCCGATTTATCCGTTATTTAGATATACTATTAAAAAAGTTATTTTACGAGTCTAGGGTTTCTTAAGTACATTGGATATCTTGCATGTTTTTTGAAAACGTGTTATTGTCTCTGAGGGAGGCAGCTTTAAATTATCAGCAGTCACTATGAAATCACCTATAAAGGATCAACGGAACTTTTGCTCCCGTGGGATTGGTGGATTCATCCTGAAGGTTGTCGGAGTTAATTTTGTGGCGAGGGCATTGAAGTTCTAGTTGAGGTAATATTAATCATAAATAGTTTGTATTTGAGTCCATATCTATTTGATTTTCTTCCAACACAAATTATATATTTTATTGTAAAAATGTACCTCCTGAAGGAGATTACTATGAGTTCTCAGGATCGCCCTGTATCAACGTTTAAGTCTGAAATAAAATCCAGCTTGCCTTATACTCTGGCAGTTGCAGTAATCGGTTTTATAGCTTTCTGGATCAGAACACTTCCATCAGGTACGGTTTTCCTATCCAATGGGTTTGTAAGGTTTGGAGGCAATGATCCCTGGTACCATATGCGGACCCTAAATGTTCTCCTTGAAAATTATCCAAACAGGATGTTTTACAATCCTATGACCAATTACCCTAACGGGAGTTACATCCATTTTGGCCCTCTGTTTGACCAGATGATGGCTATAACCTCTTTGGTTCTTGGAATGGGCAGCCCCGGTCAGGACCTTGTTAATACTATCGGAGCTTATTTCCCTGCAGTGCTCGGAGCCTTTACGGTCATTCCTGTTTACTACATCGGAAAACATCTCGGAGGCCATAAAACAGGTATATTGGCTGCAATCTTGATAGCTTTTGCTCCAGGGCAGTTTTTTTCCCGTTCGATAATTGGTTTTACGGATCATCATGTAGCTGAATCTCTATTCAGTACTTTCTTCATAATGTTTTTTATGCTGGCTTTGATTTCTGCAAAGGAAAAAGGGTTGCGTTTCGAACATGTAATTACCAAAAATCTCAATGTTCTGAAAGAGCCACTTATATATTCCGTTATGGCCGGTGTCATGTATTCGGCTTACCAGCTTTCGTGGCCCGGAGCTTCTCTCTTCTTATTGATCACTCTGGTTTATGCCGTGGTTCAGTATGTCCTCAACTACTTCCGTGGAGAAGCAAGTGACTATCTGGGATTTACGGGTATAGTCGCATTTTTGGTGAGTACAATAATTATACTTCCGTTCGTCCATTCTGATATGGGATTCTCGATGTACTATTACTCCTGGTTCCATCTTGCTACTGCGATTGGGTCAATGGCAGGTTTTGTAGTTTTGAGTTTTATCGAGCGGGAGTTCAAAAGTAAAAATATAAAAGCTTACTACTACCCTCTGACGATACTCGGAATTGTCGTTCTGGGTTTGCTGGTGTTAAAAATAATATCTCCATCCATTTTTTCCCTGGTTATCAATGCTCCAAATACCGTGTTTGGAGTTCAAACGGGTGGAGCAGCTACAATTGCTGAAGTATCTTCGATCTTTTATGATAGTGGAGCTTTTACCCTGTCAAGAGTCTTTGGAAACTTTACAGCCACAGGTTTCTTTGCTTCTCTTCTCGGAATGTTAATACTTGTTGTAAATCTTTTCAGAAAACCAAAACCTGAAGAAGTACTGGTTCTTGTCTGGAGTTTTTTGATCCTCCTTACCATCTACGGCCAGAACCGTTTTGCATACTACTATTCAGTAAACGTTGCAGTTCTCAGTGCCTATGTAGGAGGCCTGTTGCTTGAAAAGGTAAAGTGGGGGCAGCTAAATGAAAAGTTTAAATCCAGTGTGAAATCTCCTGCAGACATCCCGGGATTTTTGAAGTTCGTTAAAGTAGAACAGGTTATTGCGGTCCTGGCTATAGTAGTTGTCCTTATTTACCCTGTATACGGCTCTGCAATGGCACTTACAAAAGGCACAGGTGGTCCTGACGGAACCTGGATTGAATCCTGTCTGTGGCTCCAATCCAATACTCCTGACCCGGGCATGGACTACAATGCAATCTACGAGGCCCCTGAAGACGGGGAAACTTTTGATTATCCTGATACTGCTTACGGAGTGATGTCCTGGTGGGATTATGGGCACTGGATTGAAACTATCGGGCACCGGATGCCCAATGCCAATCCTTTCCAGGCTGGAATTGGAGGGCGTAGAGGAAGTATTGAAGACGAGAACCAGCCGGGAGCTTCAACTTTCTTCACAGCCCAATCAGAAGAAGAAGCAACCGAAGTGCTTGAAGCCGTTGACCCTGACCCGGACAAAGCCGGAGCTCGTTATGTAATCTCGGATGTTGAAATGGCAACAGGGAAGTTCTATGCAATGACTGCCTGGACCCTTGATACTGACGGATACTACCAGCCTTACTGGACAGGGAGCGGATACCAGTATCTTCCTTCCGAGCGTTACTTCAACTCAATGGAGTCGAGGCTGCATATCCTGGACGGAAACGGTCTGAAGCAGTACCGTCTTGTCCACGAAACCTGGGCTTATCAGACTCAGGAAGCCGGGTACAAACAGGTTTACAATTACATGTACGGAGGCAACATCTCCGAAGATGATACGGGTTATGTTAAAATCTTCGAGTATGTTAAGGGTGCAAATATAACCGGAACCGCTTCCCCTAATGAAACGGTCAAAATAAGTACGACAATTCTGACCAATCAGGGTCGGACTTTTGAGTATTCCCAGTCTACAACTTCGGATTCTGAAGGCAGGTATGAGTTTACCGTTCCCTATTCAACCGAAGGTCCTATTTCCGGGGAGACCCAGTTCGATACCGTGCCCACGAGTCCGTATGTCGTAAAATATGGGGATACGACCAAGGACGTAAGGGTCACCGAGAAAGCCGTGTTAAATGGAGAAGAAGTGAAGGTATAAAGGAAGATTTGCAGTTAGAAGTAAAGTCAAAGCGGTAAGATGTGCATCATGTTCTTCTGCACATCTGCTTTTCTTCTAATTTTTACTCTTTTCTTTGCTGTACATTTTCTAAATATATCTGTCTTTAGTTTCCCGTCATTTTCTGAAATATCCATCTTTAATTATCCATCATTTTCTTAAATATCCGTCACTTAGATATACTATTAAAAAACCTACTTCACAGGTGATGTGTGATGAAAAACCCTATCATAGGCCGAGTATGGAAATTCGGAGACGACATAGACACTGATGTGATTATCCCTGGAAAGTACCTGCGGACAAAGGATATGCAGATTTTTGCAGCTCATGCGATGGAGGGTATTGATCCTGAGTTTACAAAAAAGGCAAAGTCCGGAGATATTATTGTTGCAGGGGAGAATTTCGGGTGCGGTTCCTCAAGGGAACAGGCTCCTCTTGCTATAAAGCATGCAGGAATAGCCTGTGTTGTGGCAAAGTCCTTCGCAAGAATCTTTTTCAGAAATGCGATTAATGTGGGGCTGCCCCTGATGGAGGCTGATATTGAGTGCCAGGAAGGGGACGAGATAGAAGTTGACCTGCTCAAAGGGGAGGTCAGAGTTCCCGGAAAAGGGGTGTTCATTGGAAATAAACTGCCCGACTTCCTGCTCGATATGCTCACGGATGGCGGACTTGTTGCCCACAGGAAAAAAATGCAAATCGAACAGAAGGCACAATAACTGCTTAATAAAGATTATTGCTTAATAATCGGCAAGCAGAGCGAGACGAAAGATAATTGCTTGATAATATGGTAATGACCTGATTGAAGGAGTCACTGACAAGGAACAGGACAGAATTCAAATAGATCGGGTCCAGTAACCACTCAAACAACCGATTTTATCAGTCGATTAATATGATTTTTCCTGATGAGTACAAGTATGTGGGGGTAACAAAAGGCCTTCCCACAGGCACCGAGCAGCTAATTTATTTCCTTACGGAGTACCTGATCGAAGAAAGGGAAAATCCCGAAACCGGAAATCCTGAGTATGCAGTTTACCACGTGAAAAAAAGTGGAGACGGTTTTCTCAGGAAGGTTGAAGCCCTTGGGCTGATTGCCTCAGGCGATGAGGTGGTCAGGTATGACCGGGAATTAAATATAAAAGACCGTGCCCTTCTGATAGAGACTGCTGCAAAGCTCTGCATAGGTAGGGTAAACACTGTCATCTTTACAGGTGTGGACAGACATGTTACAATTGTACATGACCCTGATCCGTCCGGAATCCTCGAAATCGAAATTCTTGACGTTGCTCCCCCTGAGCCTGCCTGGCTTTTGCAGGTTGTAAGGAGGCTTGAAGCCAGCGGGATTTTTGGTGACCTGCAGGTCCGGTTTACTGAAAAGATAATTGACCTCAGGCAATTCGAAGGAGAAAACACAGTTTTCCCCTGCAGTGCATCGGGCCTTGAGGGAAAATGCCTTGACTCGGATTTTCTTACCGAACATGGACACCTGCTTGTAGGGTGCGAGATTTCAAAAACTCTTTTTGAGATACGTTTTCCGGAACTTGAGTATTCTTTCGTAAATATCTGCCCTTTTAAGTCCGAAATAGTCGTACCCTCAAAACCCTTTATTACGCGCTGCTGCAGGTCCGAAAAGTCAGGGCTTGTCAATATTTCCGGGTTTGAAGGGGCTGTCGTCCACTGGGGGGCATCCGAATACCAGGTTGCAGAAGCGGTCCGAAGACTTGTAAACAGGCTGAGGAAAACCGATTGATATTGTTCTGAATATCTTAGTAGGGGAACCTTTTAATTGAAGCCTTTAAATTGGAACTTTTAAATTGGGGAACCTTTAAGTTTCAGGAAAGTCGTTTTCCTGAAAACTAAGATGTAAAACGAAAATGGAGTAACTTTTCGATGTCTTTTTTAACCAATTTCCTTTTAGGACTCGGGCTTTCAATGGATGCTTTTGCAGTTTCCATGTCAAGCGGCACCACAATCAGGCCTTTTAGAGTCAACGATGCTCTTAAGCTGGCTGTTTTTTTCGGGAGCTTCCAGGCGCTAATGCCGGTCCTGGGTTGGATTGGAGGAAGTACCGTAAGCGGTTTTGTTTCGGACTATGCTCCTTTTATTGCATTTTTGCTTCTGGCTTTTATTGGGGGCAAAATGATCTATGAAGCTCTTTACGGAGACCCTGACGGAAAAGTAAGTTCCCTTAACTATTCCGTGCTTTTCCTGTTAGCCGTTGCAACCAGCATAGATGCCCTTGCAGTGGGCATAAGTTTTGCTTTTCTGGGAACGCCTATTCTTGAGCCTGTAGTTATTATAGGCTGTGTAACTTTTGTCATGTCTTTTTGCGGGGCAATTCTGGGATACCGGCTGGGGCATTTCTTTGAACATGAGGTCGAAATTCTTGGCGGGCTCATTCTGATCGGACTCGGCGGGAAAATCCTTGCCGAACACATGCTCTGGATCTGAAAACTTTCCTGAGTGGCTGAAAAAGTTACGCCAGATTCATATACCTCCAGTATAGATGCAGTACCATGAAACTCGCGGTAATCGAAGGTGATGGGATCGGCAGGGAAGTAATTCCTGCGGCTGTGGAAGTCCTGGACGCGTTCGGGCTTGAGCTTGAGAAAGTTCCTCTGGAACTGGGTTATGCGAGATGGGAACGAACAGGGAGTGCGATCTCGAAAGAAGATATAGAAATAATTAAAGGGTGTGACGCTGTCCTTTTCGGGGCGGTTACCACAGTGCCTGACCCGAGTTACAAAAGTGTGCTTCTCACTATCCGAAAGGAACTTGACCTCTATGCCAATGTGAGGCCCGTAAAACCTCTTCCAGGCATAATGGGCGTTACAGGGAGAAATGATTTCGATTTTATTATTGTCAGGGAAAATACGGAAGGGCTGTACTCCGGGATTGAGGAAATAGGCCCTGAAATTTCCTGGACAAAAAGAGTAGTTACCCGTAAAGGCTCTGAGAGGATTGCAGAGTACGCCTGCAAGCTTTCAAGCCAGAGAAAGAACAAGCTTACCATTGTCCACAAATCCAACGTCCTGAAGTCCGATAAGCTCTTTCTTGATGTCTGCCGACAGGTTGCCAGCTCCCATGGGGTGGAATACGGCGACATGCTGGTCGATTCTATGGCTTATAGTCTTATGATGCGCCCCGATAAGTACGATGTTGTGGTCGCCACGAACCTCTTTGGAGACATTCTGAGCGACATGTGTGCAGCCCTTGTGGGAAGCCTGGGGCTTGCCCCGAGTGCCAACATAGGGGAGAAATATGCCTTTTTCGAGCCCGTACACGGGAGCGCCCCGGACATCGCAGGAAAAGGTATTGCAAACCCACTTGCTGCAATCCTCTGTGTGAAAATGCTGCTTGAATGGAATGACAGGAGAAAAGAAGCTGCTCTTATTGACAGGGCCATCAGCAACGTTCTGGAAAATAAGTTCATTACTCCTGATCTCGGGGGCACCAGCACCACCGCAGAAGTCGGACGCGAGGTTGCAAAGTATATAGTACAGAATCTTTAAACAGAGATCCGTAAACAGAGATCCGTAAACAGAGGTTCGTAAACAGAGGTTCGTAATCAGAGATCCGTAATCAGAGATCCTTAAACAGAGATCTGTAAACAGAGATTTGTAAAAAGGGATCTGAAACTAAATATCGGATCTTCCGCAAATTTTCTATTATTTTCTTCTCTCAGGGGAATTTTAATATTTTAAAATCCTTTTATTACTGGCATATTTTGCTTTAAAGGCATACAGTTCTGCTGTTGCAAAAAATAACCGCAATGGACTTTTGATTCATTACTAATGAATGTGGGGGGTTTTATTCTGCCAGAGTTTTTCGATGTTTCACAGCTTATTACGGAAGAGATGGTTGTATATCCCGGAAATCCCAGACCTTCGATCGGGAGGTATGCTTCCTTACCGAAGGATAAATGAGTCGGTCCTGGCTCTGGGATGTCACACAGGCACGCACGTTGACTCAAGGCTACATCTTCGAGAGGGAAAAGAAGGAGCTTCATCCCTTCCTCTTGAAAACTTTTATGGAAAATGCAGGGTTTTTGACCTTGTCCATGTGGAAGAAGAGATCCACAGGCAGGACCTTGAAGGATTCAGGATCGATCCCGGAGACATAGTGCTTCTCAAGACAAGAAACTCTACCCTTGGATACGTAAAATTCCTTGAGAACTACGTACACCTGAAAATAGACGCAGCCGAATACCTTGTCAGTGCGGGAGTCAAAACCCTGGGATTCGATTACCTCAGAGTCAAAAAGCTTGAAGGGGACGACGAGGTTCATGAACTGCTTCTCAATAACATGACCCTGTTTGAAGGTCTCAACCTTGCGGGAGTGCACGAAGGAGAGTATACATTCCTGGGCTTGCCTCTTCTTGTAGATACGGAGGGAGCTCCGGCAAGAGTCATATTGATCAAAGAATAATTACGAAATTACAGTAAATTGATAAAAGCAGTAAAATAGATTCTATTTATAGAAGTTAGTATAGAAGTTAGAAAAGAAATTCGAGAGATCGCTGTTTTTGTTCTTACAGGTCTCTCTACATTTATCGGTATCCTGCGTTTTTTCATGTTTATTCATATCTCTTTATATTTAATTTGAAATTGTTTTTTCGGCTACTTCCACATTTATCCACTCCTGTTCAATTCCACCTGGACTTTGCCCGCCTGAACTTTGCTGGCATTCATTTCTAAATGATTCGAACAATGCGTAATAACAGGCTCTCTCGACAAGGTATTTGAAAAATTCATCCATAATTTTTCCCTTTCCCCGTACAGTACTTCTACCTCATATTTGATAAATATTTGCAAGTTTATCGTTTAATTACTAAAATAATTTATACAATAAATACTAATAATTTTAATTAAGTCTCATATGAGGAACATGTATGAATAAAAAAATTCTTTTGATCTTTTTGATTCTTTTGTCAATCACTTTAGTTTCCGGTTGCGGCAGCTCTGCCGACAACTTTTCCGGAAATTCCAGCACCACCGATGTCAATCCAGAGAGCGTTGAGGACTCAGGTTCAGGTGTTGGCAACGGTGATATTGACATTCTCTATCAGATCTCAACAATCGATGCTCTGCTGCAGGGTGTTTATGACGGAATTCTTCCGGTTGCTGCACTTGAAACCCACGGAGACTTTGGGATAGGAACCTTTGACGGGCTCGAAGGGGAAATGCTTGCCCTTGATGGAAATTACTATCAGATAAAAACCGATGGAATTGCCTATCCCGTATCCGGGGAAATGACAACTCCTTTTGCCACAGTCACCTTCTTTGAGGCTGATGAAAATTTCCGGCTTGAGGAGCCTGCAAACCTCACTGAGCTCGAAGCCTTTCTTGACCTTAAGCTACCTTCGGAAAACCTTTTTTACGCGGTAAGGGTCGATGGCAATTTCTCTTACATAAAAGCAAGAAGTGTGCCCAGACAGGAAAAACCCTATCCCAAACTTGCGGATGCCGTATCCACCCAATCAGTCTTCGAATTTGAAAACATAAGCGGCACACTGGTAGGTTTCAGAACCCCTGAATATGTGAAAGGCGTGAACGTGCCGGGGTATCACCTTCACTTCATTACAGAGGACAGAAGAGCTGGCGGACATGTTCTGGATCTCGAGATGGAAAACGGAGAGGCTTCCCTTGACATTACCAGTGCGTTCTTCATGGAGCTCCCCACAAGCGGAGATTTTTATAACGTGGAACTGGGTCAGGACCTCCAGGCTGATATGGAAAAAGTTGAAAAGTGATCTTCAATTCTCACTTTTAATGCTTTCTTTGCTTTTGGAAGGCGAAATTTCCCCCTCTCCCTTTATTTTTGTTTCATTCCCATTTTTTGTTTTATTCTCCTTACTTCTTACTAATTTTGCCTTTATTTTCCCCTCTCTTCCCCTCACTTCCATCTAATTTTTTATTTAATTTCCCTTTACTTCTTCTTAATTTAATTTCCGTTTTGCCCTTCCTTATTCTTGCAAATTTTTAGGTCTGTTAGTTTGCCTTACTTGCTTCTATTTCTTATTTTGTTTTCTTTCTTTTCCTCATGAATTTTTGTTGAGATGAAGGTCTCAACATTCCGCCGGTTCATAGAGGTTTTGCAGCTTTTACTACCCTGATTTACTGTTCCCTATTTTGTATTCCTTATGTATATTCCCAATACTCCCAACTTACTATTATACAACTGTTAAATAATTCCAGTCTTACATGTTCGATACTGAAACTTTCATCTTCAGGCCCATTCCCGGTATCTCTCCGAACTGTTCGGAGATGTAACTGTTTCTGAAGCTTTCAAATTGTTCATAGTACTGAGCACGTTCAACCAATCCTTTGAATATCTCTTCCATTGTATTCACCTCTATTCCCAAAAACTACTCCAGTATTTATTAAGCTCCGCCAAGCAGGGTGAAAGTATTATTTAAAGGGATTCCGAAGGTAAAGGCTTCAATATCCATGTGGTTGCCGTGCCTGAAAACTTATCTCCGCAGGCTGTAATTCTCATACCTGAAAATTTCAAGAGATCGGGCCGAAATTATATCAAGGGCTGAAATTATGTCAAAAAAGAGAGTTTAAAATAAAAAAGTTGTAGGGAGGCTGGTTTACTCTCCTTTTGCAACAACTGCAAGTTGCTCCCCGAGTATTCTGCATCTTTCCAGCTCTTTTTCATATGGTCTGTACCGAACCTGAAGTCCGGGTTCCAGCACTTCGATTCCTGCATCTTTTAATTCCTTTTCTACTGTTTTTACTGCCCCTCCGCCCCAGCCGTATGATCCGAAAGCCACAGCTTTTTTCTTCTGGGGACGAAGGCCTTTGAGATAGACCAGGAAGTCTCCTACTGTTGGGAAAAGCCCGTTATTAAGGGTTGGGGAGCCCACTGCAAAAGCAGCTGCATCGAGCATCTCTTTCATTATATGGTTCCGGGTGTTTTTCCGAAGGTTAAGGAGTTTGACCTCAACTTCCGCTGCCCGGACCGCTTCTGCAATCTCATTTGCCATTATTTCCGTGCTGTTCCACATAGTATCGTATATGACAAGCACCTTTTCCTTCACTTCCCCATTTGCCCATGCCTTATATGCCTCAAGGATTTTTTCGAGGTCCTGTTTCCAGATGATCCCGTGGGAAGGGGCGATCTGCAGAGGGTCCACTCCCAGTTTGTCCAGTACCCCCATAAAACGAAGCAGAGGCATGTGAAACGGCATCAGTATGTTTGCATAATACTCGGCAGCATCCGGGATAACATCCCCTACTTCGAAATCGTACCTCTTTGAGGTAGCTATATGTTGCCCGAAACCATCGTTTGAGAAGAGGATCCTGTCTTCTTTCAGGAAGGTTTCCATACTGTCAGGCCAATGAAGCATGGTAGCTTCAAGGAACATGAGGGTTTTGCCTCCAAGGTCCAGTTCATCTCCGGTCTGCACAACCTCAAGGTCCCAGTTTTCACTCCCCGAGCCTCTGAAATAACCGTTAAGGATGTCAACGCCCCGTTTTGTTATGAAAATTTTTGCATCGGTTTGTTTTTTGAGCTCGGCCAGAGAACCTGCATGGTCAAGTTCCATATGGTTTACTACAATATAATCGAGCTTTGAAGGATCGATTATCTGGGTAATACGCCTGAGCATCTCCCCTGCAAAGGGAGCCTTTACGGTATCGATAAGGGCAGTTTTTTCCCCCACAACAAGGTAGGAGTTGTAGGTCGTCCCACCAGGTGTGGTGAACCCGTGAAAATCCCTGCCGTTCCAGTCGATTGCCCCTACCCAGTAAACTCCCCTGGCAATTTCGACGGCTCCGTCAGTTTTTTCTATTTCCATATCCTCACAGTCCTCTCAGTTTTCAGGTCTGCATCCGGAACTGAGTGATATATTCAAGGTAGCTGTCAATCATTTCGTAGTGGCCCCTTTCGTACCTTGACAGCATTTCAAAGAATTTTTTCTGGGTTTCGTCTTCGACTCTTTTTGCCATTTCCGAATAAAAGTCCTCACTCTTCCTCTCATGCCTCATAGCTGCCAGAAGAATGCCTGCATCTCCGAAAGTGATCTCTCCTACTTTTGTTCGACTGATATCGAATTCAGGGCTGAAGGACTGTCCACTGGAAATTTCCGTGCTGATTTCCGGCAGTTCTTTTTTGTCGCGGTAATTCTCAAGGTAGCCGAGGTGCTTTGCTTCCTCAGCTGCCAGTTCCTCATAAAGCTCCTTGAATTTTGGGTTTTCCATCAAGCCAGCCTGCTGCAGATAGAAGTCCTTTGCTTCCTTTTCCCTCTCAATTGCAAGAGCTATGGCTTCTTCAATTCCTTTAAGATTTTTTACTTCTTCAATTGTTTCATGATACGCGCTTTTCATACCGTTTACCCCCTATGGGACTATTTTTCTCAGATTTCCCTTCCTTTTAAGAGTTTAATTCCCTGTTTACTTCTTAGTTTTGGATTTCTTTTTCTCTTTCACTTTTAAGGTTATATCTTCAGAAGGCTTTTCAAGTCCAAATATATCATAAATGTCATAGGGACTGGCGAGTACGTTTATGTTTTCCATCTGCCCGAGTTTTTCCGAATTTGTAACATCTACTTCGCGCATACTTAGCTCAAATGCTCTACCGCTGGGTGCAGCAGTTTTAACAGTTCCCCTTTTCTGGTCTACCGGCAGGATGAAGATAGGCGTTTTTCCTTTTGCAGTCTGGGAAACCGCATTCGTAACAAGGGTATCTGCAATTCCGTACACGATCTTTGCCACCGTATTGGCAGTTGCCGGAGCTATAAGCAGGAAATCATAATACCCCATCTGCAATGGGCCTGCAATGAATGGGGAATTAGGACCTGCATCTACTTTGAAGTTAGGGAAATCTTTCTGGATTTTGTCCCATAGGTGATACCATTTCATTACGGTTTCGCCCTCCTTGGACAGGAAAACCATTGTTTCAACGCCTGTTCGGTTCTTAATGTCCACCAGAATGCTATAGGTTTCAATCATCTGGTCTCCGGAACCCGTAATTCCCCATGCTATACGTTTAATTTTCTTGCCTAGCGGTTCTACCAAAATAACACCCTCCTTAAGGTTTTAATCCAATCTCTGATGCCTTATTATCCTGATTATCTGAATTTTAATCGGATTTTTGAACTTCTAATCCTTTACTACAGTTTAATGGTTTACTGTCATTTATTCCGCTGCTTATTTGTTTCGCTTCTTCTTATCTCACTGTTTATCTTTTTCTCCTTTCGACATTTCCGGCTCTTGAGCTTCCGGCTCCGCTCTGGAACCGGCTTTTTTTACAAGTCGGGTTGTCTGAATAAGTTTTTTCAGGGTTTTTCTAAGGCTCCTCATACCTTCCGAGTCCTCGGAAACCCCTTCTGCTCCCCTGTCCTGCGACCAGAAAGTCCCGCCCAGATTTGCTCCGAAAGAGCCTCCTCCTACAGGGATCATTTCATTGATCACGTAAAAGTTCAGAATGGTCTGGATAGCCGGTTCCTGTCCTCCCATCCGGTCTCCTCCATCTGCGATCCCCATCCCTACCTTGTTCAAAAAGACCTTCGGATCTTTTGCAACAACTGCCCTGCAGCGGTCCATAATCGTTTTAGTCTGGGCACTTAAAGTTCCCTGATAAACTGGGGTTCCTATAATCCAGGCATCGGCCCAGATCATTTTGTCGTACAGTTCAGCCGAAATGTCATCTTTGTGAATACAACCTTCTTTTTTCCTTATACAGAAATCACAGTGGATACAGAAGTTTAACTTTTTCCCTTTGGCAGAGAAATAATCGATTTCTGCCCCGTACTTTTCCCTTGCTATCATCAAAGCTTCCCGGACCAGAAAATCAGTCGCCATATTTCTGGGACTTCCCGATATTCCCAGAATTTTTATCGGTTTGGTTTCAGTTTCTTGCATGTCCCATCTCCGACATCCCTTTTTAAAAATTAATCATATACCTGATATATACGTTGGTCTTTTTCTGCGCCTTTTGTAAAAGCTTCCCAGAGTGAGGGCAATAAGCGTTCCTGTGGTCCCAAAGCCGGGAGTTGAGGCTTTTTCTTCCTCCGGATAAGCTGCCATATCAATTACAGGCACCGAATAGACTCCTTCTCCGAAAAGCTCATCTATATGTTCCTGAGAGGCTGACCGGTAGTGAAGGATTGCCTTTACACTGATGGGATTGGGAGCGTTTTGAGGCATTGAAAAGGAATGTTTCTCAATTACGGAGGATCTAGGACCTATCCTGTTATCGGAAATGATACTTTCTGCTTCCCATACTTTCACTGTGGGATTTCCCTCGGAGTCGGCAAAAACCGTGTGATAGACCGTTGCTTCGGGGTCAATGTTGCCTTCACTGTCAAGACCCCCCGAGTGGTAAATTTCCTTTCCTTCAGCGTCCAGTGCAGTAAGTTCAAGCCACATCTCTCTGTCTTCGGTAACGCCGGTAGGGATTTTGTGCCCTGCTCCCGTGTTTTTTATCTTTACCGCAACCTCAACATTCTCTCCAGGTTCTGCCGAATCGGGAGCTGTTACCTCAAGGGATGCCGCGTGCTGAAGGTATTCGATAGCCTTCTTTTCGTGCCTCCCCTCACCCATAATGCCTGTTACGAAAGCGTTTGCACCCACAAAGTAATGGGTATACACATGTGTCCTTTCCGGACCTGTTGAGGCAGCTTTTCCGGGGTTTTCTTCGAAACCGACAATTCCCGGGGTCATATGGCAGGCCTGACAGTTCACTCCTTCTTCGGCATATGGGCTTTCTTCCCATTCGGTATAGGTGGCAGCAAGAGTCAGATTATTTGCCGGGTGGTAGATATTATGGCACATGCCGCAGTATGCTGACTCATTATAGAACTCATGTGCTTCTATCTCATGGGAAGGGGATTCAGAATCCTTCCTGCTTCCCCATTTTACATCTCCGGGCTCAAGGACATAAGGGGCGTTTCCTATCCCCTCGCTTTCGGCAATAGAGTGGCAGAAATCACACTGGACCCCTTCTTTTGCAACCTCGCTGAGGTTAGAGCCGTCGAGGGGGGGGATTTCAGCCGAAACCATTCCTATGGGCGTATGGCAGCGAGAACAAAACTCCGGAGGAAGCCCCTGGGCTTCTGCAGCTACACCGTATTCCTGAAGCATTGCCTGGTAAAAGAAGTCGCTGTCCGCATTCGAATGCATCGAGCCGTCCCATTCCCCGAAACTGCTCCCATGGCAGTTCGAGCAGAGACCGGACTTAGAAAACCGGCTCGAGGTAAAGTCCCCGGGCCCGCTCGGGTCTGCCAGGGCAGAGGATGTCCAGATTCCTGTAAACAAAAAAATGCTAATCAAAAGTCCCGTGCTTTTCACTGACGTTCCCTCCAGGCATCACCCTCCGGTTTTTAGGTCTCCCAGGTGCACGTTTGCCTTTTCTCCTCCGGGTATTCTCGATTTACTGGGGCCCTGTCCTGAGGCCGCGTGAGTGTTGCTGTTCTCTCAGGTACGCAGGTCTACTGTTAAGAATTTTTTTCTCCGTAGCCTCCTGCAAGTTTACTCTTCAGACGCTATAGTTCTCACTTTCCCTCAGGCAGCAGGACCCAGCTAGCTTCCTATTTTCCCTGTCAGTTCCTCTTTACTCATCTTGATGATCTATTCAGCTCATCTTGATGGTCATGAACTCTTCCCAGAGCCCATGGATGTTGCAGTTTTCAAGAGCCCGGAGTTTACTCTCTTCTCCTGCCAGGGATTTGTCGGCCTCAACCGTGAATGTGGCTTCAGCCTTCTTGCTTTCTAAGGAGAGTTCAGCCTTCCCTATTTTTTTGTCGTTGAGGTAGAGTTCGATCCATTCAATGTGATGCTTTTCCTCCATTACATGAGGAATTATCCCCACTTCCACGGTCACATCAAAAGGCTCTCCTGCAACGATAGTTTCCGGTACGTTGATTATTGGGATGTGCTTTTTCTCGCCTTCGGTAAGATTGTTAGGATCCGCAGGCTTGTTTATTTTTTCTTCCGCCATTTTCTTTCACATCACTGTTTTGTTTTAATAGTATAAATTTAAAATTTATTTTTTGAGATTCTTTCTCAAATGAAGCGTTACATATCTTTCAGCATTTTAAGAGCATTCCTGCATGCAGCTACTGCAGGAGCACCTGAGGTGATGAAGATTACTTCCATTGTCTCCATAATCTCTTCTTTGGTAGCTCCATTCTTGAGCGCACTTTTCATCTGGGCTACGGTACAGGACTCACACTGCTTTGATGCCACAACTGCAAGGGCCATGAGGATTTTCATTTTGGCTGGAAGGGCCCCGTCTGACAGTATTTTGTGGTCGCATCTTCTGTATTTGTGCAGGAATTCCGGATCTAGATCCCCCAGTGTTTCCAGAACCTGCGGAGTGAATCCCATCTTTTCTCCCATACTCTCCAGTATCTCTTTGTGCTCTGTCATTTTTTTCAGTCTCCTTATTCCGATAACTACCAGCTGTTGATATTTATATTGGCTATTTATATCGATTAGTAATTAATATTTCCCAAATCTGTGTTCAGGCCTTTTCTTAAGATACGCATCCTTTTTTATGGGCTGCAAAATAGTTTTTTCAAACGCAGAACCCATCCCCGAGAATAGAACTGATGCATTCCTTACACATCATTCTGGGAAGTCCCTTCTTTAGAGTTTTGTGGGGCAGTGGGTACCCTCCTCCCTTCATTGGGAATTCTACCTGCTGGATATGTTCCATGCAGAGCCCTTTCCCGCAGACGATGCAAACACCTACTGCTTCACTGTCCTTACCCTCCTCAAGGCAATCGTAACATTTCAGCATACTTGACCACCTCAGCAAACCTCATTAAACAGACAGTTCTCCTTCAGAGCTTCATGGCAGGGGACACAGACGATCCTTTTGATGTGTTCCTTGTCAGGCTTAAGTTCGATAGGATAGTCGCCTTCCCACGCAGGTGTTTCCTCATGGATAAGGTGTTCTTTGCAAACTCCTCTCCCACATACGATACAAATTCCCACAGCATCCGTATCTTTGCCCTCTCTGGCACATTCATAACATTTCATTACTTTCCCTCCAAATCAGGAATCCTTTTTTATCCAAATTTTATCCGCGCATTTTCAGGTCTGAGATATCATAAACCTATCCATATGAGAGAATTTCATACTCTTTTGTTATTCTTCAATGAGGGTCATGTCTTCCCCACAGCAAACAAGTGTCCCGCCTCCTACTTCTGTTACAACGACTTCGTTGCCGCAGATCTCACAGCGGTACTTTTCTCCTTTTCTGGATACAGCCATAGCTACTTCACCTCCTTTCTTCCGAATTTAAATACCTCAAAACTTTCAAGCGGGCTTTCCCCTTCCCTGTAATCCCGAAATTACTCCGGGTTTCACCAACACTCATACATGTTAACCATTCTTTGTATATAATTGTAAGGACTTTTTAAAAAGTAGCATAAATTTTTTCCTTCTACCAGGGTATGTCTTGTTTTTTTCATACATTTCCGTCCGGGTCTCAGGGCATTCCTTCTTCTCTTTTCACTGCTAATAACCTCAATTTTTCCCCTTCCATGTACGGGAAGTTCTGCAAATTTCGGCATCCCACATTTTTACAATATAAATCTTTTCCTGTTTACAGGCTATAAACTTTCTCTAAAATAAGCTAATCCGTCTTCTTCCTGCGTCTGATCCCTGCCAATTGAAATCCGGCCCGGGACTGCCCTACTCTGGAAAAGGTTTATAAGGTTTGGTTATTTCCTTTGAATGGGTCAGGTATTTAATAGGTCTTTACTCTAAAGGATTGATTGAAGATCCGTTTTATCAGTCTTTTTATATACAATTCATTTAATACAGTTAATTATATATAGATTCTTAAATACTGTTATGTGAATTCTAATTAGGGTTGTAATTAACATCGATTGTAATGGATGTTAATTCTAATTTAATGGATATTTTTATATGGGGCGAAAACAGGCCCATCTAGTCACTAAGCAATAGTTTAAGGAGTAATTAAGATGAAGTTCGGAATCGAATTTGTGCCAAGCGATCCTGCCTTAAAGATCGCATATTACGCAAAGCTCTCAGAACAGCAGGGATTCGACTACGTCTGGATCACTGATCACTACAACAACCGTGACGTATATTCCACTCTTACCGTTCTCGCTCTGAATACCAACAGTATCAAGATCGGCTCCGGTGTCACAAACTCCTATACCAGGAACCCTGCAATTACAGCATCAAGCATTGCTTCCATTGCCGAAATTTCCGGCGGCAGGGCAGTCCTCGGGCTTGGACCCGGAGACAAGGCAACCTTCGATGCCATGGGCATTGCCTGGGAAAAGCCTCTTGCAACCACCAGGGAAGCAATCCAGGCTATCAGAGGATTCATTGAAGGCAAGAAAGTCTCCATGGACGGCGAAATGGTCAAGTTCGGAGGCGCAAAGCTTGCTTTTAAAGCTGGAAATGTCCCGATTTACATGGGTGCCCAGGGTCCCAAGATGCTCGAACTTTCCGGTGAGGTTGCAGACGGTGTACTGATCAACGCTTCCCACCCGAAGGACTTTGAAGTTGCTGTGGAACAGATCCGCAAGGGTGCCGAAAAAGCCGGTCGCGACCCCAGTGAAGTCGATGTTACCGCATACGCCTGCTTCTCCATTGACAAAGACCCCGCAAAAGCCATCAACGCTGCAAAAGTAGTGGTCGCCTTCATCGTCGCAGGTTCCCCTGACCTTGTCCTTGAAAGGCACGGAATCCCTGTCGATGCCAAGAAGCAGATCGGTGACGCTATTGCCAAGGGAGACTTCGGAGCCCTCATGGGTGGACTTGTTACTCCCCAGATGATCGAAGCTTTTGCAATCTGTGGAACTCCTGAGGACTGCATGAAGAGGATTAAGGACCTTGAGGCAATCGGAGTCACCCAGATTGTCGCCGGATCCCCGATCGGTCCTGACAAAGAAAAAGCAATAAAGCTTATAGGCAAAGAGATCATTGCAAAGATGTAATTTTTATTACATCTTGCATAATCATTTTTAATTTATTCCGTTATATTTCTAAAAACATCTTGCCATTAAGGCAAGCTTATCAAGGCATTGGAGGTAACTAATTGCCACCAAAAATTGCAGAAGTCATTGATTATGACGTATGCGCAGCCTGCGGGGCATGCGAGGCCGTATGTCCCATTGGGGCTGTTACCGTAAAGAAGGCGGCAGGAATTCGAGATCCGAACGATCTGAGCCTGTATGAGAAAGGGGCCGGATACCAGGTTTGTGAAGGTTGCTTAACCTGTAGCCGGGTCTGTCCGGTAGTTGATGGTTTCATCCAGAATGAACTTACAAATGTGCGCAAGTTCTTTGGTGCAAGGTCAAAAGATAATGCAGGCAGTCAGGACGGTGGAGTATCCAGCGGCATCCTCAAATCTCTCTTCAAGCAGGGTAAAATCGACTGTGCAGTCGGAATTACCAGAAATGAGAAATGGGAACCTGAAGTTGTCCTGCTGACAAGTGCGGAAGACGTGGAACGAGCAAGAGGGACAAAGTACACCTCGGACCCCGTACTCGCAGCTCTCAGGGAAGCCTTCGAAAAGTACGACCGGATTGCAGTTGTTGGAGTTCCCTGCCAGGCTCATGCTGCACATTTGATCCGGGAAAATGTAAACGAAAAGATCGTGCTCATTATAGGGCTGCTCTGTATGGAAAGTTTCCATCATGATGTCATGCTTGAAGAGATCATTCCTGAAATCCTTAAGGTAAAGATCGAAGATATCCGGAAGATGGAATTCACCAAGGGTAAGTTCTGGGTCTACACTGATGACGGGGAGGTCCACTCCGTGCCTATCAAGGACGTGGCCAAGTTTGCCAGAAACCCCTGCCACCACTGCTGTGATTATACCTCGGTCTTTGCCGATATCTCGGTAGGTTCGGTCGGGGCTCCTGACGGGTGGAACTCGGTATTTATAAGAACCGAAGTCGGAGAGAAGTACTTCGATATGGTCCGTGATGATATGGAAATCATGGAAGACCCCAAGCCTGGCCTCGAACTTGTCGAAAAGCTTATAGGGATGAAGCGTAAGGGCAATGCTGAACATTTCCTTGAAGTTTGTGAGAAGTTCAGCTTTGAGACCGGAATCCGCAATGAAACGATCTGAAACCAGAAGATATACCCAGATATATCCAAAAAGATAACCAGTGCAAATTCAAGGTGGAATCCGGGATGATGCGAGCTTTCTATATCGGACGTTTTCAGCCGTATCATTTCGGGCACCATGCCGTAATTACGCGGATTGCCGAAGAGGTGGACGAACTGGTCATTGGCATAGGAAGTGCCCAGAAAAGCCATGAAGCCACCGACCCGTTCACGGCAGGGGAAAGGGTACTGATGCTCTATAACGCGCTTGAGAACCTTCCCATCCGTCATTACGTCCTCCCCATCGAAGATGTCAGGTATAACTCTATCTGGGTCCACCACGTTGCATCCAGAACCCCCCGTTTTGACGTGGTGTACTCGAACAATCCTCTCGTTATCCAGCTTTTCCGGGAAGCCGGGTTCTGCGTTAAGGAGTCTCCGCTCTATGTCAGGGAAAGGTACTCCGGGACTGAAATCCGGAGGCGGATGATTGCCGGAGAAAAGTGGGAGCACCTTGTCCCGATATCTGTCGTAGAAGCAATCAAAGATTTTGACGGAGTTTCCCGCCTCAGGAATGTTTCTGCAAGCGATACTAACTGTTCTTTATAACAACTCTGCTCTATAGTTCTGCTCTGGCATTATTTCTTCTCAGGAATTTCTTTCAGGGTACCGAATCTATCCAGTCAAGGGAGCCGGGGCTGTATTCCTTCAGTCCTTCTTCTTTTCCGCTCAGGAGATAATCTATGATTTTTTCCACATCTCCGGTGGTCTCTTCCGCAGTCCTGCCAGTCGTGTTTACTTCAAAAACTTTGTCGCACCATTCAAAAGCTTCTGCCAGGATCAAATCGATCGATTCGGCTTCTGCGTTTTCGTTTACCTTTTCTTCGGAATATCCGCGCTTTTCAAGCCTTTTTTTCAGTTCGGGAGGATAAGCTCTGAGCACGATTACGATATCTGTTATGTAGTGGGAAAGGTGGCTTTCAAGAATTACCATTTTGTTTTCGGATTCCTTTTCCATTTCATCAATAAGTTCAGGAAGGCGGCTTCGGATAAGCTCCATATCCGCTATTACCGAATCCCTTTTTTCATCAACCTCGGTATAGAGGTGTTCTTTTTTAATCAGGTCGTTGAGGTGAATTACCTTCCACTGCCTTCTTTTTTCAAGAAGCTTGCTTGCCGAGGTCTTTCCCGTCCCCGGCGTACCCGTGAGTCCTATGAGCATGGAGAAGGAGATAAGGTTTTATCGCAGTTATATTTAATCCCGGTTGAGCTGGTCCGGGGTCTTTTTTCCTGCTGCTGGATGGGGAAATCAAGAAATTCGGAATTTTTTCATTCTCGCCTTTTCAGCACCGTAAAGATCCATTTTTTCCGAAATGCCCCAGAGTTCTTCCCAGCGCATCTCTCCAAATGGTTTTCGGCTGAGTTCAAGAAGAATTCTGCCCCTGAGCCCTGTCCTGTCAACATATGCCCCGTAAGCTTCAGTGCAGATGCAGACTCCTGCGGGGACGTCAGACCTTCCCTGTGAAGGATGACAAGAGCAGAAGCTTTTCCTCCGCAGACTTTTCCGGTATTTTCCCGTGTCTCTCCGATAGGTATGAGCCACTTTTCCGTAACTAGCCCCCTCTATCAATTTCAGGCCTGAAAAAAACTCGCAGCATGAATAAAAATAAGGCCTGATGATCTCGAAAAATGTCTGATTATGCTAAGGTATCAAACCAGGTAATGTATCAAACCAGGTAATATATCTCAGGCCAAATAGCAGATTAAACCGAAACTTCAACAACGTGCTGGAAACGGGTCACAACAATATATTTTTCCACCCGGATTTTCAGAAAAGCTGTTGTAGGCGAATGCAAAAAATCCACGAGTTGCGGGTGCTTCATCAGATAGATTTTTTCCATTATGCTCCGTTCGAAGTCCTCTATGGGTTCGACTTTCCCGAGCGCTGTTACAGCCATTGCATCTCTAAGGTCTTCGATTGCGTTCTTCCTGTTATCAATCAACATGGAAACGGAAGGGTTTGCTAATAAATTTAAGTATTTTCTGGTTGCTTTCGTGGTAGAAAAAAGAATATATTTCAGCTTTTCATCCGAGGCAAATGCAACAAGGCTCACGTAAGGCGCTGTTCCGTTTTGAGTTGCCAGGACGGCAAGAAGCTGGGATTCAAAAAATGCTCTCAGTTGTTCAAGCAGTTCTTTTTTTTCGAGCCCTGTCTTCTCTACAGGGGTTTCCCCTTCCTTTTCTTTAAGTTCCTGAGGAATAGCAGATGCAATCTCATCTTTCATACTCACAACCCCCTCTTACTTGTGATTCCCTGCATTTTACTGAAACCTTTTAACCATTCGTCACAATGCCTTTTATTTTTTCAAAGTTCCGACAACCGGGTAATCCTTGAATACCTCAGGGCCGTGGGGCGCTTCGTTGTCCATAGCGTCCGAGAGGTCCTGCCCCGAATCATGGAGTCCCTGGTGAGTCCCGTCTTCCCACATGTAACTGTCCGATACGTCGTATACCTGCCCTGCATAGGCGATGTAAGTCTTGCCGTTCTTTCCGTTGTACTCTGAAAGTTCTTCAAGTGTATACTCTTTCATTTTCGATTTCCCCCTTTCTTTACTTTGCAATACTAATTTGAGTTTTCATCTTATCAAGTCCGAGTTTTCATTTCATCCTGAGGCTCGTATCAACGGAGTGCGGAACTCAGACATTAAGCAGCTTTAACATCTCTCTGGTTTCGGTGGTAGGAAGCTGGCATTCATAGTTCTGGCAGACGTATGCAGTTGTCTTTCCTTCAATAGGGAGCTGTTCTTTTGTGTATTCCGCAAGGTCTGCAATTTCGGGATTTTCTCCTTCGGGCCTGAAAACCAGCACCTTATTGGGTGTGAAGTAGCTCCAGAGCTCTTCGAGCATATTTACTGTATCCGGAGACTCGCGTTTTCCTGAAATAATTACTTCGTATGAAGGGCCCAGCCTGAAATCAAGGGCAGACAGAAACTGAGTGTATCCTGAAGGCGCTTTTTTTATCAGCTTTGAAAATGCGCGTTCGAGTCTGTCAGCAGTTTTCTCCATTCCAGGGTCGGCAATTAGCCTGGAAAGGCGCAGAAGATTCAACGTTTCAAATGAGTTTCCGGATGGGATTGCTGCATCCGCAAACTCCTTTTTTCTGAAGATCAGAGCCTCGCTATCGTTGGCTGTGAAATAAAGCCCTCCGCTCTCCCGGTCCCAGAAATGTTCAAGCAGTTCCCTGTTCAGGGAAACGGCCGCTTTGAGATAGCGCAGCTCGAATCCTGACTCATAAAGTTCCAGGAGCCCATGTATCAGGAAAGCATAGTCATCGGAAGTTCCGGAAATTCCTGCAACTCCGTCTCTGTAGCGGTGAAGCAGCCTTTTTTCGGGGCTGTAAAGGGTTTCCAGGAGAAAATCCGCGGCTTTTTCTGCGGTTTTCAGATACTTTTCTTCCCTGAAAACCTGGAAACCTTTTGCAAAGGCTGCGATCATGAGCCCGTTCCAGTCGGTCAGGATCTTATCATCCAGTGAAGGCCTTTTGCGCTCGTACCTGGCTTTAAGCAGTTTTCCCAGGGCGCTTTTTACTCTGCTTTCAACTTCTTCTACGGGGATCTCAAGTTCGGCTGCAAGGGAACCCGGCGAGTGAACCATATAGAAGAGGTTTGTTCCGGTTTTTCTTCCCCTTATTTCTTCTTCAAAGTTGCCTCCCCTTTTCAAGTTAAACATTTTAATAATCAGTTCGGAATCATCAGGGCCAAGGATACTCATGACCTCTTCTATGGTCCACAGGTAGTACTTTCCTTCTTCTTCTTCAACATCGGCATCCTCTCCGCAGTAAAATCCGCCTACCGGGGATGTCAGGTCCCTTAAAACATAGTCAAGGATTCCTTTTGCCGTTTCTTTATACAGGTCTTTTCCGCTAATCTGATAGGCTTCGGTGTATGCGATTGCGATAAGGGCCTGGTCGTATAACATTTTTTCAAAGTGGGGCAGGAGCCACATGTTATCCGTGGAATAGCGGTGAAAGCCCGATCCCAGATGGTCATAAATCCCTCCGCTGCGCATATTGTCCAGGGTGTGCTCTACCATATCGAGGGCTTCCGGATTCCCGTTGCGTTTCCAGTAGCGGAGTAAAAAGGAAATTTTGTGCGGAGTCGGGAATTTCGGAGCCCTTCCAAAACCTCCGTACCCGGGATCAAATGAATTCAGTAAGTCGTTATAGGCTTCTGCGATTGTATCTTCTCCAAGACCTTCTCCTGTAGATTCTACAATCATGTCCTGGATAGTGGTTGTAATCTTCTCAGCCGAATCAAGCACTTCTTCATGTTGCCGGTTCCAGATTTCTTTTATCCTGGGGACCAGTTCCATCATTCCTGTCTGGTTGAAGCGTGATTTTTTCGGGATATAGGTGCCTGCAAAAAAGGGTTTTTTACCCGGAGTCATAATTATCGTTAGAGGCCAGCCTCCTCTTCCAAGAATAATCTGGCAGACAGTCATATAAATATTATCAATGTCGGGCCTTTCTTCCCTGTCCACTTTTATGGAAACAAAGGCTTCGTTCATGAGTCTTGCAACTTCCTCATCCTCAAAAGACTCATGTGCCATTACATGGCACCAGTGGCAGGTAGAGTATCCTATTGAGAGAAAAATAGGCTTATTTTCTTTTCTGGCTTTTTCAAAAGCCTCTTCCCCCCAGGGATACCAATCCACAGCATTATAGGCATGTTGTAGAAGATAAGGGCTCTTTTCGTTAATCAGGCGATTAGGCTTTCTTTGTCCTTTTCCCAGTATAATCCCTCCTACTTTTTCCATAAAATCCTAATTGAAAAAGCATCTTTTTCTCTTCCCTCGATCCTGAAAGGATTTTTTCATAAATCAGGTATGGATAAACGTCCCCCAATTTACATAGTCGTCACCGGAATATCAATATATCGGTACTTTAAGGAGTTTTTTCCCGTGGCCGGGAGCCAGGGTGATAATTTTTTAAAAAAAGGATTATTGAATCCGTACAGTACAAAAAAGGGTTATTGAGTCTGTATCCACGGGTATTTAAGACCTCAAGACACTCCTTGCTTTTTTACCGGAAGGAGCTGCCCGAGTTCTTCGCCTTTTTCCCCGTATTTTCCTACTCTGAGGAAATTTACAACTTTTGAAACCCGGTATGATTGTTCCTGATTTTTTTCGTCTTTTCGGGCCTGATATACTCTGATTGAGCGAAGAAGATCGATCTTTCGGAATTCCGGCCAGAAAGGAGCACAGAAATAAGTTGCACACTCGCTGCCGTTAGCCTGCCACGGCAGGAAGTTGGAGACTCTTTCGTCGCCTCCGGTGCGGACGATCAGGTCCACGTTCGGGACAGACAC
Source organism: Methanosarcina siciliae T4/M (assembly GCF_000970085.1). Taxonomy (NCBI): domain Archaea; kingdom Methanobacteriati; phylum Methanobacteriota; class Methanomicrobia; order Methanosarcinales; family Methanosarcinaceae; genus Methanosarcina; species Methanosarcina siciliae. The sequence goes on along the minus strand of NZ_CP009506.1, from coordinate 3,959,393 downwards.
TCCCGGAGCTGGGTAGAGGTGTTTTGATATCAGGTTTTCATCAACATCTTCAAGTGAAAGTTTTCCACTTGAAACACAGGCTGCAATATCCCGCACTGCCTGCATTATGTCCTGTCTGCCCCCATAAGCAATAGCCACGTTCAGGTTAAAATTTTGATGGTGTTCGGTGGCTTTCTCAATCTTTTCAACGGACTCTGTCAGAAAAGCCGGCAGCTTTGTCCTGTCTCCTATTACCCGGACCTGCATCTCTTTTTCGTAGGTCCTTTTGTCATAATAAAGTTTCAGAAACTTCTCATTGATCAGGTTGAAAAGTCCATCAACTTCTTCTTCCGAACGCTGGAAATTCTCTGTGGAAAAGGCATAGAGGGTGAGCTCTTTTACTCCTATCTCATAGCACCATTCAATAACCTGTTCGGTGACTTCTGCTCCCATAGCATGCCCGAAACTTCGAGCCTTTCCCAGTTGTCCCGCATATCTGCGGTTCCCGTCCATGATTACAGCTATGTGGTCAGGGATTTCAGAACTTAAAATCTCCTTCTCAAGCAGCTGTTCATACTCCCGGTAGAACATACTGAAAGTTCGGTTTTTCACAAAGCGAAGCCCTGCCCGGAAGGCTTCTTTATTCCACGGCACCATTTTTTGGCTAATAATCTGTTTTCCCCCTAAAATATATCGGTTCCAGGCTTGTCTATGTAGATTTTTTACTATACGCAAAATTCTGTATTCCCTCTAGTTCTGGATAATTAATATCTTTTTTGCTGGAAAGCGTACTATGGGGAATGTCTATAACCCCTATGAACATACTAACAATAGGGGAAATCCGTCTCTTAAGGGAATTCATCTCTCACTAAATTAATTTTAATTCATGAAATACTTTACTGATTTGCTCTCTAAGAGGAATACAAAATCATTTTATCCAGGAATTTAATATTCTTCTTCTGAAGGGTCTTCAAAGAAAATATATAATGTCCCATTATGAATTATGAAATATTCTCCGGATGCGGTATCATGAATTACCCTTTCATTTATATCAGAGGCGACATCTACAAGGTCTTTAAGTGAAGAAATCTCAACCTGCAGCAAGGAGTTCAGGTTTTCGGGAATTTTGCCTTTGCTGATAAACTCTTTAAAAGGTGCTTTTTTACGTTCTTTTTCTATTTTTTCTATATATTCCGTGTCAATTTTTTTCATTTTCCCTATCGGAATAAGTGCTCCTATCAGGATTGCATTTAAAAAAAATAAGAACAGAGGAAATTTGATCATTGATAATGAGGGGTCTCTTTTCACCCTGATATTTTTATACGTATCTTCTCTGGACCCCAATTCTGCAGGCACCTGGTAGTATGTAGAAACGATGTTGATAGGCATAGCAAAATTTTTTGTACCTTTAACTTTCTGTCCATTTATTTTTCCTTCATAATCTACGGTAGTAACAATTTCTATCGCCAGGTCCGAGGAGTAGTTCAGCTGATACTGCACCTTTTTGGCCATTAATTTTGTTTCAGGCATGTCAAGGGTGAAATTATAGATAAAAATGTCTCCGTTTTCCATTTTTACGGTTATCGGGTCCCCAACCGAGAACTTCTTCTGCCAGAATATTTTCTGCTCTTCTCCTGACCCTTCTTTCCCACTGGCCACAATCATTGTCTCAGCCTCCACATCGAGGTCTGCAGAATCTGCGGCTTCAAAGCTGTATATGAATGAAACATCCAGAGTAGGAGACACGGCAAAGAAATAGGCAGCTTTTCCCATTTCAAGCCTTGTTCCTTCCGGGTAGAGAGGATTAGGCTCCGTTACGGAGGCTGAATATGTATACGTGCCGTACTGTGTATAGGAAAGGACTTCTTCCTGTTCATATGACGTCTCTGTATATTTCTCATATATCCAGAGTCCGGAAAAAACCATAATCAATAAGAAAACAACGGTAAGCATTTTCGCTCTGCCTATTAAGCTGTTTTTAAGTTTAAGAAAAATAGTTTCCAGTGTTTCAACCCCTCTGAGACTCTATTTAATTGTACTATCCTGTAAGTTCAGACCAGCTGGAGAGTCCTTTTCCACTGTGCAACCAGACGGCGGATTTTTATCTTCTTTTTCTTTTTTCCAATAACTGATTTCCTGTGCCACAGAGGGAACAAAAGCAATGTGGAAAGGAATGTATAAAACCCGATCTCTACAGCAGCAGGGAGATAAGGGTTTATTTCCGCAAGTGAAATTATCCAGAAGACCGGAAGAATATAGGGGACCGTACTGATCGTTGCAGGCGTATTTTCAGGGGCAATAACCTTAGTTTCATTCATCTGATTCCAGGTAGACGGGGTAATCACTCCTTCGGGAGCAATAGCCTGAGTCTCATAAACCTGAGTCTCATTAGACGAGGTAATTACTCCATACCAGAAATTTATATCAGTTCTTTTCCCGTAGTCATCAGGTGTTATAACATATACACGGGAAAGAGTCCCAGGATTCTTTATTGTGTTTTCCTTTCCAAGGACTAAAGACCCGTTTTCCCCAAGGTTGTTCACTACTATACCTGCAAAAATAAGCCCGCTTATTAAAACAAATGTTGCCAGCCTTTTTCCCTTAACCGAATAAGAGGTTCTCCTGGCAATTTTTTTTCTTTCCTTTTCTACTTTTCGAGCTTTTACCGGATTGCTGTACAGAAGCATATTCCTGATTTCATCGAGAATGATCAGACCTGCAGGCAGTATAACCGTGAAGAGAAAAATGTTCTTGTGTTTTGAGATCTCGGGAAGATATCCTGCAAAAGGGATGACGAATATCAATTTTCCCACAACATTCGATGCAGGTACCTTAAAGTCATCTTCTGCATTGTTTGCATCTCCTTTTGTCTGGAAGGTACGTTCTTCTCCTTCTTCTAAGGAAATGATTCTATGTGTTACGAGGGCATCGGTTTTATCACTATCTGGAGGGTGGAAAACTATCACGTCTCCTATCTGAAGCTCATCTGGATCAACCGATTCCTCAATGATCATATCTCCAGGCATCATCATCGGGGTCATACTCCCGCTCAATACTATAAGAGGCATCTTTGAGCCTGTAAAGAACGGGATTAAGGCATTGACCAGAATAACCGCAATCAACAGGATAATTAAGACCTGAAGAGTCTCTTTTTCCTTCATGTTTTCCATTCCGCGCTGGAATTTAAATCCCCTTAATTATTATTATCCATAGAGCTTTCATTTCCTGAGCTATCTACGGGGTTTTCACTCACAGAAATCTGGCCTGTTTTTATACTCTGACCATTTGCATTGGCTGCAGTCAGGGTAACGATGTAACTTCCTGCTACAGAGTAAGTGTGTACCGGGTTCTGCCCGGAAGAACTGTTTCCATCTCCAAAGTCCCAGTTCCATCCTTTTGCATTTGCAGAAGTGTCGGTAAACTGGACCGTCAGGGGTATGTTCCCGGATGTGACGTTACTGATGAAGCCTGCTTCAGGGAGGGCTTTCTCGACTTCCTTGTCTTTATCTGAACTTCCGGACCTGCCTCCGGAACCTGATCCAGTTCCCGGATCCGGGCTGCCTGTGTTGTTACTGGCTTCTTCCAGAGAAACAGTCCTGTTCACTTTAGAGTTCTTGGTCAGGTTGGTAGAATCTGTAAGGTTGGAAAGACCAGTAATATTAGTAGAACCTGTAATATTAGTCGAATCTGTAATGTTAGTGACATTGGTAAAATTAGTTCTATTGGTAATGTTAGTGACATTGGCATAATTAGTTCTATTGGTAATGTTAGTGATATTGGTAAGGGTAAAGGTCTGGTTTCCTATTGAAGAGTAATTATCCGTTAGATTGTCTGCTGAACTTACGTTATTTGATGATTTTTCACCTACATAATTTGTGTAAGTGGTTATTGAAGTCTGCTTCCCTATTGCGCCTGAAGTGTTTAGCTGGAATCCCCCTCCTTCCAGAGGGTTGAATTCGGAGGACCCTACAAGGCTGGATTCGTTTTCCCAGACGTTTGCGATGATCGCAGCACTCATGTGTTTCGTATCGCTGAAAGAAGCAGATGTACCTGCAAAATAAGGGAAAGTATTACATGAGAAGATAAGAGAGAACGACACCAATCCCAGCAGAAATATTTTATTGAATGCTCTCATTTATGACCTGCCACCAATGGTTGTTGCTTTAAATCCCGAAAAACCCCGGCTGTTAAATTCACATATTGTCCATAATGTCTCTGCCCGAATCTGTACCTCTGGTACTCAGGCCCTGGAACCCGCATAAATCCTGAGATTCCGGATCTAAATTGTTTTAATTTCCAGTAAGGTATGCCCATCCTACCTGCAGATTCCACCTGGACATTCCACCTGCAGTTTTTGATTTCCGTCCGGGATAGAGAAATAAATCTGAATGCAATTATTTTGACATCTGTAATTTTGATATCCATATCTCAAAAAATCCCGAAAAGCGGGCTATTTATACGGAAAATTAGCCCAAAAGTCCCCGGGACGGAATGTAAGATCTATGCGGTTGGAGAAACTACCGAAAACCGTAATCATTAAGACCTTACTATGTTTTTAATACCTGAAGATTTGTTTACATCTTCCTACTTATTTAATTTTATTGCATATTATGTAATAAATTTGTAGAAGTCTCTCATATATATAACTATTGGAATTAATCTATTCGTCGAGATAAAAATTTCATGAAGTATATGTGATTGAAATGGAAATATGTAATTTCTTTTCCAATAAAATCTCGATAATATCTATATTTAAACTATTTACTTTTGTTATATTTATATATAGTTGAAGAGACCTGAATTATCCTCAAAATTTAGCTAAAATTTTTCTGTAAGTATTTTCCTCCCGGTTGTCTTCCGTTTTCCGGTCGAATATAAACCTGAAAAACAGATGCAGAAACATCTGTAAGTTTAAAGCTGAAATTCAATCTATCAAATAGGGCGAGTTCTTATTTTTGTTCCTTCATTTGGCTGGTAATCTCACTTACTTCTTGCAGGATCAGTATGAGCGCAGGTAATATCACAAGTACTAAAAGCCCTTCCACAGTTCCCGCAAAACGAACGAGAGCTCCGATGTACGGAATCTTGAAAAACATAACCCCTACCACATCTTCGGGAGCGACAATAAAATCATCAGGTCTGGGGTAGGCGTCTCCCTGCGTTACATACCCCTCATCCACAACTTTGACCACCCTGTGTGTGACTATGAAGCTCTGATTCTCATTAAATATGTGGCGAAACGACACAATGTCCCCAACCTCAGGCTGCGTCTTTACAGTGTTGACGATAACTATATCACTGTCCGTTATTGTGGGTTCCATACTGCTTCCCGTCACGGTCATGAATTTGACCGGGCCGGTTGGGACCATAGTAGCAATAATGGGAATGATTATAATAAAGATCAAAACAAAAGCAAGAGTATTTATCACTTTCATAACTTACGCCTGAGAAATACTGAAAATTTTTACTATTTATTCCATGCTTTTAAAAATCAATAATCCTTTTTATTGTAGAAACAAAAAGGAATAAATACTTTCTCAAGACATTGGCTCATTGTTCACTTCCAAGCGTATGAGTTACAGAATCTGGAATTCTTGCATCTTGCTTATTTTTGAACCGGTTTCTGGACTGTCAAACATATTTCCTGGCTAGAAATTTGGAGATGATCAGGTAGCCGTTAAACTACCGCTGTAAGTTGAGCTGTCGTTAGATTTCATATCCAGGGTTCCGGATGAGAATGTATTTCCAGTATTTGTTTCAGTATCCTGAAAAGCTGCCCATGTTCCGACACTTGCCAGATTTACGGCTAAGCCGAGTACGAATATAATCAAAATTATTCTTTTATTAACTATTTTTCCTCCCATTTGTGTGGTTATTACCGCAGATGGTGCGTAATCTCAATCTGGTCCAGTAATTCAAAATCATCAAAATATCTGTCAAGTTCGTAATGTGTCAACTTCGTTGTATCATACAAAAAAGTGAAAGGGAAAAAAACCACCTTTTTTCTTTTTATTCCCTTTCAATCAAGTTTTTTCCGTTACTGACTTGGATCCTGGTTCAGGTCGAATTGCATTGTCAATATACATTCGTCTCCCTGGTAGTCGTTTGGAGCACTCATATCGAAAGTTACCTTCATGTTAAAATCTATTGGATCCTGCTGGTTAGGTCTAGGTGGTGCTAGATTATCAAGTGTTAAGCCGTTAAGATCCGCGAGATCAATGAAACCATTTCCATTTGAGTCTGTAATCGATGAAACACTTGAAATCCCATTGTCAACTAGAGTCCCAGGATTTCCTGATCCATATACACTGTATGACATTGAGTCCACTTTCAGGTAACTATCCATTCCGTTGGCACCAGCAAGTGTATCGCTTTCTTCGTTATTCCCCGCATCAGCCCCAGGATCTCTACAAATAGTTGAGAATGTTATCTCTACGTGATCCGCAACGGTTCCATTGTTGTATAAATTTAGCTGACCGGATTTACTCATGCCCGGAATCATGTTTGTGAGTGTCCACTCATAGTCAATAATAGGACCGTTATCTGTCATGTACAGATCCAGTGTTCCTGCAGTAAACGTGTTTCCTGAAGACGTCTCAACATCAGTGTAAGCGGCCCATGTACCTGCAGAAACCAGAAGGAGTACAAAAAAGATTAACAGAACCGAAGGTATCATTTTCATTTTGATTCCTCCTAAAAATAGTGGGGTTGCTCCCCACTATTTAGCTTAATTAAACAACCTGGTCGAGAGTGAAGGTTAAATCGAAACCAGTTTCATCGCCCTGAATTCCATTATCAGTAGCTATTGGAACATCCCAGTTGATGGTAATGGTGGTTGGTCCTACATTGGTGGCTAGGGCAGTAGTAGGGATTGTTGAGGTTTCTAGACCAGCAAGGCTGCCAGAGTAGAGAGAAGTAGTACCTGCAAGGACCTCAACGTGAATTGCTTCATTGATAGTAGAGTTTCCTGCTGGCGTAATTGTAGAAGGTGTTCCTTCAATAGGAGTGTAAACATCAAATGCTAAGCTCAGGGTTCCATTGATAGATCCAACATTTTCCACATCCCAAGCCATAGTACCATTAGCTCCCGGATATATATTTGCAAGATTGACACCACCAGTTACCAACTGACCTAAAGTAAGATCCAAGGTTCCGGCTGTAAAGGTGTTGTTATTGCTCGTTTCAGTGTCACTGAATGCTGCCCACGTCCCGGCGCCTGCCACAACAGCAACAGTACCGATAATGAGTACACTCAAAAGCATTCTCTTGTTAAGCATAGTATAACCTCTTTCTAAATTTTATCTATTCCAATTTTTCCCACTCACTTTGCTATGAGGTCACTGGAATGAAGTATGAACCCTGGAATGAAGTATGAACCTGAAGAGGGTTAAACGTAGGAAATTCCAGTTTCATTCCCTAATTCAGCAAATCTGAGCTACATCATCCCATGGCTCATTTCAAGATAGTTATTGGCGGATTAACCGAAATATCGGGCGGGTAATTGATGATTAACGCTATCAAATGGCTCTGTGAATTTGAGAGGCAGTAATGAACAATTAATGAGATGGGATCGGGAGTAATGGGCCACTTTTGAGTTTTTTTGAAGCCACTTCCTTGATTATTCTCTTCAGATCCAATGTCTTTATATATAATTTCAGAAGGGGGTACGGGCAAGTAAGAGGCGAAGTGTGGGATGGCTGCCACAAGAAGGACGGGGAAAATTTTGAGAAAAATAGGGATTTGAGGGATTAACGCCGGCCTAATGGAAGATTACCACTATCGGTTGGCGGGGGTAATCTATTCCTGAAAAAAAGAGAAAAATCCTGAGCAAAGGGGGGTTCACGCTCAGAGTTTGCGGACATTGTGTATATGGGCTACTGAAGTAGCCATGAAAAGCACGCTTACAAAAAGCATCCACTGGGAGCTTGTGACCCATTCGAAGAGCCCGGTGTAGATTGTTACACTGCCGACAACTGCGAGGGTGCTCAGGCCCAGGTAGAAATGACTCCAGGGGATGTCGCCCTTTTTGACGGTTTCCATGTAAATGTCAAAGTTCCTTGCCGCAGGGAGAAGCTCCACTGTGTCATGTTCTCTATCGTGGCTTACGACTCCCAGGCTTTCCATTTTTGGGATGTGGGTCTGGAGCAGGGAGACATATATACTTTTTCTGACGCTGCTTTTTGGATCCTCTTCTCCGGATTCTAGACGAGCTATTTCTTCCGAAAGTGAACGTACGCTTTGATTTCCTTGTTTGCGGAGGATTTCCAGGACGCATCTTCGCCTGTCGTTCTGGAGGACTCCGAAAATATCGCTTTTCGATAACTCTACTTGCTGGCTCTGGATATCTGCCCTGATTTCCAGTGAATTATTTACTGGCTCGCTCATTGTATCCCTCTATAAACATGAGGTAAACTATCGGGATGCGATATCATTCTCAGAAATAGGGATAATTCTTTAGAGTTCTTCCATAAGTCATTGACTCTAGACTATTGAGAGCTTTTTGAGTTTTTTAGTCAGAAATCCGGCTCATCCAAAAATAAGTCTAAAGAAACAAATTCCGAGTTATGAAATTCACACCTTAGTAAACCCTTCCCGAATACTCTAATTAAGGAGCTTGATTAGAGCAGGAAAATTTTACTTAAACTTGGGGGTTTTTAAGAGGGTTTCAGAGTTTTTACGCTACTCTCACGAGTAAATTTTCACACAAAAATTAAAATATGTGTAAAAACTGTTAAAGAAAACTACGATTAAATATAAATTTTTTTCTATTCTTGTTTCAAAAAAAATAATTGTGAAAAGTTAAGGGGATTTTGAAGATATTCCCTCTCGAACCAAACCGCATCAGGGCTATTGTATCCCTGTACGGAATTTGGAGCGGGAGCGCAAACATACCTTGTCGTTTGAAGCGGGGTCTGCCGGCACAACTTTGATTCTCGCTCGAAATAGACGCCCGTAGTTCAGGTTTTTTATTCAAATCCTCTCAAAAAGTAGGTATAATACAACTTCCAAACATAAAAATTCAGTAATTTTCAAGAACAGAGCCGACTATGTTTTTATAACTCTCTTTCAGGGAATATACATTATGATCCCCCGTGACATTTATGCTCAGGATTCCAAGCCTAGTATTCATAAGCCCGACCATGGCTGACACCCCCCGGTAGCTTACCTCGAAATTTCCTTTATCGAGGAAGTCATAAACTTCACCGGTGGTAAACTTGTCTCCGGTCAGGAAGAGATTGAGCACAACCTTGCGTATCCCGTTTTCGTCCCTGCCGAGATACTTTATCAATCTCGCTCTTACCCTTTCTTCCGCAGTCTGCAGTTTCGGACACCTCAGTTTTTGATGATAATTTGAATTATACTTTTTTATTACTGGTTTGAATCTACTCTTTTAATACCGTATTCATCCCGTTATGTTTGTTATTTCCAAACAGGTGCGACCCTGAAGTAGGGGCGCTAAGAATCGAATACCCTATATCCTTATCGTTTATATATTTTAGGATTACTTTTTTTGAATAAATATATTGGAGTACACTATGGATTTACTGGTTTGTTATGCAGCTTCCCTGATCAATTCGAAATAGCTGAAAATCTCATAGTTTTTATAACAGCCAATTGTAGTAACTATAGTAAATATGCCGTGAGTTGCATGTACAAAAAGAATTCGATCATACTCTCCTCCGTTCCTCTGAAAAATCTCCCCAACTTATGGGCACAAAACGACGTTCTTATTTTTCTTATTGATCTGGGTGATTATGACACTCTGAGCATGGAATGTCTCAACAACAGTGAAAGGGAAAATCTTGAAAAACTTAAAACAGAATATTTTAAAAAAAGATACATTGTCTCCAGAATGGTTTTGAAACATATCTTATGCAAGCTCCTTAACAAAACTTCTGTCCTTGAGATTTCTACTTGTAAGGATAAGTTCGGAGAAGTTCATATACTCAGCCATAAGGAGTTGCATATCTGTATATCCTACTCTGAAAATATCGCAACTCTTGCGGTCTCAAAGGTCAAGGTTGGTATTGATGTCGAAATTAAAAGACCGCTGGCACTGAAAAATACTTTGAAATACCTTAAACCTGTGTCTCAGTTTTCTGACAAATCGGAAAGTGACGCCTACATTCTGATCGGGTGGACTTTGAGGGAGGCTTATTGCAAGTTTTCTAATGAGTCCATGTTATCGGTTCTCGGTAAAGAGCCGGACTTCAATAATATTTTTTATTCAAGTTATTTACTGGACAATAAATACGTATTTTCCCTCATTACTGATTCGGATTCACATACTATTAAGATTAGCCGCCTTGGGAAAATCAGTTCTGATTGAAATAGGATGTTTAACACTTTTATCTTTCGATGCTGTTTTGCTCTTCTGATTTTTTTCTTGTTAATGTTTTTATGACAACTAATTGTTTCAAATTATTTATATAGTTCTATCGCATAGTTACATATGGGCTTTCAACTAATATGGGCAAGTGTGTGTTACTTACGTAATAATTGAATTTGAATAAGGGGTAAGATTGTATGGAACAAATAAAGAATAATATACTTGATTATTTGAAGGACAATTCTTTCATGGAACGTGGATCTGTTCTTGGAGATAATGATTCGCTCACCCAGAATGGCATCATGGACTCTATCGGTTTGCTTGAATTGATAGACTACATCTGTGAAACATACTCTATCGAAATTCCTGAAGAAATGCTGACTCCAGAGAATTTTGATTCTCTGGAGGGGATAACCAACCTGATAAGCAGACTGGCGAAGTGAAGTGTATGAGAATTGATGCTTATATCGCTGAACATGCTAGAAACACTCCTCACCAGACCGCACTAGAAGAGGAGAAAAAATCCATTTCTTACAGCTGCCTTGATGAGGATATAAGCACAATTGCCTCATTTCTGACCGACTTTGAGCATTGCGGATTTGCAATACTCGCTGAGTCGGGCATACAGTACATAAAGATGCTTATGGCAGTATATCGGTCCGGCAACATTGCAATTCCTCTGCCAATCGAATTGCCAGGGTTAAGCCTTGAACGAATTCTTGACGCTTCACGCATCAATAACATAATTGCAACGAAAAAACAATACTTAAGGTTCGGAGCCGAATTTTTTGAGCGTTTTGGAACCGTGATCGTTGTTTCGGATGATACTGCAGTGGAGCTCCTCAGCAAAAGAGTGGTATGTGAAAGAAATAATCCCGAACTGAGGTTGGTGCTTTATACTTCAGGTACAACAGGCACTCCCAAGGGGGTTATGTTGAGCGACAAAAACCTGGTAGCAAACGCCAGGTCGATAATCGAGGTCCTGAACATAAGCTCAAAAGATAAAGGAGCACTGGTAATCTCTCCACATCATGCTTTCGGGAACTCGATAATCAATTCTCACCTGATGGCCGGAGGGGTGGTCCATACAGGAACAATGAATTTCATAGACCCGGTTTTTAATCTTATCGAATCCGGAGTATCTATCTTCTATGGAGTGCCCAGCACATATCGTATTCTTCTCAGATTCCCGGAGAGGTTCAAAAAAGCCTTTGCAAATGTCAGGATTGCTGCATCAGCCGGCGGAGCCATGGAAAGGGTTATCGTATGGAGTATCAGGGAGTTAAGTCCGGGTACGCAAATTCTGCCAATGTACGGCCAGACAGAAGCTACAGCAAGGCTTGCTTACCTGCCGACAGAGGACGTGGATGAATTTATCGATACGATAGGAAAGGCGATTCCAGGGGTTACCCTCGATATCTTTGACCCTGAAAACAGGTCTGTAGGACCTGGTATCACAGGCGAGCTTGTTGCCAGAGGGGACAATATCCTGCTTGGTTACCTCAATGATGAGGCAGCAACTGAAAAAAAGATCATCGATGGGTGGATGCATACGGGAGACCTGGCGCAGAAACTTCCAAATGAATACATAAAGCTGCTTGGTCGCAAGGATGACCTCATCAAAATAGGTGACAATCGGGTTAATCCGAGGGAAATTGAGAAAGAAATCGAGCTGAACAATGAGGTTTCCGGTGTTTTTGTTGTACCCGTATTCCATGAGCTTATGGGTAATGCAATCAGCCTCATGATCATACCAAATCAGGAAACCGACGTCGATAAAATTCTTGCTTTTTGCAGGAAGAACCTGCCAGGCTACCTGTATCCCAGAGAGATCCTCTTCATTGACCATCTTCCGCTGAGCGAGAACGGGAAAATCTCCAACAGGTCCATTATAGAGGAGTATCAGCATGTCAAAGCTAGTATGTAATAAATGTGTTCTGGACTCGGATATTCCAGGCATAGAAATCAACGAAGAAAACGGGCTCTGCCATTTCTGTGAGACCTATGTTCCTCTTTCTTCTCAGGAAAAGGAGCAGTATCTTAGCAGGATTGAAGAACTCTTTAAAGAATACAGTGGCAGGGGCAATTATGATGTGATATTTGCACTTTCAGGGGGGAAAGACTCTTCATATACACTTTACAAACTCAAAAAAGACTATCCCTTCCTGAGAGTCCTTGCTATCCAGTTTGATAACGGGTTCATCTCGGATTATGCCGTAGTAAACGCAAAGAAAATGTGCGAAATTACGGGATGCGACTATTTTAAGCTGACAATGGAAGAGGAAATCCTCTACGAACTCTTCCGAAAGGCAGCCGAATCCTGTGATGCGTTCCCTAACTTTGCCAAGTACAGGGCAAGTGACATCTGCAATATCTGCATCGGTGTCATCAAACAAAAACTGATGGAAGAAGCCATAGTCCAGAAAGCGCCTTTTATCGTCTTTGCTTTTACAGGAGGGCAGTCGCCAAATCCCATAATCAAACTGTCAGCTAATTTCATACAGTGGTCAAGGAACCTTTTTGAAACGCAGCTTCAAAAAATAGGTGTTGAAGACAGGGATGAACAGTTCCTTGTTAAAAATGAGGTAATCAAAAATATAGGTGAGGTTGCCCCCTCTTTTCTGCATCCGCTCTGTCTGTGGGACTACAGCGAGGATAAAGTGCTTGAAACCGTGTTGAATCTCGGGTGGAAAGCTCCTGCTCTCAATGACAGTAATTCGACCAACTGTACATTGAATTCCTTTGCATGTTATAACCACCTGGAAAAGTACGGCTTCCACCCGTATGCCTTTGATATAGCGGGGCTTGTCCGAAGCGGGGAAATGTCAAGGGAAGAAGGGCTGTACAAACTCAGCCAGGAACTCTCGCAGTCGCTTATAGAGGATGTAGCAGAGAAGCTTGAAATAAAGCTCAATTACAGTATAAATTCGCAAAAAGAATGCTGAAAATTTACCCGAATAAAATATTCCTGGATAATAAAATATTCTTGGATAATAAAATATTCCTGGATATAATTTACCTGGATAAGTTATTCGGATAAAGTTACTCTGATAAAATTTACTCAGATATTGTCTCAGCAAAGGGTCATTAAGTAAGAAATCCGGTGATTTGATACATAGTTGCCGGCAGTTTGAACGAATACCTAACTATCAAACAAATAATCGATCAGGGGAGTAATATTATGCAGATAACTGAAAGTAGTGTAACCCGGACTATGGAGAGTAATGCAGGGCAGTTAACTAAAAACGACGCCGAGAAGTTAGCGGACAATGGCAACGTTCAAATTCTTGAGGAACTGAACAAAGGTATTGATAAGCTTGCTGCAAGCCTCAGGGGCTTTATAAGAGAGCATGTCACGGCTTTCAAGAAAAAAGGAGTGGTTCTGGGGGTTTCAGGGGGTGTTGACTCCGCAGTAACCCTTACGCTTTGCGTACAGGAGTTCGGCAAGGAAAAAGTATACGGTCTTCTCCTCCCGGAAAAAGAATCTGCTCCTTCAAGCAAAACCCTGGGAGCAGAAATCTGCGAAAGCCTTGGGGTTTCGTATGAGGAGGTCCCGATTTCTCCAATTCTGGAAGCCCTTAACATTTATGAGAAGAAAGACCAGGTTTTAAAGAGGGCCTGCCCGGAATATGATCCCGAAATACACAAAACCTCACTGATTCTGCCTGATTTCCTTGACCAGGAGCTTTTGAATGTTCCTTATATCCGGCTGATAAAAGATGGGGAAACGGTTGCCAAACACAGGCTGAAGGCAAACGATTATCTGGAACTGATAGGGCTGCAGGGGGTCAAACAGCGGTCAAGAATGTTGGTCCAGTATATGTATGCCGAAAAAATGAATTATGTTGTTTGCGGCACAACAAACAAGACCGAAGTTGTCCTGGGCCAGTATGTCAAATATGGGGACGGCGGCGTGGACCTCGAACCGCTTGCAGACTGCTATAAGACCCAGGTCTATGCTCTGGCAAAGCACCTCGGAGTAAATGAGTCGATCATAAAACGCCCTCCAAGTGCCGATACCTGGGGTCATTATACGACTGACGAGGAGTTTTACTGGCGGATGCCCAGGCACATTATAGACCAGCTCCTGTATGCTCAGGAACGCAACCTGTCTTTAGAGGTAACTGAAAAGAACACCGGGCTTTCTGGAGATACCATCGAAAAAGCCTGGAGGCACATCTTCCGGGTAAAAGACACCACCGAGTATATACGGGCTGTACCCCCGGTTTTCTATCTGGACAAGTAAGCTTCATATACGGGGTAGCTCTTAAGACTTTTTTCCTCTGAAAGGTAATAAACTGGCATTTGAGTCAAAATTAACCCTTCAACATAGTCCTATCAGTAATTCCGATTGATAAGCATGAACTCCAGAGTTTCCATAGTACGCTGTTCCGACTATTCGGGTGTAAAAGCTTCGATTCAGGAGGCGCTCACCCTGATAGGCGGGCTTGAGAACATTATCTCTCCGGGAAATCGCGTACTTCTTAAGCCCAACGTGCTTGCTATCCGGGCCCCTGAAGCCGCTGTCACCACTCATCCTGCAGTAGTGGCTGCAATGTGTGAACTTGTCCGGGAGGCAGGTGGTATTCCTGTTATAGGGGACGGGTCCGGAATTGCGAAACCGGGGTCTACGACGACTTCGGAGGCTTTTCGTGCATCGGGAATCGAAGGGGTCGCATCCGTCTGCGGTGCAGAACTTATCAATTTCGAGACCTCAGGTTACACCGAGGTCGTTGTTTCAAATGCCAGACAGTTTCCGAGCCTGTACATCGCAAAAGCAATTCTTGAGGCTGATGTAGTAATCTCACTTCCGAAACTTAAAACCCATGAACTTACCCTCTATACCGGGGCTGTCAAAAACTTCTTTGGGGCTGTCCCTCAGAAAATTCGAAAGCAGGCTCATGCCCTGGAAGACCGTGACCGCTTTGGGGAAGCCGTAGTCGATATCTATTCGGTAGTCAAACCCCGGCTCGCAGTTATGGACGGAGTGGTCGGGATGGAGGGAAACGGCCCTGCCAATGGGACGCCCATTGTTTCAGGAGTGGTTCTGGTAAGTTACGATTGTGTAGCCCTTGACATTGTTGCTTCCGAACTGATAGGTATTGATCCGTTAAAAGTACCCACAAACAAAGCCGCGCTTTCGAGAGGGTTCGGGACACAAAATCCTGATATTTCAGGGGTGCCCCTGCAGGACTCAGGTCTCAGATTTAAAATGCCTGAAGGCGGAGCCACCGCAATGGTGCCTTCATTTCTGATGAGAGCCCTTCGGAAACAGCTTACTGTAAAGCCCTTCATCAACACCTCAAAATGTGCATTTTGCAAAGCCTGTGTTATGAACTGTTCGGCGCATGCGATTGAGGAAGTGGGCAGGGCTCTCAAAATCAACCAGCAAAAATGTATTCAATGCTACTGCTGTCGTGAACTGTGCCCGAAAGATGCAGTAGAAATAAAAAAGTCTTTCCTCATGAAAATTGTAACCCGAAACAGAACCTGATAAACCCATCACATGCCAGGAAGTGTTCCATGACTTATAATCATTCCTTTGATATGTAATCATTTACACAATAGATAGCTATTACACAATAGATAACTATTACACAATAGATAACTATTGACATGACCGATAATAATTCACCTGATAGATTATCATAAAATTAAATTCCTTTCGATATTATATATCGGAAATCTCCATTACTACGGTTCAAACTTCAATTAATTTCTCTTTCAAGTTTTACTATAGGAAATATATTTATCGGTGGAAGAATAATGGAAAGTAGGTTTCAGGTGTTTTTCACCGCAAAATGGGGGGTATTAAAATGACTGCTGTTGTATCTAACAGAGATAAAGTAGCTTTTTGTGAAGTGGCCGATCATTATCATAGTAATAAAGTCCTCTTTGGAATTAATTACCTGAAAAAATGGGCTCTTGAACGTCTTGCTTCCTGCGCTCCGGTCCCTTCATGGAGAGCGAAATTTCACAAAATGCGAGGCGTAAATCTCGGAAAAAACGTTTATGTTGGTTACGATGTGATTTTTGACAGGATTCACCCCGAGATGATCACAGTGGGCGATTACTCCGAAATAGGGGACCGTTGCATCTTATCCGCTCATACCAGAGGCAGTATGACCACAAGACAGGCGTATCCGAGAACCATGGCTCCTATAAAAATCGGACGTGGGGTTTCTGTAAATCCGGGGTGTATAATCACCCAGGGAGTTGAGATAGGAGATAACTCGATAATCGGCATCGGATCCGTAGTTTCTCGTGATATTTCTCCGAACAGCCTTGCTCTGGGTTATCCGGCTCGAGTTGTTAAAAAGCTAGAGGGCGTAGGTGAACTCCAGACTTGATTTTACAGGTTTTTACCTGTTTCGCATTTTTATTTTTTCGATTTTTCCCTTAATTTGCCTTTATCTCTTTTTTCCATTCCTCTTTAAAAAGAGGAGCTTTTTCCGGCTCTGGATTATTTTTCAGCCCTGTACCCGAACTCAAACCCGAATTTGTTCAATGCGAACAGTGCCATTAATATTACAACAAAAACACAGAAAACGGACACAAAAGATACTATAAGGTACTTAAATAGGCCAGCCTCCGCAAACCCTGTATCCATCATTGAGAATATGCTGATATGTCCGTTGTACAGCGGATAGAGATAAGTGCAGCCTCCCTCAGCGACATCATCCAACAGCAGGTGCGTGAGGAAAGCTGCCTCTGCAAAAATTGCCATATATAGAGCCTTATCGAATTCCCTGTATGCCGCATATCCGACAAGCATTCCGAAGATGATTGCAATGAAACTGAACAGAAGTGAATGTGTCGGGATCGGGCCAATCGAGCAGTGTTCCAGATTGCCGTTTACGAACAGATTATATACGGCTGTTATGTCCGGGAACAGAGTGCATAAACCCCCAACAAACATCAGTAACAGTAGCTTCTTTGTGTCTTTTAGTGAGAGCTCTCTGCGGGAGATCGCTTTTGTTATGGCATATACGGCTACAGCGCTGATGCAAAACCAAAAAAACAGTACATGTACAACAGGATATGGCATGAGGATCCTTTTTCCAATTTATCGTGTTTTCCCCACATGAAACGGATTTGAGTATTCAGAAGCTCCCATCTCTGATCAAATCCGGGAGGAGATTGTTACCTCTTAAACTCTATTACCCTATCTTTTATAAAATTTTGTATCTCATTGGTCCACTGGAAATGACTCTCAATCTTTCTTTAATAAGAAGAAGGGCAAAAGTCCAGGCAGGTCTCTTCAGGGCAAAAAATTTAGAGAGGAATCATTTCTACAAGCAGTCCGTCTTCAAAGGGATGCCTCTCAATTATGAAAAGCCTTGTCCCTAGAGGTTCGAGTTCTTCTTTGAGCCCGTCTTTAAGGTCTTCAAGTACCCACCAGGCGATCTCGATTTTTCCTTTTTTTACTTCAAAAAGTTCATCAGGAACTTCAATATCCCTGAGGATTTCTTCTGCAAGCTTCTGGGATCCACTGTCGAT
This sequence comes from Methanosarcina siciliae T4/M, assembly GCF_000970085.1. Lineage (NCBI taxonomy): Archaea > Methanobacteriati > Methanobacteriota > Methanomicrobia > Methanosarcinales > Methanosarcinaceae > Methanosarcina > Methanosarcina siciliae. The sequence goes on along the minus strand of NZ_CP009506.1, from coordinate 3,941,584 downwards.
GACTCCGTAGATAAGGGTGCCGTCTTCTGTGATTTCATCAAATTCTCTTGCTGTGTTTTTTGCAATCCTCTGAAACCTTTTGCGTAGCTGGACTGCGTCCTTATAAGTCGAGGAACAGAAATGCACCTGTTTGCATGCCTGAAAAGCCTTTTCAGCATACGTATGGGAACCGGCAGCAGCACAGGAAGTGTCTGATTCCAGGGAAAATCCTTTTTCAAGAAGGGCATCGGAGTTATTATCAGAAAATTCCAGTTCGTTCAGGTTGAGGAAAATTCCCATTTCCTCTGCAAAAGCCGCGACCTTCTCTGCCCCTTCAAGGGAAGGGATTTCGATTCCGGTTTCCATGCCCAGGGTTTTTGCATTTTTCAGGGCGTCCGCATAGGGGCTGTGCCTGATCTCTCCCCATACAACCTGTGGAGGGTGGAAGCGGATTTCGTCAAGGCCTGTCTCTGCTAACTTTTCAAGGGTTTCCCGGTCCGGAGCCATGGAAGTATAAAGATGAATATGGTGCTCTTTTCCAAAAGAGGACTTTAGCAGGCGGATGTAGTATAGGACTCTCTCTACCTTAAGTAGAGGCTCTCCGCCGGTAATTCCTGTCCCGAGGGCGTCCATAAGCCTGGCTTCCTTCAGTAAATCCTCATCGCTTTTTACGGGTCTTTCGTTTGCAAAAATCAGGTCTTTTCCCCGCCTTTCGTCCGAAAGTGGGCAGTAAAAACAGCTTTTAGGGCAGAGTCCTGTTACAAAGAGCACCATTTTGGCGCCCTGCTGGCAGAACCTGCAGCCTTCGGAAAGGTAGCTGCAAAAAGAGCCTGTCTGATCCTCAGTGAACTTTTCCATGCCTGAGACTGCATATTCTTTTGTCCTATATAAGGCTTGTTTCCTGTGCTTTTTTCTAACTTTCGGAGGGAACGCAACAAAAAAGAATTTTTCCGGGTACGGACTGGAAATTCAGGGCTCAGAAACTAATATATCCATGTATGTCAAAAGTTCAGTGATGTCAGAGAAGGATGGATATGTTGTAGTCTTCGGCTGCAAAAGATGTGGCAAGTGCAGGGACATCTGTCCTGTAGGTGCCATTTACGAAGAAAACGAACTTGCAAAAATTGATCCCAATAAATGTAACCTTTGCATGAAATGCATAGATGTATGCACTAACAAGTCCATTATTTACATGGAATGAGCTAAGAATTGATAGGAAAGGGATCGGAAGAGATGTTTTCTCCTGAAAAAATACCGGTTAAGGGAAAGGTTATAGATATTACAGTCTCTATTTCTTCTTTTACACCAATCTTTCCCGGAGACCCGGAGCCTTCAATTGAAAAGACCCTCACTCTCGAAAAGGATGGCTGTGCAGTTTCCAGGTTAATTTTCGGGAGCCATACGGGCACGCACGTTGACGCCCCGTCTCATGTCCTTAAAGGTGGGCTTCCGGTTGACAGCCTGGACATTGAAAGCCTTATGGGTGAGGCAGTTGTTCTGGATTTTTCCCGGAGAGGCGGAGCGTTGACAGGTTCAATTCTTGAGGACGTTTATTCCAAAAGGAAAGTTCTCGAAAGCAGTTCAGGGGTTTCGATTCTCCTTCTGAAAACAAAGGCTCCTTTCCAAAAAGAAGAATATTCTGAGACTTTGGGCTTTTTGGCAGGAAAAAGTGATCCGAGAAGGGAACTTGAGGCGTCACCGGAGAGTTTTGCTTACCTTGATGCAAGCGGTGCAGCCTGGATTGTCCGAAATGGATTCAAAACCGTGGGAATCGATAGTTTTTCCGTGGATAGCCTCTCTTCCGAAAGTCTGCCTGCCCATCACACGCTGCTTTCAAGTAACGTGAACATTGTGGAATGCCTTGACCTGAGTTCAGTTGAGGCCGGGATGTATTTTTTCTTATGCCTTCCCCTCAAAATTGAGGGCTGCGATGGGGCACCTTCAAGAGCGTTACTGATTTCTTACTCCTGATTTGTTCCTGATCTTCCGAACCGGTATTGTTCAGAACCTGGCCATTGTATATCTTATTCCGTCCAGGGTGACCATTTCGAACAGAAACTCCCCTGAAACTGGGGATTCTATCACCACTCCAGTACTTCCGAGCCCTGAAGCGGTCTGGTTTTCGTCCTGACTTTCGGCAGGGACCCATATGCCGTCCGAATTCCGGAAACCTCTTATAAAATGGACCGGGGTTCCTCCGATCAGTACCCTCTTCTTAACTCCGTTTTTGTACTGATAGATAAGGGTGTTGTTTTCCGGAATCCACCCGGAATCGGTAAGGTTGCCGTTGCATTCCTGGTCGGGGTCCGCTCCGAAACTGACATACCTTATCGAAGCCGGAAGCGAAAAGCTCAGGGTGCACATGCTGCCTTCGGGGCTGTACCTGTCTGCAGGGTCCCGGGCATACCCACCCTGGATTGAGAGAAGGGAAAGGGAGGCTGTTTCGATCTGTTTTTTAACTTCCGCTTCCTGAAGGACAGGCGAGGCCGTATTCCAGGCCTGGGCCAGAAGGAGTAACACTGCGGCAAGAAGTCCGAGATATACTACAAGTTTAAGGGGAATCGTATCTGCGGCTACAGTGTCGGAAATAATTTTCTTCATATATTGTAAATGAGCACAACATAGTAAATATTTTTACATTAAGGTTGAGAGTAGTTTTCTTTCTGCTTAAAACTAAAAGGAAAACTTGAAGATAAAGGACTGTTAAAGGATAACAGGAGACGACTGATAAAAGAAAGCTTGCTTAAAATAATGTTAAAATGATAAAATTCTCACGAAAATGAAAGGTACAATAAAAGGTACAGTGAAAAGATAATGAAATGTACAATTTATCAGAAAACACAGGAGGGTTTGGGATAAACAAAGAGTGCGATGAAAATCTGTTATGTATCCCTTTTACTGAGGAGCAGCTTGAGGAAATCAAAAAGTATGCATCCCTTAATGAAATGGAAGTTGAAGAATTTGTAATAAACGTTTGCCTGACTCACTGTCTCCAGCAAATGGAATATTTCCAGGGGCAAATACCGGAAGCCCCAAAAGTCGGAGGCGGGGCTGCAAAATCGGAAAGTGAGTCAAAAGCCGAGCCGAGAAAAGTTGAAATTAAAAGTAAAAAACCTACCTCCAAAGACCTTCTCGATGGGCCTCTGGTCCTGGATCAGCAGTGTATAATGGATTTATTTGCAATCAAACGGGAATTTGGCCATACTTCAAATAACAAGATCATTACCGTTGCCCTGAAAATGGGTTTGAATCAGCTCAGCGTGGCTCTTGATATGCTCAAGCACAAACTGGAAGAATGAAATTAAGGAATGATGAAAATAGAACTTCTAAATTTCAGCTTGGGAATTGATCTATATAGGACTTACGCACTTGAAATATAAAAAGCACATGTGGACTCATCAATATTTTTCAGGTTTATGCAGTTACGTCTTTTACGCTCGTGGTTTTCAGCTCAGCTGCGTAAGTTCTACTATAATTACATTTTCCCCTATAACTATTCTTGGCAACAAAACTCCTTGATATTGTATTTGACTTATTCCTAAATGAACCTAATAGAAAAACGGAAGCAAATAAAACGGAATTAAGGACTCGGGATTAAAGAAAAAGGATTACAAAGAACGGAATAAATGACTCAAAATTAAAGAAAAAGGTTGTCCATTTAATACTCTAGCCATTTTGCCACTTTTGAGAAACCGATTGCTTTCCTTGAAACCTCGATGTTGTCCTGCCTGAATGTTATGTTCTTTCTCTCAAGTAAACTTGATGGAAAAGTAAATATGAAATAGAGGTCAAAAAGTAACCGATTAGGTGAAACTGATAAGGTTACAAGGAAGGGGTTGCAATAACAGCGCAAGATTCGGAAGAAAACCTATTTTGTATTTCTTTTTCGGCTGGGCAGCTGCAGCAGATCGAAACGTATGCTAATGAATACCACATGGGTGTAGAGGAGTTTTTGAAAAATGTCTGCCTGACATATTGCCTTGAACATGTTGAAGAAGCCTGTGGGGAGGAAAAAGAACCCCAAAGAGCCAGCGGGCCGGTGAGTTCCCAACCGGAAGACCTTGTCAGGAAAGCAACTGAGAAAGCGAAAGCCAGAATTGAGCTGAAGACCGGAAAAAAATTTGGTCCTAAAGAACTGTTAAACGAACCCCTTGTCCTGGACGAGCAATCTATCAATTGTCTCAATTCGATAAGGCGGGAGAACCGCTACATCCCGAACAACAGGATTATCCTTGCAGCAATAAGAGTGGGCCTGAACTCAATTAACGAAGCTATGGACCTTGAAAGGCAAAGATTCAGAGATTGACTTTGCTTTTTTCCTTCAGTTTTTTTCTCCAGCCGTTTTTCTCCTTTTAATATTTCATATTTATTTCTGTGCTGTTAATTTGGTTTCTTTTTTTCATGACATGGTTTCAGGCCTGGCTGGTAAACCACTCCAGGAACTTATCGACAGCCCTGCGTCGGTGGGAAACCTTATTTTTCTCGGCATCCCCGAGTTCCCCGAAGGTCAGGCCCTGGTACTCGAAGATAGGGTCATACCCAAAGCCGCCAGTGCCCCGTTCTTCGTATGCGATCTTCCCTTCCACGACTCCGGGGAAAACCAGGGGTTCTTTTCCGGGTTCACAGTATCCGACTACGGTTTTGAAGTAAGCGGTCCTATCTTCTTCTCCTTCCATCATCTTGAGCACTTTCAGGTTTCCGAGTTTATCTTCCACAAAGCGGGAATAGGGGCCCGGAAAACCGTTCAAGGCATTTATGAAGATCCCCGAGTCATCTACCATCACAGGCATGTTCAGTTTGTTTGCAACATACTGTGCTCCGTGTGCGGCAATCGGTTCGAGTTCATCTTCCTGGAGTTCCGGATACCCGTTTTTGTTCTGGATTACTTCGATTCCGAAAGTTTTGAGAATATCCCTGACTTCGGCAAACTTGCCTTTATTTCCCGTAACAAAGACGATCTTATGCATAGCGAGCCCTCTTTTTTATCTCTTCAACTCGCTTGAGTACATCCTTTGAATCTATAAAAGTACTTCCATACCCTTTTTCAAAAGCTTTAACAAGAGTTTCGTGGTCGCGATGCGTGCTTTCAAAAGTCTGGAAAAGCACATGGACGTCCACACCTCTGGCTTCCAGGCTTTTGTCAAAGTAGGCAAGCCCGAAGTCAATAAGATAAAGTCTCTCCCCTGCAAGCAGGAGGTTTGAGGTGGTAAGGTCGCCGTGGACTATCCCCGAACTGTGCAGCCTGCCTACAAGCTCTCCGATCTTTTCGGAAAGCTCGGGAGTTATAAGGTACTTTATGGGGACTCCTTCGATGAACTGCATCCTGAGCTTGAATTCCTCAATATCATAGATGATAGGCGTGGGCACTCCTGCCCTCCTGGCTTCAGACATCAGGCGGGCTTCTGTACGGTTCCTGTCCCTCCTGATCTTTTCATCTATCTCCTTATGCCTGTAAAGCTTCGGGACCCTTTCCTTAACGAGCACCTTCTTCCCTTCCGGCCCCTCGTCAAGGTAAATAATAGCTTCAGCCCCGTTGTCCAGCCTTTCTCCGGGGGGAGCTCTGAGGAACGTCTCGGGAGAGATCTCAGGTACCTTTTTAGTCTCTTCTTCCTTTATCCAGGTCACGTTCACGTCATCGGTCCTGAAACTAGGGTTCACCCGCGAATCCCCAAGGGTGAGGGTATTTCCCGACTTATACATCAGGAGCCCGGTGTATGCGATCATCGTCCCATTATCGCCCATGAAACGCTTTTCGGGTACATAGAACTTTGCTCCCCTGGCTTCACACATCTCATTTAACATCTCGCGAAGCCTGGTGTTTGCTCCCACTCCGCCTGCAAGCAGCACTTCTTTTTTTCCTGTGTGGGCAAGGGCGCGTTCCGCAACCTCCACAACCATTGCAAAAGCTGTTTCCTGATAGGAGTAGCAGACGTCCTCAAGAGAGCCTTTTTTCAGGGCTTCGCTTGAAGCCGTGGAAAGCCCGGAAAAAGAGAGGTCCATCCCTTTAATCACATAAGGGAGATGGATATATTGCTTTGCGTTTTTTGCGCAGGCTTCGATTTTAGGCCCTCCGGGGTGAGGCAGGCCTGCTCTCCGCGCAAACTTGTCAAGGGCGTTTCCAAGCCCGATATCAAGGGTTTCTCCAAAGACTCTGTAGCGCCCTTCCATATATGAGATAACCTGGGAATTTGCCCCGCTTACATAAAGAACAACCGGGTCTTTTGCCGGGGTTCGCCAGATCCCTATTTCTATATGGGCGATGCAGTGATTGACCCCTATAAGAGGAATGCCCAGGGATAGGGAAAGCATCCTGGCTGCGGTTGCAACGGTCCTCAGGCAGGGTCCCAGTCCGGGTCCCTGAGAAAAAGCTATGCCGTCAAGGTCTGAAGGCTCCACTCCTTTTTCTTTTGCCTCTGCAAGGAGTCTTTTGATAACACTTGCTGCATACTTTGCATGGTGCTGGGCGGCTTCCCTGGGATGGATTCCGCCGACTTGGGGTTTATAGGTCTCCGTGACCTCGGCAATGATCTCGGTCTCGGTCACGATTGCGGCACTCAGGTTCCAGGCAGTGCCTTCGATTCCAAGGATGAATGTGTTTTTCAAGGCTTCCGGTCTCCTTCCAGTCCTTATCCTCTACTTGATGTCACTGCCTTCGATAATACCGGAGAGGGTTATATACATTTGCTTTTCTGCCATCCAGGATTTTTTATTTATCCTTTTTTATGGGCTTCACATTCTTCCAGGTTTTTTCCTTCTTTTCCGGATTTCAAAACTTCCCTAATTTTTTCGTACTTCCTCTCATGGGTTCCGGAGAGAACAGGCTTTTTTCAAGCCTTTCCGTAAACTCTTCCAGAACGGATGCGGGGATATCAAAATCAGGTGGTGGCGGGGTAAACGTTTCAAGTTCAAGTTCTTCTTTTTCCGGCCTGCCGAGCCTGAATGCCGGAAGGAACAGGAAGATGAACAGAATAAGAATTGAGATTATATACTCTTTCCCATAAAGTGCCCATAAGACATTGTTTTCCCCGGCCGGATATAAAATCTGGCTTATAACGGATGCAGGCCAGGATATAAGGGGAAGGGTTGAAGCTGCAGGATGGGACAGCAGCAGGCTGAAGACTAATAGGAAAATTAGCCAGAATCCTGCTTTTTTAAGAGTCCCGTGGGTTCCCGGAGCAAGCCACCACTCCCACCAGGTTGATCCCTGACGACCTGTCCGAATGTTTTTAAGGAGGAGGGCCGCAGGCTCTTTCATCTTCAGGGAATTTTCGAGCTTCAGGCATTCTTCGAGCCTTTCGAATGCTTTTCTGAAGTAACGGGCCTTGCAGTAAAAAAGGCCCAGGAAGTACAGGGTGTAAGCTTTCAGTTCATTGTCTTCGGGGGTCTGGCATATGGCTGCCTTTTCGAGTTTTCCTGTAGCTGCTAGGAGCATGTACTTGAAACGTGCACTGTTTTCCTCAAAGGAAGTTTCTGCATAAATATACCTGGCATATGCATCCCAGAGCAGGAGCCTCTGGTCTTCCGTATCCAGGGCAAGAGCAAGCCTGAAGGACTCCAGGGCGTCTTCAAATGCCTGTTCTTCAAGCTCAACTCTGCCTTTCAGATTCCTTGAAAATGCATTTTCCGGAGCTTCAGCAATTGAAGCTTCAAGCTCTTTTAAGGCTCCCCTGCTGTTCCCTATCCTGAAGTAAATCTCTGCAAGTCCGTTCCTGGCATGAATGTTTTTCGTGTTTGCTTCAATTGCTTTCCTGTAAGCCTTCAGGGCCCTATCAAAATCTCCCTGTCTGGCACAGGCAAAGCCCAGCAGGCAGGAGGAAAGATCAGGGCATTTATCCTCTGCTGTGATCCTCTCGAGGACCTCGATAGCCTTCCCAAACTCCTGAAGTCTTATCAGGGCAAAGGCTTTCATTACCGCAGCAGGGGTATCTTTCGGATCGAAGATAAGGACTGTATCAAAAGCTTCCAGGGCTTTTTTCCATTCTTCGCAGTGTACAAAAACAAGGCCTTTTCCGGAACAGGCGATTTTTCCGTTTCCCGAAAGCTTTCTGGCGCTCTCAAAAGCTTCCAGGGCGGCTTCATACCTCCCGAGTGCATCAAGGGCAAAACCTTTCGCGATCCTGAGCTTTTCCAGCACGGGTTTTTTCTCGGCAGCATCCAGAGTCCAGGACATTTCCGCTTCTCTTTCTTCCACGGGCTCCCTGGCTTTTTCTGCGCCTATGCTTGCGTAAAAAAGTTCTTCTGCCTGCTCAAAAACTTGAAGGGCTTCTTCATATTCCCCGAGACATATGAGGGTAATTCCCAGGCAGGTCAGGGGATAGATATCCCCTGACCTGTACCTCGCTGCCCTGTCAAAAGCTTGAAGTGCTTCTTTATATTCCCCTAGTTCGGCAAAAGCAAGTCCTCTATATTTCCAGCCTTCAACCCCTATTTTATCTTCCGGGAGCTTCCCGGACAGCTCAAGGTATTTCTTAAATGCTGCATGTAACTGGTTTTCAAGAGCTTTTTCTTCGTCATTTTGCCGGGATTTAAGCCTGGAGAGGGCAACTCCGCGGTTGTAGCGGGCAGGCAGGCTTTCGTAATCAAGTGTAAGGAGGCTCTCATAAGCTTCGAGGGCTTCCCGGTACTTTCCGAGCTTGCAGAGCACATTTCCTTTCCCGTTCCAGGCAAAGTCGTTTTCGATGTCAAGCCTCAGAGCTTGCTCAAATGCCTCCAGGGCTCTGGAATAGTCTCCAAGCTGGTAATAAATTTCCCCGACTCCGCTCATGATGCAGCTGTTTTCAGGTTCGATGGAGAGGGCTTTTTCGTAAGCTTTCATTGCTTCGTAATATTTTCCGAAGGCGAGGAAACAACTGCCTGTCCCACCCCAGTTTTCGAAATTTTCAGGGTCCTCTTCAATGTTTTTCCTGAATGAGTCAAGCGCCTGTTGAAAATTTCCAAGAGCAAGCAGGGTTTTTCCCCGATTGATCTTTGCTTCGCTAAGAGAACTGTCCATCCAGAGTGAACTTTCAAATGCTTCAAGAGCTTCCTCATACCTTCCCAGGTTTCCGAGTAACTTGCCTTTTTCCATCACGTTTCCTGCATTCATGGGCTCAAGCACAAGGCTTCTTTCAAAAGCTCCAAGTGCTTCTTCTTTTTTCCCGATGCTTTCCATAATTTTTCCCTGAGTTTCCCATGCCTCTGCAGAAGAAGGTTTAAGTTTCAAAGCCTTTTCACTTGCCTTCAAAGCTTCCCTCTTCCTTCCCAGGGAAAGGCATGCTTTTGCCTTACCTTCCCATGCCCCTGCATGCGAGGGTTCCAGCGCCAGGGTCTCTTCAAAGGCTTTAAGAGCTTCTGCACTCTTCCCCAGAATGTAGAGAGACTCCCCCCTGTAATACCAGGCCCCTGGATTTTCGGGATTTATTTCAAGGGCTCCCGAGAGGGCTGAAGCAGCTTCTGTATGCCTTTCTAGCTGGTTTAAGGTAAGCCCGCTGTAATAAAGAGCTCCCGGATGTTCGGGATCTTTTTCAATCACACTCTCGAAAGCCTCCAGAGCTCTCTCGGGAAGGTTCAGGTACCCCAGAGTCAGCCCCTTAAAATAGCGGGCAGAAACATTATCCGGGTCAAAAGCAAGAGCCTTTTCAAAGGCCTCCAGAGCTTCCTCAGGCCGGTCCAGATAACGCAGTATGTTTCCTTTATATTGCCAGGCAATCGTATCCTGAGGGTTTATCTCAAGCAGGGCGTCGAAAGCTTCAAGAGCCTTTTCAAAATTTTTCTCGGACTCAATTGGATTTTTCAGGTTCAAAAGAGCAAGGGCTTTACTGTACCAGGCTCTGGCGTAAAGAGATTGCATATTCCCCCCGGAGTTCTCTTCTTAAAATATTTGTGTGAAATATATCTGCTCACGGCTATATATATGCCTACCGAAAAGAGTTACTTATTTACTTAATTTGGGGTTTATTCGAATTACTTAAATTGAGTATACCCCGTTTTCTAGTGTAAATTATATTAATATGATACACAATGAGATATTTTTAACAATATATACCCATTAGATCTAATTTTATGTTAAGTAATTATGGATACGAGAATATGAACTATGTAAAAGAAACGTTCAGAGAGAAATAAGGAGACAAGGAAGAACAGGCCCGAGATTTCTCTTTTTTTGTCTGTGTATGGTAGCAAAAATCAATGTTGATATCGAGGAGTTCAAGCAGCTATATGCCATAGGATCGAATGACAAAAATAGCTGAATCTCCTGTTTTTTCTTCTCAATCCGCGCGGAGTATACGCAATGATATGAGTTTGCCACCACAACCAGAACAACACTCCGGAACTGATGAAAAAAACATTCCCGAATCAACGAAACCGAATTTCTCGTGCACTACCGGCAGGGCAAAAGCAAAAGAAATCGCAACGAGTTCCATCACTTATGACGTCATGTATGAATGAATGAGAACGCGTAACTACAAATTAAACCGTGTAAAATATGTCCGGGAGGTAGAAATGCCATCCCAGCAGCAACTGGAGCTGAAAAGGAAGCACGAAAAAAGACTCGAGTTGTATAACAGGGCCTTTCAAACACTCAAATTACGGCCAAATTAAGCGAAAAGAAATTTTGACCATAATAACCGTTTCGAAGTAGTTATCCTTACAGGAACGGCGAAGAAATTGAAAAACTTGCTCAGGCTATGACATCTCTCAGAAATGTAACATTCTCAGAGCTCACCACGGTAACATTGGCAGGCAAGATGTGACCTTCCTTTTTAAGTAAAGCCCCTGAACATGAAAATTTACACATGCAAGTTTTGTCAGCTGTTGATAAGAAGCTGAGAGCTACCGAGAGTAATCCTCCTGCAAAACCGAATAACTTTAAAAATTCAAAAACACAAACAGTTTTGATAGCCATGAAATGCTTCAGAAAAGATTAGAGAAATACTCGACATTGGGCAAAAGGAAAATTTATCCGGCTTCGCCCTACACCGTCACTTCTTAACTGCTTTAAACTTCTGCAGGCAGGAAACCTCCGGCATTAAACTGCTCACAATCTCAGAAGAAGTTTCTATATTTTAGAAACGCTTCTGGGAATATGTGTATGGATGTGTCCTATTTAACATTTTTTTATCCACTTTAACATTTTTTTATCCACTTTAACATTTTTTTATCCACTTAATACAATTATATGTTATTTTTATAAATATCTTTAATATTAACTAAGGGAATATAATTATTATTTAAGATCCGTACTATAATCAGCCAAAGAAAAAATCAATTAATGGTATTATCCCTTATTTGAGAGTTCTTCTTTTTCCTGTATCTGAAAATGAATTATTTTTATTTGACAACCTTTATTGATGCTTTTTTTCAATGTAAAACGAGGTAGACGGGCAAAAAAAGAAGTTTCCAGAACCGAGATCGATCAGCCCACGTCAGGAAGAATTATCGTTTCCGATTCTGGCAATAGAAAGCTAGCCAGATAAAAGGCTAATAATAAGATTTTTATTTAAATTAATTGCAATTAGTATGAAATAAAATAAATTTGCTCATAATTTATCATTATAATATACAACGATTTCACACATAATCACAAAATACTATATATAATTAACACATTAGTACTTTTAGAGTCTGTCCAAAAAGTGTTACGACCTGCTGCAACTTTTACAACATGTGCAACCGGAGCGGCCATTCGGATATTATAGATCTGTTGTAACTTTGCAACACTCCATTATTGACTTTGCGGATAGACTCTTTACAACCGGGGAATTTGTGGTAAAAAGGAATATTTATTCATACAGGTTTGGTTTTCAGAATGTGGGGTCATTACTTTTCCATTTTAAAGTAAGATTCTCGTTTTTGTACTGGATGGATATAAAATCAATATTGTGCTGATAGGTCGTAAAAAAGCCAGCGGACTAATATCGCAAAAAACACAACCTGAGTCTTTATTAGAGAAGCCGGGCCGGTGGGGAGATAACCGGTTATCGGTTAGCTGAAGGGGCTAATCGGAGAGCATGAAAAAAACCTGGAATTAAGGGTAAAAGAAGTTAAAGGAAACCCTGCCTCCAGGCTCTCCATTGTATTATTTCGTATGCCTTTACTGGACAGTATCTCTCGGCGAACCCCATCATAAAATCGTCGAAGATGGGATAGTACAATGGAAGTTTGTGTAATGCGGGGACAATTTGCAATAGATGACCAAAAAAAGTAGATAAAAGGAGTAAGTAAAAATGAAAATGTCGAGAATGAAAAATAAAGCGGGTCTGTATTTAGGACTTGGGATCTTAATGTTTTGCATGCTCTGTGCAACAGCGTATGCAGGATATAATTACGATGGATACCCCCTTGAAACCATCGAGGAAGGAACCTTAAAGGGTGATGTTTATGTAAGTTATGGAGACCACGCCGGACTTAATAATTATTACCCTTGGAACTATACTCTCAATACTCTTGTTACCAACTTTTCGGATGTCCCGACCGATGGTATCGTGTGGGCTGAGCTGAAGGTTGGAGTCTGGGGAGGAAAGGTAAACCGTGAAGGTTTTGCAAATGCTACATTGAGCAATTCCACGGACCCCTATCCAGACGGATACAACCTTGGAATGGTGTACCTTAATACAACAGATCCCTCTTCCAACGTAGATTGTTGTGGAAATGGAGTATATTTAATCAAATACAACTGCACAAATGTACTTCCACTTCTGAATAGCGATAATATTACGGCAACAATCAACGCCTGGCCGGACGAGTCACTGGCATCAACTGACTGGCTTGACAGCCGTATATACGGAGCTGTTCTCATAGTCGCCTATGAAAATGGGAACTGTTATACCCAGTACTGGATCAACCAGGGCCTTGAAAACCTGCACAAGGATTACACAGGTTATCCACATAAAGATGCTAACATCACCTGGTTCAACGGAACTGCAGAAGAAGGATGTTCTTGCCTGACGGTTGCATATTTTACAGGCGACTATGGACAGAATGACTACCTGCACTTCAACCCTCCCTGTAACAATACTTCTCCGTACATTTCCCCATACAACAGCAACTTCGGAAATGCAGCCTGGAACAAAACCCACTATTCCGGATATCAGATCGGAGGGGATGATGTTGCTAACGAAAATTCAGACACCGCCAATTACTTTGACCTGCATACTTTCTGCGTAACAGGCCTCGTAAACAACGAAGACAACAATTATGCAACCTTCTGGAGAGCACAAAACGACACCGGCACAATCTATGACCCGGCCTGGCCAGGTGTAGGAGACGGCGAATCCTACTACACTCCGTTCCTTGCAGTGCTGAAGACAAGAATTTGCACCTTTGACTTCAGTAACAACACTTCGGGAGTGGCAGGTGTAGACCACTTTGCCTACAGATACCAGAATAATTCAAGGGCACCGATCACCAATGATGTCCCAGATATCGAATTTACCTCCGCCCAGTATAACAACATCAAAGCAGACGATAGCGTTTTCCAGCAGGATGTAACTAATTCCGATGGCAACTTTGCCGCACACAGGTTTGTGTTCAACGTTAGTTGCTGCTGTTGCAATGCATCTCTTCTCGACGCCAATGTAACCTGGAACGGCAAAGGCTGGCATGATGCAGGTGGTAGTTCCGATGGTGCTTACCTCTACATCTGGAACTTCAATACCGGTGCTTATGAAGAACTGGACAACTGTGATGGTAATGGAAGTGAGCAGTACCTGACCGGCGAAATCACAGCTAATCTCGGAAACTACATCAACAATGGCCAGGTAATCGTGCTGGCAGAACAGAAGACTGCACAAGTAACTTCTGGTATTCCCCCTGTCACAAATAGTTCTCATATCGAAACAGATTATGTAAAATTGTTGTTTAAACCTAAAGCATGATCTCCTGAGTTCTGGAAAAACATAAGGTAGAAAAATGTTCTTAGAAACTTTTCCATTAAACTTGGAGGTTTAATCAAAACCTCCATTTTTTTAAGAAGATTTGGAAACTGCAATAGGTCGTTAGTTAAGGATTTCTTGCCTGCAGTTTATTGATTCTATAGCAGAAATTTGCCTCATAATTTATGTTATCTTTTCTCAAAATCAAAGACATATGATCTCACTTTAAGATTCAATTGTTTCAACATAAAACCCATGCCAATCAAAGTCATTTTTAGTTAAAAAATCAAAAAATAATGTATATATACAAATATTTATTAATACAAAAATTTATATTCATGTTATTTTGCAGATATATAAATGGACATATAATTTATCTTTTAATAAGAATTATATATCCCTTAATGTTAATCTTTTTGTCTGAAGTAAATATGTTGCGGCAAAAATCCGGGTACATGAAAGTTTGCGGAAATATTCCGCTTATTTAGCTAGCATCTAAAAGAGATAGAACTAAGAGTCTATCCAAAAAGTTAGAATACATATTGAAAAAGTCACGGTAGGTCTGTAACCTTAGAGTACATGCTCTGGTTTTGGATATTATATATTCTAAGAGTTACAGCAGGTAACACTTTTCGGATAGGTTCTTAGAGGTTGAGTCAATGAATCCGGAGCACAAATTCTCAAACTATTCAAAAAACTTCACTGTTCACAAACTCTCTCTTGATTCTGATCTCAAATTGCATAAGATATGAAAGAATTATTTTTTGGTTTAGAGGGAATAGTATATGAATAAAAGAATGCTTCTAATCTTCTTTGCACTTATTTGCATGATGTTAATAACACCTGCAGAAGCAAAGACATGGTACGTCGATGATGATGGTGGAGTAGATTTCACTGATATACAGGCTGCTATTAACAGCGCTTCTTCCGGAGATACGATCTTTGTTTACAGCGGAACATATAGCGGTTTTTATGTAAATATACCATACTTAAGCATCATAGGAGAAGGAACTGATTTCGTAACAGTGGGTAGTAGCATATATCTACCTGAAGGCTCAAGTGCATCTGAAAATGCAACTGGAACTGTTCTTGAAGGAATAAAACTAAAGTCGGAGCCAAAGATTACCATTTCTTCAGTAAGTACGGCTTCGGACTTAACTTTCAAGAATTGTACTTTTACCAAAATCAAGACATCTAATGGTGTGGAGTTAGATACAGATAATGTGATTTTTGAAAACAACCTTGTTTTGGAAAGTGGAGGACTTTATGGAATTAGAGTACTATCAGACAATGCAAACTTTGTAAATAATACCCTCTATGATTCCCAATCGACATATGGTGCTATTGCAGTGTGGGGAGTTATGGATGGATTATTTGAGAATAATACTATTGTTAACAGTACAGGAGCTGCTGGTCTTATTTATATGGCAAACAATTGCACATTTTCCAAAAATAATTTCTTACAAAACCCTGAAGGAATATTGCTCTATGAGCCAGGTAACGATCATACGTTTTATAATAACAATTTCATAAAAACGAGTCTTGTAAGAGCATGGGGATGGTCAGGTGATTTTACTGCAAGTTTAAACTCCACCATTCCTATCAAATACACCTACAACGGCCAGACCTACTCAGGTTACATGGGCAACTACTGGTCTGATTACACCGGCACCGACGAAAACAACGACGGGATCGGCGATACTCCCTACACAATTCCAAACGACCTTGGGACCGACTATTACCCCCTGATGCAGCCCTATGAAAACTATTTTGACGAGGAGCCGGTTTTTACCAGCATCGAAGTCACCCCGGTGACTGCGGACCTGACCACCAGCAGCATCCTGCAGTTTACCGCCGTTGCAAAAGACCAGTACGGAAACTCGATGCCAAACATCGCCTTCACCTGGGAAAGCAGCAATGAAATGGTCGGCACAGTAAACTCGACAGGTTTCTTCACGCCCCTTGCAGTCGGAAGCACCAAAATAACAGCATCTGCAGAAAGCCTAAACGGCACTGCTCAGGTAACGGTAGAAACACCGGAACTGACCACTATTGAGGTTTCGCCTTCCTCAGCTGTCCTTAGCACGGGAAACACTCTGCAGTTTACTGCCAGAGCACTGGACCAGGACGGAAATGCCATATCCGGGATTGACTTTAGCTGGTCCAGTGATAACGAGACTGTCGGAACAACGGATTCAACAGGGTTATTCAGTGCAATAGATCTCGGTACAGCAAACTTGAGCGCAGCGAGCGGGGAAGTCTCAGGTGTTGCACTGGTCACCGTAACCAGCACCGATCTTATCGCGGATTCAATCGTTGCTGATTCTCCTGTCCAGGGCAAGCCGGGTTCCGTGAACGTAACGGTCAGGAATGCAGGGCCGGTAGCAACCGGAACATTCGATGTCTCACTGCTAGCCGACAATACGGAAGTTGGCCGGAATACTGTTTATTCCCTCGAAACAGGGGAATCATGCATTGTCACCATCTCCTGGACACCTTCCTCATACGGAGAGGTTAACCTCACGGCCGTTGTGGATCCGGAAGGCGCTATTGCCGATTCCGGTAGCGCGAATAATATACTCTCGGAGACAGTAACGGTTACTGCCTTCAGCCCGGATCTTGTTGCAGAGGCAATCGCAGCCGACTCTCCAGTTGAAGGGACTGCCGGAGACGTAAATGTAACGGTCAGGAACACGGGCCTGGCAGCAGCCGGGGAATTCAACGTCTCACTACTTGCAGATAATGTGGAAGTAGGCCGAAGTACTATTCCTTCCCTTGAAAGCGGAGAATCACGTACTGTCGACATTTCCTGGACACCTTCCTCATACGGTGAGGTAAATCTCACTGCCGTTGTGGATCCCGAAGAAGCGATTGAGGATTCCGACATCTCGAACAATGAAATATCGAAGACAGTGATGGTTACATCTTCCACCCCTGACCTGTCACTATCTTCGGTGTCGTTTACCAATTATCCCTTCTGCAATAACACTCTCAAGGTAACCGTTCTCAATTCAGGTGCAGGAAATACCGGAACATTCAATGTAACGGTACTGATAGGCGAAGTCAGTACAAATGTAACTATACCGGAACTTGGAGGAGGAAACAGCACCACCATCAGTATTGAAGATATAATACGGCAGGTCGGCGATACTGTTGCGATCACTGTCACGGCTGACCCCGCGGACGTTATTGCCGAAACAAATGAAACAAACAACGAATACACTAAAACTGCGACCATATCCACAACCGGCCAGAAATATAACGGGGGCCGGTACTCCAATGGATATGATCTGGTAAACAACGTGTTCTATACGGAAGGCAATGTTGGGGTGGCTGTCGCCATATCAGGTCGTTATGTTTCAACCAACAAAAAAGTCGTCACAACTAGAACTTTTTCCGCAGATGATCTTGATATCCCCGCCGGTGCGACCATAAAGTCGGCCCGGCTTTACCAGGGCTCGACGTGGTATGGAGATCCCGGGTTCAATCTCCAGTTCAACGGTCATGAGACCCAGGAAGCCGATGCAAAATACTGGGACTGCATCAATGGCCAGTATGCCTTCGATGTAACCACATACCTGAACACAACCGGCGACAATACGGCAGTTCTCACTTCCACGAACTCTTTAAATGATTATGCCTACTATGCCACGGCCCTTATTGTGGTCTACGAGGCCGACAGCGAACCTTATCGCCAGATCTGGGTGAACGAAGGCAGCGACTGTCTGCTCGCCGATTACGGTCCTGAATTGGCCTGGGGTTATACGATGTTTGACAACGTAAGCACCGACGATCTTTTCTCCGCCAGGGTCATCACTGTCCTAGAATCAGACGACGGCGACGTCAACTCCATAAACTTCAATGGTGAATCTCTTCCCAGAATTAAAACAGGCGGATCGGATCCGACTATCAAGTACTTCAGTGTCACAGACGCCCTTTCGAACGGGGAGAACGAACTTGGAGTCACTGGCCCCAGCTACTTTAACTTCGCCAATGCTGTTCTTGAAGTCACTAGAGAAACTGCCTCTGAAGCCAACTTCACAGCAAGTGTTACGAGCGGAAACGCTCCGTTAAACGTGGAGTTCACCGACACCTCTACCGGCACCCCAACCAGCTGGGCCTGGGACTTCGGAGACGGGAAAAACTCCACTGAGCAAAATCCGACCCACACCTACACTGCTGAAGGAACCTATACCGTAAAACTCACAGTCTCGAACTCCCTCGGAAGCGATTCTGAAGAGAAAACCGGATACATAACAGTGGGCTCAGTTGTTCTTGCCCCTGAAGCCAACTTCAGTGCAGATCCGACAACCGGAACAGCACCTCTCTCCGTCCAGTTTACGGACGAATCCACAAACACCCCAACCTCATGGACCTGGGACTTCGGAGAAGGAGATACCTCTACTGAGCAAAATCCAACCCACACATATGAAACCATAGGCACATATACTGTAAAACTCACTGCCACAAATTACGGCGGAAGCAATTCCACAATAAAAACCGATTACATCACTGTAACTTCTGATGTTTCAGCACCCATCGCAAGCTTCACTATGGATTCAAATTCAGGCAGGGTGCCGTTTACGGTTCAGTTCACTGATACTTCTAACGGTAGCGTGAGCAGCTGGAAGTGGGAATTCGGAGACGGTGGTATTTCTACCGAACAGAACCCGATCCATACCTATGTGACAGAAGGAAGTTACAATGTCACTCTAATCGCTACAGGACCGGGAGGCAGTAATACAATAACTTCTACCGAACCTGTTGTTGTCAGTGCACCACTAACTTCAGACAGCTACAACGGTGGTATTCCACTGACAAACGTACAAAACGGAACGGTTTCAGGTGGACTCTGGTACGATTCATATTACGCTATGGAGACGTCTGCTCAAAAAGCGTTTACTCTACCTTCTTATTCTGATATTAAGTGGGCCAGACTCTACATTGACGTCTATGACGGACACATGCAAAACAATTACAGAGGAAATGTTGAGATTGGCATCGATGCCGATGGCGATAGCACCTACGAACTCCGGAAGAACGAAACTTTCAACACCACATACTCGTTCCCCGGAGAAGGCGGAGCCGGCCCTGTATGGTTAAGCGACCACATGAACCGTGTAACAAGTGACTACCTGATGTGGTACGATCTCACTGACGCAATTGGAGGTCAGCAGGTGAATGTACAGGCCATAACCTCAAAGATCGACTCCAATTTTGACGGTCGTGTCAAGGCCATGACACTGGTTGTTGCCTACGATGACGGTGATTCCGATGAGGTGTATTACCGGGTCAACCAGGGCCATGATACGGTCAATCCGCTGGATACGGAATATACAGGTTCGACTGCATTTGACACTTCAACGCTTGCAAGCGACTGGAATTCTGCAAACCTCTCTGCAATCTACCTTGCCAGTGTGGACGGTATCTATACTTTCCAGGGTACAACCCTGACCTCAGGGACACCGCAGGGTAGCTACTATGGAGACAATACCTGGGACGTGAGTTCCATGCTCACGGCCGGAGAAGATAGTACTTTTACCTACAACAAGCAGGATGAAAAGTACTACAAGATCCCGCTTGTCCTCATGAGCGTAAAATATGCAGGATCCGGGCCGGTGGCTCCAACTGCAGACTTCAGTGTAAATGTAACTGAAGGTGGGGTTCCTCTGGCTGTCCGGTTCTCCGACGAGTCAACAGGTTCCCCAACTGCCTGGGTATGGGACTTCGGAGATAACGAAACGTCATCGGAACAGAACCCGGTGCATACTTATTCTGCAGCAGGTAACTACACAGTGAACCTCACAGTTACAAATGAAGTTGGTAGCGATTCCGAGGTGAAGACTGATTATATCATGTTATCAGAATCTTCTACGCCTGAAGAACCAGTTGCTGCTTTCACTGCAAATGTAACTAACGGTGATGTTCCTCTGACTGTTCAGTTCAGTGATGAATCTACTGGATCTCCAACCTCCTGGTTCTGGGACTTCGGAGATGGTGCAAACTCAACTGAGCAGAGTCCTATCCACACGTACACATCAGCCGAAACCTATACTGTAAATCTGACTGTAGAAAATGCCGCTGGTTCTGACTTTGAGTCAAAATCGGATTACATTGAAGTTTCCGAAGCTTCCGGGTCAACCGTTACTCTCTATTTCGACCCTGAAAGTTCCTCAGTTGCAGAAAACGAATCCACTGAAATAAATCTCGTTGCCAGTAATTTCCCTGCAGGCCTCTCAGGCTACAACCTGACCGTTGCTCTTGACGACCCGGATGTTGCCGAGATCGTGGACATTGATTATCCCTCCTGGGCTCTTATTACTGAGAACTCTACCCTGCCCGGGACTTCGATCTACATGAAAACTGTTGACCTGGAAGATGCCGTTAAGGCAGATGCAGCAGATGTTGTGCTTGCTACTCTCACGATTTCAGGAAGGGAGAAAGGATCTGCAAACCTTTCGATAGGGGTTAAACGTCTGGAGGAAGATTCCGGTGACTCTATCGAACCAGGATTTTTAACAGGGACAATTGAAGTAACCATTCTTTCCCCTCTGCCTGACCAGGAATATGCCCCTGAAGACCTTGACGGAGACGGACTCTATGAAGACCTCACCGGAAACGGGGAGTTCAGTTTCGTAGATATAGTGGCATACTTCCATAACATGGACTGGATAGAGGAAAACATGCCGGTGGAGTACTTTGACTTCAACGGGAATGGGAGGATAGACTTTGATGATGTAGTGCGGATGTTTGCAATGATTTAATTGAAGAGAAACAATGAAAAAACATGGGTAAATTTGATAAAATGAAAGGGAATAGAGAAAGTTTTTCTTAAATTTCCCACAACTTTTTCTTTCATCTATTTGTAAAATATGATTTTATGGGTCAGAACCTGGGGAGTTGAATTAAGGTTGTTTTTCTCAAAAAACGCAGATGAAATTCTCTGAATTATACTTTTGGACGCTATTCATAGAATAGATACGGATTTATTCTTTACCTGAAACTCCTCACCTGTATACATTTACAGGAGAGGAATTTTCAGAGTCGAATGTGTCGCACATATATTTAGGAGGCGTGTCTGTTTTGGTGTCTTTTGGACATTTTTTGACAGAACTATGTATGTTGAGCAGGTATTTAATATTTTTCCTAATTTTCATAATATTTAATGTTATCATATTTGAAATTTGTATTACCAGGCCACGAGAAATAGTTGATCCAGAGATGTGGAACTCAAAGAACTTTTGAAACTATAATGAGTGTATACGAAAATCAAGCATTGGACCCATATGTAAACAGAGAAAAGTTAAAGAAGAATAGTTTGAATGAAAACATTAAACTCCCCACCTGCCCGCCCTCACAGGTGGGGAATTTCTGGGCGTCCAAATAATGCTAAGGAATTTTTTCTGTTTTTGAGTTTTTTTTGAAGGCATAATATCGGATGAAACACTCCTATTTAAAATTTCTCTTTTAATTCAGGTATATGAAATGTTATGATAATTTTAAATCGTATTATTAATAATGAACTATATCTCGTAATGTATAAAATCATTTTTCAGCCTTATGAAAAAGATGGATGTTTTTGAGAACATAAAGTAACACTTAAGCTTGAATGGGTGAAGCCCGGATATGGGTATTTGAGTCCCCGTTTCTTTTCAGGTTTTGAATATACGCCGTAATTTTTTCATTTTTTTATTATTGGGAGATCTCCCCACGGACTAAAAGAGCTAAAAATAATTGTGATTCAATCCCTAACACCTCTCTTAGATCCTGCTGAAAAAGGCCACAACCACAGGAACTAGCGTCTGCTTTTCTGTAACTCGTTATAATTTATCCCGAAGGAGCAAAATAATTCTTGAATAGTAGTAACTTTTCTCTATTTCATTTCGACCATGTAATTCCTAATCAGCAACACAAGTATTACAAATCAGTATATTTTTGTTACTTATCACGTATATAAATATATACTATTCTTATTTTTCAGATCAATTTATATACGTCATAACCTTTTCTCATACTAAAGTATACAAACTCTGAAAACTGATCCTCTCCAGAAGATTCAGAATCCAAATCCGGATCAACTCCATAACATTGAATCAAATGTTGGAGGACTGAGAGGAGGCAGTAATACTTGGAAAATTTCGTTCTTTACTTCAGAAGTGATAACTAAATTTTGCAGAGTAATTTAAATTCAATAATTTGGGCTGATCTGAAATACGCAATATAATGCAGATCCGGGTTTTTGATATACACCGCAAATTTTTTTGTTTTTCACGATTGGGGGATTCCCCCTTTGACTGAAAGAGCTCTAAAATAATTGTGATTCAATCCCTAAAATCCCTCTTAGATCCTGCTGAAAATGGCCACAATCACAGGATCTTCGAGTGGAAATTTTATAAATGTGGAGTGAGTGAGAGTGAAACGAATATTTCTTATTCTCTGTATCGTTGCACTTCTGTGCATGACTTCGCTTGCGGCCCCCGCATTAGCAGAAACCCATTCCGATTCTCAAGCTTCTGCCACCCAGTTGATGAACGTACATATCCCGTTCGTTCAGAACCAGGGTCAGCAACCGGAAGCTGTGAAGTTTTATGCCGACACATTCTACGGAACGGCTTATATAACCGATACTGACCTGACCCATTCGGTTGCAGTTACAAAGGATAACGTGACCTGTGGGGTCGCATTGAAAGAGCAGTTTGTCACTGCTGACGGTACTGTAATCTCTTTGACCCCGCAGGGAGAATACCCTGCAGAGACAAAAGTCTCTTATTTCTTGGGGAACGACTCCAGCAAATGGCAGACTGGGCTTTCGACCTACAAGATTGTCTCGCTCGGGGAACTGTATCCCGGCATTACAGTGATTGCAAAAGCCCACGGGAATAATGTGGAGAAGCTTTTCTCCGTTGCGCCCGGCGCTGACCCGAATAACATAAGGGTTAAGGTGCTTGGTGCTGATAGTATCCACGTTGCTGATGATGGGAGCCTTGTTATTACAACAGATGACAGCAATGTGACTATGGCTGCACCGAAAGCGTACCAGGACGGGAACAGCGTGAAGGTCATATATCATGTGCTGGACAACGAAACGTATGGTTTTTCGATGGGGGAGTATGACCGGAGCCGGACTCTTCTTATTGATCCGTTCATAAATTACTCCACCTATTTTGGGGGAAACGATTCTGAAATTGTATACGGCATCAAGGTTGATGGTAAAGGCAATATCCACATCACCGGAGGCACATATTCTAAAGATTTTCCTACCACGGCTGGCGCTTATAAGACAACAAACGGTGGTTACTATGACGTATTCGTATCCAAGTTCGACACAGCTGGAAATCTGGTTTACAGCACCTACCTTGGAGGAAATGGGGGATACATTACTGCTTCTGAATATGGATTAGGCATTGCGGTGGATAGCGCAGGAGACGCTTACATCACCGGAAAAACATTATCTCCGGACTTCCCGACTACTACAGGAGCCTACCAAACTACCAAACCATATTCTACTTCATTCAGATGTTGTGCCTTCGTATCAAAGATAAATTCAACTGGAAGTTTAACTTACAGTACCTACCTGGGAGGAGATGGTAATGATGATGAATACGGGACTGGTATTGCAGTAGACAGTTCAGGAAATGCCTACATCACCGGATATACGCCTCGTTATGGCGGTAACTTCCCAACCACCACCGGAGCATACATGGAAACCCGTGCTGGTAACAGGGATGCCTTTGTGACCAAGCTGAACCCTGACGGAACCGCCCTTGTTTACAGTACCTATCTAGGAGGAAGCAGCAATGACTATGGACAAAAAATTGCAGTAGACGATGAAGGAAGCGCCTATGTCACCGGATATGCTAAAAGTGGTTTCCCAACAACTGTCGGAGCATACCAGATAACCCATGGGGGAGGCACTTATGATGCCTTTGTGACCAAGCTAAATCCCGAAGGGACAGGTCTCGTGTACAGCACTTTTCTAGGCGGATCAGATTACGAGCTCAGCTATGCTCTCACGATAGACGGCACAGGAAACGCCTGCATAACAGGAAGTACGTCTTCTTCAGACTTCCCAACCACTTCAGGGGCCTACCAGACAACTTATGGAGGAGGTTCCTATGATGCCTATGTGACAAAGCTGAACCCTGAAGGAACCGGCCTTATTTATAGCACCTACCTTGGGGGAAATGGCAGTGCTGATTACGGATATGAAATTACCACCGATAGCATGGGATACGCCTACATCACCGGCTATACGAATTCTGCAGATTTCCCGGTCACCCCGGGAGCGTACCAGACAAACAGCGGAGGCGGTAGTTATGATGCTTTCGTGACTAAACTGGACCCCGATGGAACCTGCATCTTAAGCACCTATCTCGGAGGGACAGACTCTGACTATGGTTATGGTATTGCAATGGACAGTTCTGGAAACGCCTATGTTGCAGGATCGACATCATCTACTAATTTCCCGGTTACCACAGATGCCTACCAAATTGCTATGTCTGGCGAAAGTGATGCTTTTATAACAAAATTAAATTTCACTTCTCCAGTTGCTGAATTTACCGCTGACATTAATTATGGCGATGCACCTTTGACGGTTAATTTTACAGACCAGTCTACTGAGAGTCCCAGCTCATGGGCATGGGACTTCGACAATGACGGGACTATTGACAGTACAGATCAGAACCCCTCATATACATACAGCATACCCGATGTATACGCAGTCAAGCTGACTGTGTATAATAGTGGCGGCAGCGATTCTGAGACCAAAACGGAATATATTACAGTCACCACTCCCGAACCACCGGTTGCGAACTTTACCGCCGACTATATCATGGGAGGTGCACCCATGACGGTGCAGTTCACAGACCAGTCCACCGGAATTGTCACTGGATGGGCATGGGACTTCGACAATGACGGGGCCACTGACAGCACCGTACAGAACCCTTCATACATCTATACTGCGGTTGGCAATTACACAGTCAGGTTGAAGGTGTCTAATTACGGAGGCAGTGATGAGGAGGTAAAGACGGATTATATAATCTCATTACCGGATACAGAACCCCCTACAGTCACAGCCAATCCTGCTGGAGGGAATATTACTTCGGCAACTCAGGTAACATTATTAACTACGGATAACCTGGACCCGAATCCTGTAATCTACTACACCACCAATGGGGATGATCCCACCACAGCAAGCACACGGTATGCCGGTGCTATCACCATTACCAATTCTACAGTTTTGAAGTTCATAGCAGTAGATGCCAGTGGCAACGCATCACCCATGCAGACCGAGACATACACTCTCGAAGATATGGAAGCTCCAAATGTAACTGCAAGCCCGGCAGGCGGGACTATCACAGTCTCAACACAGGTGATCTTATCAGCAACTGACAATGCGGACCCTGACCCTTCCATCTATTATACAACTGATGGCAGCGACCCCACCACAAATAGCACGCAGTACACAGGTGCTATCAACATCACCGAGTCAACGGTGTTGAAGTTCATTGCGGTGGATACCAGCGGCAATTCATCGCCTGTGCAGACTGAAACATATACCTTTGCGGATATGGAGGCACCAGCTGTGACTGCCAGTCTGAACAGCGGGAATTATTATCCTGCCCGGTCAGTCACGCTATCAGCCACGGATAATGTGGATTCGAACCCCTCTATCTATTATACTACTGATGGTAGTGACCCTACCACAAACAGCACGCTTTATACTGGCCCGATAACTATGGCAGATTATGCCACTACCACGCTGAAATTTTTCGCGGTGGATGCCAGTGGCAACGTGGCAACTGTGCAGATTAGGAACTACACCTCCTATACTGGCGATTACTACACCGGCGGGAGATTTTACACAGGAAATGACCTGGAAACAGGAGCCTACCAGGAAGGAAATATTGCAGTAAAATACTCACAGGGTGATTCCGGTTATAAGTCAGGCGGCGGATGGTATTCTACGACCGTACACTGGACAAATACCGATCTTCCCATTCCTGCGGATGCAACTGTAAAAGAAGCCAGACTTTACCAGTCATATACCTGGAATAATCCCGGCAATCCCGATTTCAGCTTGCAGTTCAATGGCAACACTGTTAACCAGACGGCTTTCTACGGAGATGGAACAGATAACTTCAACGGACAGGGAATTTTTGATGTGACCCCCTACTTCAACAAAAACAGCAACACAGCAATAATAAACGCATCCAACCCGGGAGTAGGTATTGGTGGACTTTATGGTGCGGTACTGGTAGTGATTTATGAGGATGCGGATGAGCCGTATCGGATGATCTGGATTGATGAAGGCTGCGACAGCCTCTACAACGCTGACGGCATAAGTACTGATCCCTACGTCGCCTATGCCATGTTCAATAACGTCACTACCGAAAACTTTGTTTCCTCTAAAATGACAACGTTCCTGCCTTCCGGTGCAGATAACAGCCAGAGCAATATTCTTTTTAATAAGCGGAGCGTCCCAATCAAAGGAAGCGGCGGTGGAGACCCAGCGTACAAATGGTATGATGTAACCGGCACTCTACAAAACGGTACCAACGAGCTTGGTGTTAGCTGTGACGGATATATGAACCTGGCCTCAGCTATTCTTGAAGTCACCAGGGAAACTGCTTCTGAAGCCAACTTCTCGGCAAACACCACAAGTGGACATGCCCCTCTAACGGTGAAATTCACCGATATCTCAACAGGCACTCCAACTTCTTGGGCATGGAACTTCGGTGATGGTGAAAACTCCACTGAACAGAACCCAACTCACATTTACACGACCGAAGGAACCTGTAATGTGACACTTACGGTATCTAACTCTCTAGGAAGAGATTCTGAAGTAAAAACAGGATATATCACTGTCGGTTCCATCGTTCTCGCTCCTATTGCCGAATTAAGTTCGGATGTAACCAGCGGTACAGCTCCTCTCTCAGTCCGGTTCACGGACGAATCGACAAATATCCCGACTTCCTGGGCATGGGACTTTGGAGACGGCAAGAGTTCTACCGAACAAAACCCATCTCACACCTACGAAACCTTAGGTACGTATACAGTAAAACTCACAGCATCAAACTATGGCGGCAGCAACACCACAACAAGGACTGACTACATCAGCGTGACTTCTGATGTTTCAGCGCCTGTTGCCAACTTTACCATCGATGCAGACTCCGGCCAGGTACCTTTCACGGTGAACTTTACCGACACATCGACCGGAAGTGTGAGCAGTTGGAATTGGGAATTTGGCAATGGTAGCACTTCCACTGAACAGAACCCGACTCACACTTACGTGACTGAGGGTAGTTACAACGTCAATCTTACAGTGACCGGGCCGGGTGGCAGCGATACGGCAACACTACCCATAGCTGTCCTTACTCCTCTCACTGCAAACAGTTACAATGGTGGTATTCCCTTAACTACGGTCCAGAGAGGAACAGTTTCTGGTGAGCTCTGGTACGACTCATATTACTCTATGGAGACATCTGCTCAAAAAACGTTTACTCTGCCTTCTTATACCGATATCAAGTGGGCCAGGCTCTATGTTGACGTCTATGACGGCCACATGCAGAACAATTACCGGGGCAATGTAAGTATCGGCATTGATTCAAATGGCGACAGCACTTACGAGCTCCGGAAACAAGAGACCTTCGATACCGCTTACTCCTTCCCAGGTGAGGGTGGAACCGGCCCTGTATGGTTAAGCGACCACATGAACCGTGTGACAAGTGACTACCTGATGTGGTACGATCTCACCGACGAAATCAACGGGCAGACCGTAAATGTGCAGGCAACGACAACCAAGACAGACTCGTCATTTGACGGGCGTGTTAAGGCAATAACACTGGTTGTTGCGTACGATGATGGCGATTCGGATCAGGTTTATTACTGGGTAAACCAGGGCCATGATACTGTAAATCCACTTGATACGGAATATACCGGTTCAACCTTGTTTGGCACGTCTTCACTAGCAAGCGGTTGGAGTTCAGCAAAACTTATTGCAATCTACTTTGCCAGCAAGGATGGAATTTATACTTTCAATGGAACAATACTTGCATCCGGTGTGGCATCAGGACCTTACTATGGGGCTAATACCTGGGATATAAGCAGTCTTCCTATTCCTGGACAGGACAGTGTGCTTGCTTATGACAAGCAGGGCAGCAACTACTACAAGATGCCACTTGCCCTCATGAGTATAGGGTATTCCTCAGCTTCACCCATATTGCCCGATGCAGCATTCGCTGCTGACATAACGAATGGAACTGCTCCTCTCAATGTCAATTTCACGGACCAGTCTACAGGCACACCAACTTCCTGGCTCTGGGACTTCGGCGATGGTGCAACCTCGACAGAACAGAGCCCTGTCCACACCTACACCGCAGAAGGCAACTACAGCGTAAAGCTGACGGTAACCAATGCAAGTGGAAGTGATGACGAACTTAAGACGGACTACATCACGGTTACCAGTGAGGGTGCATCTCTCCCGTGGCAGGATCCCTGCGAATCGCTTGACAGCTGGACCTGCACTAACTGTGGTCTGTTTGATACACCGGTTTATGAAGGAAACTACAGCATAGGCTGTAATCCAGGTCAGTTATCCGGATACAATATCTATACCTCATCTGAAAGGACGATCTATATTCCAGAAGGAGCAAAGACTCTTCGATTTGATGCCTTGTCTTTATCTACTAACTATGTCTACAGCAGCTGGGTAAAAGTCTTCCTGGATGGTGATGAGAAGCTTTCTCTTCCTGTGATTCTGAACAACAAAGACTGGAAACATTACGAGATTGACCTCACGGGAATAGAGCCTGGTGAACACACCTTCAAGATAGGGTCATATATGGAATACTGGTGGGGAAATGCTGGATTCTACATCGACAACATCTGGGTTATTGCCGATGAAGAGGTGCTCAGTACCGTGACAGTTTCTCCGGCTGAGGCCGAACTGGAGGCTGGTGACAACCTCACCTTCTCAGCCCAGGCAAGCACCCAATATGGTGAGAGGCTTACCGACACTGTCTTTACATGGTTCTCTTCGGATGGATCGGTTGGTACGGTCGACAATGACGGAATTTTCACCGCTCTCTCCGCCGGCACTGTCACGGTTAACGCCACCGCCGATGGTGTTACAGGATCTGCAACCTTATCTGTGGGTTCTTCCACTCCCCCAGCTCCAGTAGCAGCTTTCTCGGCGAATGTCACCTCGGGGGAGGTTCCCCTAACTATTCAGTTCGCAGACGAATCTACAGGCGAAGAAATCATTTCCTGGATGTGGGACTTTGAGAACGATGGAGTAGTTGACAGTACTGAGCAGAATCCCTCGTATATCTATAACGCAGCCGGCAACTACACTGTCAACCTCACGGTAACGAACGATGCAGGTTCAGACGATGAGATCAAGACCGATTACATCACGGTAGTCATGCCTCCAGTACCTGAGGCTGATTTCAGTACAAATACAACATCCGGCAGTGCTCCGCTAACCGTTGAATTTTCCGATGCATCTACGAACTCACCGACCAGCTGGGCATGGGATTTCGGGGACAACGAAACATCATCGGAACAGAACCCTGAGCATACCTATTCTGCAGCAGGTAACTATACCGTGAACCTCACGGTCACAAACGCTGGAGGAAGCGATTCCGAAGTGAAGATTGGTTATATCACTGTCTCTGAGCCCTCAACACCTGAGCCTGAACCCGTTGCTGCTTTCACTGCAAATGTAACGAGTGGTAGTGCTCCTCTCACAGTTAACTTCACTGACCAATCCACAGGTTCCCCCACTTCGTGGCTCTGGGACTTCGACAACGACGGTAACGTCGACAGCGAGGAGCAGAACCCCTCGCACGAGTACACGGTTGAAGGGGCATACACCGTAACCCTCACCGCGACGAACGCATATGGCAATGACACCGAGACGAAGACCGGCTATATCACGGTTACCAATCCAAACCGGTTTACCAATTCCGGATTTGAGACCGGTGATTTTACCGGATGGACAACGGGGAGCACTACCAGTATCAGTACCTCGAAGATCCATAGCGGGGTGTATGGTACCCATCTCGATATGTCCGGCACTCAGGACACGAATTTCGTCCAGCAGAGTGTTGACCTGACGAATGTGGAGAGTTTTTCCTTCTGGGGGTACGGGGAATCAACTACCAGGACATATTATGTGTATATTGACGATGTCCTTGTGGCGCAGCCTGCTGCTACTTCAAACGTATGGACCCAGTATACTATCCCGACGAACTACTCGGGAGTCCACACGGTAGCAGTAAAATGGATCGGAAGTTATAGTTTCGGTGCCGATATCGATGACTTTTCAACGAACTATGTTTACGCAAATTTCACCGCGACGCCGACATTGGGAATTGCACCCCTGGCCGTCCAATTCACCGATAACTCGACCGGCTCTCCAACCTCCTGGTTCTGGGACTTCGGCGACGGTGCGACCTCTAATGAATCGAGCCCCATGCATACTTATTCTGCAGCAGGTAACTACACCGTAAATCTGACTGTAGAAAATGCCGCTGGTTCTGACTTTGAGTCAAAATCGGATTACATAGAGGTTTCCGAGATTTCCGGGTCAACCGTTAGTCTCTATTTCGACCCTGAAAGTTCCTCAGTTTCAGAAAACGAATCTACTGAAATAAGTGTCGTTGCCAGCAATTTCCCTGCAGGTCTTTCAGGCTACAACCTGACCGTTTCTATCGACGATCCGGCCATTGCCGAAATAGTTGACATAGAGTACCCCTCCTGGGCTCTGATTACTCAGAACTCTACCCTGCCAGCGACTTCTATCTACATGAAGACTGTTGACCTGGAAGATGCCGTTCAGGAAGGAGCAGCAGATGTTGTGCTTGCTACTCTCACGGTTTCCGGAAAGGAGAAAGGATCTGCGAACCTTTCGATAGGGGTTAAACGTCTGGAGGAAGATTCCGGAGACTCCATCGAACCAGTTCTTTTGGCAGGGACAATTGAAGTAACCCTTCTTTCACCCCTTCCTGATCAGGAATATGCTCCAAAAGATCTTGACGGAGATGGACTCTATGAAGACCTTACCGGAAATGGAGAGTTCAGTTTCGTGGATATAGTGGCATACTTCCATAACATGGACTGGATAGAGGAAAACATGCCGGTGGAGTACTTCGACTTCAACGGGAACGGGAGGATAGACTTTGATGATGTTGTGGATATGTTTGCAATGATATGATTAGGAAAAAAGAAGGAAAAACATGGGAAAAAATGGAAAAACAAAGGGGAATAGAGAAAATTTTTCTCAAATTTCCCACAATTTTTTCCTTTCGTTTATTTAATATATATTTCTAATGAGGCGGTTCTTTGCAAAAAAGGTCGAAATTTTAATTTCAATAACTTTAGCTTTTGCACCCCTTCTTCTGTCCTGGTCTGCCCTGGGCCTGCAGTAGCTTCTCCTTCTCTCATAATAGGGTTTATCGGAGGAAATTTACTGAATGTCGGGAAAGTTGTGAGCTGCCCTGGATTTGGAGAACCTGTCTGGAATCGAGTATTAACAAATTATATATTAAGAACAAGAATACTTGGAGTTATATATTTATTATTCCTTATTTACGAAACTTTTTTTCTGTTTTTTTGCAGGAATACCCGACTTCTCTTACTCTTTCTTTTCCGGCGGGAGTTTGAAGATCAGCCTGACATTTTTTAAGGTAAGGTTCTTTATGATGAAGGGTTTTGGCCCAAGACCTTTTATTTTAAAGTTTTTTATGTCCGAGTCCTTTATGGTAATGATCTTCGTTCTTGTGCTTTTCTCTGACATGTTACCCCTTTGCTTTCCTGACTTCTTTCAAATTCAGGTTCTTTATAATCAGGGGTTTTGGTCTAAGACCCTTTACTTTCAGGTTTGTTATATGAACATTCTTTACTCTGGTTATTTTTGTTTTCGCGCTTTTCTCAGGCATATTTTATCCTTCTCCTTTTTATTTTTTCTCTTGCAAGATGACTTTTTTCAGCTCTCTGACTGTAATTTTTTCATAGATATCCTGTAGATATCTTCAAAAAATGAAATAATCTTGGATGCTATTTCTTACTAAAACTTGGCATACAAAATAGATAAATTATTGCATGAAAATATCCTTAAGATATGATTTAATTCTCTTTTATGAAATAAATAATTAGGATCTTAAAAATATAAATATTGGGAGGAGTTCTGAGGCAATTTCCTTGGAAAAGTAGTCAATTTGTTATAAAATTGCAAAGAAGAGACTTGAAATTTAATTGTGAAACCCGGGAGTGTGAAGAAAATCCTTAAATATATTTCAAAAAAGAGGTTGAATCGATTTCAAAAAGAGCTTGGTATGTTTTCCTCAGGAAGAGGTCATGAATGAAAGAAGCCGCAGGAAAACTCCTGCGGTCCAAGTTGAAAAATGAGTTGTGATTTCCCTTGCGGGTTATTTCTTGAATTCGGTGTAGCCGCACTTTCCGCAGGCAAGGCGGTTTTTGTGGTCGGCAAGGAATATGCCGGGTCCGCATCTGGGACAGAATTGTTTGAGTCTGGTTACGGAGTCGCCCTGAACTTTGTAGTAATCTTTTACTGCCATGTTTATACACCTCGGTAAGGCTTAAGCCTCTTCTTCCTCAGTTTCTGCTCCCGGGGCAGGGTTTCTTTTCAGGACATATTCCTGTTCTACCTGCTTCATGCGGGCTTCTTCTGCGTAGAGCTTTGCATAACCCTTGCTTTCCTGCATTCCGTATTCGGTCTTGATTTTCTGGACGACCAGCAGTTCAAGGGGAGCGTTCAACATTGCAGCAAGTTTGTTCCTCACGTCACTTCTGGAAGGAGTCGAACCTTCATATTTCACGATGAAATCCAGTTCCCTTCTGTTTAAAAGTGAATTATTTTTGTCTTTAAGGATCTTTATGTCCATCTAAAATTCTCCGTATTTTATCCAGTTCAGTATTCTGATTTTTGCTGATGAGCTTTTCAAAAAGTACCCTTATTTCCTCTTTCTTTTTTTCAGTGACCTTCACAAAGACCACGCCTTCATCGGGCTGCCCGTAAAGGACCACGGATCCCAGCGGAGCCATAAGGATAACAGGAAGGGTTGCCAGATCCTCTTCTCCCCTTACAAAAATACGGAGAAGTTTTTCTGAGGCAAACGCTTCGCAAAGGGTTTTTATCAGCTCATCGGTGATAATCCCTGCAGGGTTGTCAACCGAAACTTCTTCATAGACCTTATCCCTGTTCCGGTCCGACACATCTCTGGATACCGGTTTCCTTTTGGTGCGGTTATCCACAATACAGATGTCCGGAATAATCCCGGCTTCTAGCAGGTGGAAGGTAGTAACATCCCCTACGGATATAAGTTTTGTGGGGCTCGCAAGCTCTCCTACAAACTTTTCTACGGTATCCCTGCCCTTCCCCCTGTATAAAGTACCCAGGGGTTTTTTCATGAGTGGGCGAAGTTCTGTCGGAAGCTCGATATGAACACTCAACTCAGCGCACCTTCAAGGCAAATCTATCCGGGATGTCAACCCCGAGTTTTTTTGCGATTTCCGAGCGTTCCGTATCAAGGATAATAACAAGTCCACTCCATTCTTCCGCAAGGTCCGAAGTTCCGCAAACAGGACAGGTTTGCCCATCCAGGACCCTCAAGCAGTGTCGACAGACTTTTTCTGACATTGCAAATTCCTCTTTTGCCTTCTTTTATTCAGGCAGTCTCTTCGCCTGGGACTTCCTGAGGTTGTTTCTTCCTGCGGGCTTCTTCGAGCCACTGCAGTTTTCCGAGGGCAGTCTGGCGCATAGTAAGCCCGATCTTGCTTTCCTTTGGTTCCCTTTCGTTGATGCTAACCGCGACAATTCTGGCCCTTACATGGTCCCCTTCGGAAATTGATTTGCCTCCGTTTTTAGTGACAAGCCTTGCATTTTTGGCATCATAAGAAATAAAGTCGTCAGTAATCTGGCTGACGTGGAGCAGCCCGTCCATCGGGCCCATTCCAACAAAAACCCCAAAGCCAACAGCTTCCACGACCTCTCCTTCAATAATCTCCTGAAGCTCCGGAATGAACATTATGGCTTCGAATGTCACATCATAGTACACAGCCCCGTCTCCTACGAGGATGTGCCCCTCTCCGACCTCGTCGATATTGTAAACAGCGACAAGGGAGCCAAGCTTTTTGTCGACCTGCCCCTCAAGTTTTTCCCGTAACGCGTTTTTAACGGTAGGCATTATTTCCTCCCCTAAAAGGGTCGGAGGAATGCGAACAGTATCAACGAGTTTCATTAATTTATACATCTGCTAATCACCCTAATTTAATCAATGGAACTGCTGCCCGGAAATGTCCGGTGGGATTTTCAGACAAAATCCAGTCTGTTTTTCTGGCGCAGAGACACGGTCTGGATCCCGCATTCGGCAAGTCTGCGCTTCAACCCTATATCGTTTGTCAGAACAGCCGCTTCCATCTCGCCCGCGAGCCTGAGAATCACATCATCCGCAGGCCCCGTTCCGGCTATTCGTTCGCCTCTGTCCATCATTGACCTGGCAACCTTTGCGGCCGTCCTGTTTGAACCTTTTTCCCGCTTTATGAGTTTTTCTATTTCAAATACAACAGCTTCAGGCACATAGAACTCATTAAAACCCAGCCTTTTCAGTTCTTCGAAGATATCCACTCCGAACTGGACAGGGATCATGAACCCGTTAGTATCGATTATGATTTTCAACTCTTTATTACCCCTACTCCAATTAGCCGCCAGCGGGAATCGATTCTCCTGCTGATAGCAACCATCGCCCCAACGGCTGCGCTTATCGGACGCTTGAGTGCCACCTCGGCTTCGTTTTTCCTGGCACTTGTGACGATCCCTACGGTCGTTGCAG
Source organism: Methanosarcina siciliae T4/M (assembly GCF_000970085.1). Lineage (NCBI taxonomy): Archaea > Methanobacteriati > Methanobacteriota > Methanomicrobia > Methanosarcinales > Methanosarcinaceae > Methanosarcina > Methanosarcina siciliae. The sequence continues at coordinate 3,906,897 of NZ_CP009506.1, read as the reverse complement.
TCCCGATGTTAAGCATAAGGGGTTCACTGGTTTTGATTTCATTGATCTTTTCTTCCCTGGTAACTCCCACAACCCTTTCGAGCAGATGAAGTTCCATTACAAACCGGTGCCGGGTCTCGGGTAGGGTACCTGGGACGCCTGCGATCTGCCCGGTTAAAGAGTCACCTTTTGTCAGGGTGGGGTCAAGGTAAGTTCCGACAGCCAGAAGCCCTCCGGGAGTTGCTTCATCTACCTTTGTCGCGCCTGCATAAATGGATGAAATCGTTGTCACGATAGGAATCCATTTGGTGCTGCCTTCGGTTGTGACCTTTATTCCGGGCCTTATCTCAAGTTCGTCTCCCGGGTGAAGTACGCCTTCCGTAAGGGTGCCTCCGATAACTCCTCCGCGGATCTCATCGATTGAGGCCCCGGGCTTGTTAATGTCAAAAGATCGGGCAATCAACATGCTGGCAGGCTTATCCACTTTGTGCACAGGGGTCGGGATCTGGGTTTCCAGGGCATCGATCAGGACATCAATGTTAATATTCTGCTGGGCAGAAATAGGGATTATAGGCGCGTTTTCGGCAACTGTACCCTTAACAAATTCCTTTATCTGGCGGTAGTTCTCGACAAGCTTTTCCCTTGATACGAGGTCGATTTTATTCTGGACTATAACAATGTTTTTAATTCCTATGATGTCCAGGGCCATCAGGTGTTCTTTTGTCTGGGGCTGCGGACAGTCTTCATTTGCGGCAATTACGAGCACTGCCCCGTCCATAATCGCAGCACCGGAAAGCATTGTTGCCATAAGGGTTTCGTGCCCCGGGGCATCTACAAAGGACACTATCCTGTGTTCTTCCGTTTTTTCTCCGCAGTTGGGGCAGGTTTTCTCCACAGTATAACATTGGGGAGCAGGGCATTTCGGGCATTTCATGAATGGGGAATCGGCATATCCCAACCGTATCGAAATCCCTCTTTTTACTTCTTCACTATGCGTATCCGTCCACACGCCGGATAAAGCTCTGACAAGTGTGGTTTTTCCATGGTCGACATGGCCTACCATGCCGATATTAACACAGGGCTGACTCAAGTTGTAGTTTCCTCCAGTAGAGTGAAGATAATCTGATATAAGGCAAGTATTTTTTCCGAAATCCGTGCCTCCGGGGATTTTAACTCCGGGGTCTGCAGATTTCAATTCCAAACCCAGTCTGATTCTTAATTTTCACTATGTGATCCTTGGTTCTATATAAGCTGTAGATAAAGCGGGATATTACAGGAACGGGTTTTACATGAGCCCGAATCCCTTCGGGCAAATCCTGAATTTACAGGTTCAAAGCCCGGGAAAGTTCTTTCATTTTATTTCCGGTTATAACCTGAATCTCGCAGATTCAGATGATACTTTTAAAGTTTACGGTATCCTGCACAACTCATACTACTAATGCCGGAAAGCCTTAATAAATTTATGTGACGATCATGTCAAGTTTCTCGAGTTCCAGAGCGCGCCTGATCTCAAAGGCAAGCCTTCTGCCCGTACTCATCGGCCTCCTCCAGAGGGAGTTGCCGTAGGAATGCCCGACTGACATGTGCACATTGGTCCCGCCGCCTACTCTCGGGGCCACATCATATATGTAGAAATTCAGGTCCTTGTCCACGCAGGTCTGCAGACAGAAAGGCCCTATAATTCCGGGGGCGTAGTGCTCTTGGGTGGCTTTCACATACTTTTCTCCCATTTCGAATACCTTTTCAAGGAGGGACTCGCGAAGAGTTGCCGAGTTGTGCCCGCAGACCGTGTATTCCGGAGTGAGCTGGTGCGGGGCAAGAGCCATCTGCTGGGGAGCAGGGAGCCTTACGTGCCCGTCAAGGCTGGTCTCAAAACGCCAGTCAATGCCAAGGAGTTCCAGTTTGCTCATTTTCGGCTCTATCGGGGAGTAGAACATATCAAGGTTGAACACAGGGCCTATGACATAACGTTCGATTCTGGCGTTTTCAAGAGCTTCGCGCGTAATAACCCCCTGCTTTATAAGGGCTTCGGATTTTTCCTGGTACTCTTTATAACTTGATGCCGTGAAAAAGCCTCTTTCGAGTTTCTTTACAGCATGGGGAAGCTTTACCATGACAAGTTCGTTGATGTCCCTCGGGGACTCGATTTTTTCCGGGAACGGAAGTCCGGCTTTTTCAAGTATCCAGTAGTAACTCTGCTGTTCGCTTCTCTCCTCGCTCCTGAGGAGGTTCCTGCTCCCTACCATGGGCACTCTGAAATTATCTTCGATCTCATCGATGCTGCAGTAGGAGGTAAATGAGCGGTTAGGGACAAAAAGCACTTTTTCATCAACCAGTTTCTGCTGGTTCCGGGGCAGGAGGATTTCGTTATATTTCTTATAGACAACCGTCTCGTCGACAATTCCCCTCTTTATCTCCCCGTAATGGTCTCTCTGAGCCCTGAAGTATTCGGTGTATGTCTTCTCCCTGCCTGCCTGGCAGACTGCAAGGGTCCTGAAATCTTCTTCGACTGCTCCGTCGCAGATGTCGAGTCCCGAGTGAGAGGCAATTGTCCCCACTTTAATCTTATCAGCATGCGTATAATAGCCTTCAACGATTTCCTTAATTTCTTTCCTGTCAATCATATATGATGTCCCTCAGCTTTTTCGAGGTGTTGATACCTGAACTTCTGTGAGATGGTTATCAGGTATGATCCTGTGCGATTCTTTCCCTGATATTCGAGTGAGATGCCTGAAATTCAGTTCATGCCTTAAATATAGGCCCCTGAGGTTGTTTTCCAGGTATTGTGAACCAAAAGCTCTGATTGGATTTTTCCCCATTAACAGCTTTACCTATTAAAACCCTTTCTAATAGAAGTAATCGTTTATATAATAGAGGGTAAGGTGGAGGGCTGGTGTGCCATCTCACGGCAGCTTCGTTTTATCTGATTTTTAGAGGAAATTCAGGATCAAAGGTGTAATAAAGGTCTCAACTACAGCTGCCACGAAAAGGAGAGGCACAATCCAGCGGAAATAAAATCTCATCCCTCCTTTAAATTCTTTTTTAATTTCAGTGTGTCTGCCTATAAGGGCAGAGAAAACCTGGAGCCCTAACCTGAGCCCTATCCCGGCTGACAGGAAGACCATGGGAAGTTCCAGTATCCCGTGCGGGAGCAGAGCAAGTATGATAAAAAGTAAGCCTTTTTCCTGGGCTACGAGGTGAGAGATCACTCCTACAATATATCCATTGAAGGCTACAAACAAAACCGGAAGAACCCCGAAGGCTAACCCCAGTATAAGAAAAAGCAGGCTCAAAAAGGCATTGTTAAGAAATATTCCAAACATAATTACTATCGGAGGCATAGCCAGGAGGGGCTCTAAGCGGTTGCTGAAACTTTTCATGAGTTCGTCAGCCATATGCGGAAAATTTGCCGATGAATTATAGCCTGCAAGCAGAGCCACGAAAAATACCCCGGCCATTATAAGGAAATACGGCCATATAAAATTCAGGTAGCTGGTAAACTCGGATATTTTTGAGTTAGTTCTTTCCCCTGGCCGGGATTTTGTTTCTCTGCTGTCAGTTAAACCGAAATTTTCAACGGGAGAATATATTTTTTCTTCCCCCTCTCCCTCGGAAGTCTCTGCCCGTTCTTCTCCGTTTCTCTCTCGCAAATAATAGTCTTCCTCTTTTTCCATGTTTATCCCCCGATAAAAATTTAAATCCCTTAAATTCAGGTTCAACAAGCAACGTTTTCCTATTCCTTCCGGATTTCAGATTGCCGGCTGAAGACCTTTTTTATTTCTTTCAGATTCCAAGCATCATTCGAATTGTGTTTCGAGTTGCCGGAGAAAGCCCGAGGATCAAAATAACCATCTTAATAAGCATTTTCAGGTTTTCTGACTCTTCATCTTTCTCAAACTGGGTATCAAGTGCATAAATAACCCCTACGAAGATAATTAGCTTCAATGGGTACATAACCAATGCGGTACCTGTAAGTTCAATGAGATAAGATGGAAGAACATGTTTTTCAAAGTATCCCAGTTTCTCTATTCCTATGTATGTCGAAGAAGCATCCATCATATGGGCGAGCAGGATTGAGAGGTTCAGGGGGTCGGTAAAGATCGAGGATTTAAAGTGACGGGCAACCAGGTAAAAGACAAGGGTCAGCCCTGTCCCCGCTCCGATAACAAAGACCGGAACGTACGCAGCTACGACATTTTCGAAATGCAGCAGAGTGCCAAGGTTTAAGAAAAACCATACCAGCCCGAAGCTTGCAAACACAGGGTGATAATCCTTTACAAATCCTGCTTTCTGCAGCTTGATCGAGAGCCAGAGACAGATTATGGTTACTCCGAAAACCAGGAAGTAAATATTCGGGGTTATAAGCATATAGGACAATGGGGGGTGAAATATGTCGGAAGGGGAATCTTCAATCACGCGCAGAGAAGAACCTGCAAGTACGAAGGGCAGGATTGAGAGAATAAACTCCGGGGTTATTTTTATTTCCATCTTTTTTAGGAGCTTGAAAATCCCGAAAATACAGATCCCCAGTACTATTGCCCAGGTAAAGGTATTTACAATATTATACCCGCTATCGGTCTTTATCGGGTCCAGATAGTAAGTATTGATAAATTGTGAAATCTTATCTATAAAAATACTCATCTTATCACTCATTCAAAATGGCAATAACCTAATACGATTAATACTTAATGTACATAGCTTGATTTGCGTACAGGCTCATTTATCTGAAACAAACTTCTTTCTAAACTATGAATGTGCTGATCTCAACTGGTGAACGGTGTTCGGTTTAATCACAGATATTTCTTTGCTTTCCTGAAGCTTTGTTTCAGAAAAAGCAAATATATTATATGAATGTTATATTGAATCTATATTATATTACTACATTTTTATAATTCAGATATGTAGTTGTATTTGTTAAAGGGTAAGGGTCAACAGACCTATCAATAAAGATGGAATTGATTGAAGGATAATCAGGAAAGAAGGGTGTGAAGTAAACCTATCAGAAGCACTTCCTTCTTTATCCCTCTGGGAATTAAGTTAATGAATTAAGTTCTTTTATTAAACACACATTTGATAAGTTGTCCAGATCTTCTGCAGGTTTTATCATCTATCGATATAATACCTGATGCTTATCTGCTGGTGTTAAATACCCGGATGATTAGAGATATCTGCAGAGACAGTTGAGATGTAAATCTTCAGTAAGTAAGCCTCAATACAGGCTGGCTTAAACCTGCCTTATTAATCATGTCTATGGCTCTTTATCACAACTAAATATCACAACTAAATATCACAACTAAAAATTCATGCGGGTATGAAATTGACCATCAATAAAAACAGCGCTAAGTGGATGCAGCTTCCACGGGACGTGCTTGTCGGGCATGGAGTACTTGAGGAAATCGGAGATGTCTGCAGGGATCTGAAACTGAAAGGAAATGCGCTGATAGTTACCGGAAACACTACCCGGGACGTTGCGGGTAAAAGAGTGATCACCCTCCTGGAAAATGAAGGGAGCAGCGCAGAAATGGTGCTCACCTGCAGGGCAACCATGGAAGAAGTCGAGAAAATAATGCAAAAAGCTCTCGAAACCGGGGCGACTTTTCTTCTCGGGATCGGAAGTGGCAGATCTATTGACCTTGCAAAGCTTGCTTCCACGAGGCTTGAAATCCCCTTTATCAGTGTGCCCACGGCAGCTTCTCATGACGGCATTGCATCTTCCCGCGCCTCGATAATTGACAACGGAAAAAATGCTTCCGTACAGGCTCAGGCCCCTATTGCCGTGGTTGCGGACACCGAAATCATCTCTGCGGCTCCGTTCCGATTTCTTGCAGCCGGCTGTGGAGACATTATTTCCAATTACACAGCAGTCCTGGACTGGGAGTTTGCAAGCCGGCTCCGAAACGAGTACTTCGGGGAATACGCTGCCGCTCTCTCCCGTATGGCAGCAAGGGTGGTAATAGAAAATGCCGATTCGATAAAGCCGGAACATGAGACGTCTGCCAGGCTTGTGGTAAAAGCCCTGGTCTCAAATGGGGTTGCAATGAGCATTGCAGGCTCTTCGAGGCCGGCTTCGGGATCGGAACATATGTTCAGCCATGCCCTTGACAGGATTGCCCCAAAGCCTGCGCTGCACGGGGAACAATGCGGAGTTGGTACGATCATGATGATGTACCTGCACGGGGGAAACTGGCAGGAGATCCGGGACGCCTTAAAAAAGATCGGGGCTCCTACTAATGCAGAAGAACTGGGCATAGAAGATAAATATATAGTCGAAGCCCTTTTACATGCACACAGTATCCGCCCGGACCGATACACAATTCTCGGAAACGGGCTTACTCCCTCGGCAGCCGAAAAGGTTGCAAGAATCACAAAGGTCATAAATTGAAAAGTTGTTTTAACTCAGGCTGAAGCAAAAAATCAGCAACTGTTTGAAATATCATAAAGATAATCAATGGTATATCAGAACATTTCAGGCAGGGGTTCAGATCTAATTTCAGATCTGATAGTGTTAACGGCCCATTTGAGTTTAAATGAATTCGATTTATTCAGGATAATCCGTCTTAAGTGCCTGACTTCAGGTCTAATCTCAATACTAATTCGAAATATTTCGGGATCAGCTTTCGGAATCCCGAAAAATCAACGAATACCAGAATACGTTTAAATGGAAGAATTATTATGACAGAAAGCGATACAAAAATAACACTCATCGGATCACGGCTGGCAAGGGAAGGGCTGGAATTCATATTCAAAGGTGAAATGCCTGAATGCAAGAAATGCCGGTTGAAGAATACATGCCTTAACCTTGAACCCGGACGCAGGTATAGAGTCGAGAGAATCAAAAGTAAAGACATACATGAATGTTTCCTGCACGACAGCGGGGTACTTGCTGTGGACGTCAGCAGGGCTCCTATCCTGACAACCCTGGAATCGAGAAAAGCTGTCGAAGGGGCAAAAATTATGTATGAGCCAGCCAGATGTGGAAAGAGAGAGTGCAGCGTGTATGATATCTGCCATCCGGAAGGGCTTTTAAAGGGAGACAAATGCAAAATCGTAGAGGTCCTTGAAAGCCTTGACTCAAAATGTGAAGCCGGCAATTCCTTGAAAAAAGTGAAACTTGCCTGGTGAACATAAACAAACACCTTTTAGTAATAGTAAAACTGATTATTAATTAATAAAAAAGTATATAAGCGGTGTTATAAGTGCCTGAACATGAAATGAACCAGGTCCCCCCCTATGATTTTTATACCCAAAAGCGCTGGGAAAACTGGCTCGGACGGGCAAAGGAAAGCGGTTTTCAAATAAAAGAAACAGAAGAGGAAGCCGGGAAGGAAAGTGCTGTATTCGTCAATATGGTTGACGACGTGATCCTTGCCTGCCTGAAAGTAACCGCTCGCTTTGAAAAGTCTATGCTCTCCAAAGAAAAAGCTCTGGAAATTCTTGGGGAGATCAGGGATATCGTGCTTTCCGAGGTCGACCCTATTTCTGAAGATATCGACCTTATGATCGATTCGGTACAGACCTCTCTTATGGGAGCGCTTGTCGCCTTCGAATGCTATGTTATGGGTGATTATGAGGAAGAATCAAGTATCAACGACCTTATAAAAGCGGCAGTCGATGCCGAAGCATCGGACAACCTTGAACTTGCTCTCGATTACACTGCCCAGTGCGGCGCAATCGTGCTCAAAGGACAGAGCCTGCCTGAAGAGGCAATGGCTGAACTCCCATACGGCATTGTTGCAGAGTGGCTCGACGGGATTGACTCAATCTCGGCAGCAATGGTCGGAAGTGACAGTTATAAAGAATTTGATGAAGACGATGAGGAAGACGCCGTATAACATCTTCCTCTTAAACTTTTCTTTAAATTTTATACATATTTGAGGTTTTTAAGTATCTGAATTTCAGATATGATTTTTAAATATACAATTTGGCATGAAAGTGCCTTCAAGTACTTTCATTTTTTGGGCCTGTTATTCGAAGAGTTTCATGTTCGTTTTTTTGATTCAATACATTGTTAACGGTGGAATGATCAAAAATATAAAATCCTGCCGGAAATTCTCATTTTTCTTTATCAAACCTAGTTGCGATCTCCTTCATGATTTCAGATATTGGCAGATGTTGCGGGCAACTCTTTTCACACTTGCAGCATTCTATGCAGTCGCTTGCTTTACCGTGACCAAAGACTGCATGTTGGTAATGCACAGTGGGGTAGTTGATATCTCCATACTTCATTGTATCATTATAAATTGAGAATAGAACAGGTATCGGGATATCCTGCGGACACCCCTCGACGCAGTACCGGCATGCAGTACAGGGGACCGCGGTACTCTTGCTAATGATCTCCTTGACTTCTTCGAGGACAGTATTTTCTTCAGGGGAAATCGGTGTCAGATTATCGAAGGTCTTGATATTATCCTTCACCTGTTCAATGGTGTTCATACCGCTCAGGACTATGAAAACTCCCTCAAATCCCGCAGCAAACCGAAGTGCCCACGAAGCAGGGGAATCCTCCGGATGGATCTTATGCATAAGTTTTTCCGCCTCTTCAGGGACCGAGGCAAGCGCCCCGCCTTTAACTGGCTCCATGACGATGATCGGTTTGTTATGTTTCCTCGCAACTTCGTAGCATCTGCGTGACTGGATGCTGATGTTTTCCCAATCGATATAATTTATCTGCAATTGCACAACATCCACATCGGGATGTTCTGTTAATATTTTAACAAGAATTTCTGGTGTGTCATGAAACGAAAAACCTATATGCTTCACAACTCCCTCGTCCTTTTTCTGTCGAAGAAACTCAAAACCTCCGAGTTCTTCACATTGTTTATAGGTTCTGTTACCAAGGTTATGGAAGAGATAATAATCGAAATAGTCTACTCCGCAACGTTTCAGCTGTTCGGTGAAAATATTCTCATAGTCCTCACTTTTTTTGAGATTATAGGTCGGCATCTTATCCGCGAGACAGAATTTTTCCCTGGGATACCGTTCTACAATCGCTTTTCTACAGGCGTCTTCAGCACACTGGGAATGATATGGCCAGCCGGTCTCAAAGTAAGTATAACCCGCTTTCATGAATTCGTCAACGAGCCGATTAAAAAGATCCTGATCGATCGATTTCACATCGTCAGGACGGGTGAGTGGAAGACGCAACGTCCCGAATCCAAGTTTTTTCATACTAAAATAATCAAGAAAAAATGATTATAAATAATTTCCGTATTCTAAAAAAATAGCAATGCTTTATCTGAAAAGGTAACCGTTTTCTATTGTATAAAATTGTCCTGAATTAAAATTGCAATGGCGCGGACATATCCCGCAGCAAACTACGGTATGTCCGCGTCAGCGCTATCAACCCCCAGCATAAGATCTCGTTTTATATGCAACCGTTTTTACACTTATTCGAACAGTACTTTACATTACGTCTTTCTGAGTCAATTACAGTCCCAGAAATATACATTTCTTTGGTATGAAAGTACTTTCAATTACTTTTATTATTTGTGCCTGCTATTCGAAGAATATCATGTGTGTTTTTTTGAGGGGGTATCTGTCTCCACTTCTAATTTAATTTTCTTTGTAGCAGCTTCGAGTTTAGAGACACGGTGAAACACTACTTTAGTGTTCAGGCTTTTTCTATTATTTTTTCGTATACTTCAAGGGTTTTTGCAGCTATCGTTTCCCAGTTATATCTCTTTTTCAGGAGATCATACCCCTTTTCTCCCATCCTGTTGCGGCCGAGCCCCTCAAGTACGTAATTGAGGCCCCAGGCGATGGACGAGGGCTCTTTATGGGAAATAACACCTGTCCTGAAGTTCTCAACAAGAGCAACCGCATCGCTTGCAACCACCGGTTTTCCTGCATCCCACGCCTCAAGCACGACTATTCCGAAAGGTTCGTTTCGGCTCGGGACGCAGACAAGGTCACAGGCATTAAACCAGTCTATGACGGTGTTGTCCGGGGCATAACCAAGGAAATTGCAAGAATCTCCGATCCCCAGCCTGTTAGCCTGGTTTTCACATTGGTTCCGCATCTCCCCTTCTCCTATAAGCACAAACCGGGCATCCCGTTTCCTCAGGACTTTTGCTGCGGCTTCAACTAACAGATCCGGTCCCTTCTGGTAAGACATCCTGCCGGTAAAGAGCACCACAGGTAGGCAGGGGTGGATGCCGTAATTCTTCTTTATTGCCCCGGGGTCAACTTCTCTTCTTATTTTCCCCACGTTTATCCCATTGGGAACCTCCCAGAGCTTATAATCGGGAATTTTGTAAATATGCTTGATTTCATCTTTCAAAATCGTAGACGTAACAATTACATCTGAAGCTTCATACCCGCCAAGCCACTCCCTGTGTGAAATCTCCTTTGCTTCCCACCAGTCTCCGTGGCGGTTTCCATTGCGCCCCCACTCCGTACTGTGGAAAGTCAGGACAAAAGGCAGCCCAAACTGGGCTTTAATCCTGCAGAGGACATTTACAGGATGCCAGTCGTGCCCGTGGAGGATATCAAATTCTCCAAATTCCTCCCGCACGTTCAGGAACCGACAGTATATGGCGTCGCACATCCTGTTCATCTGTTCCACTATTCCTCCGTACCGGTCGCATTCCACTCTGTGGTAATGGACTCCTTTGATGATTTCATCACTATTATCTTTGCCTCGGGTAAAAAGGTGGATATCATGACCTTTGGCTGCAAGAGCCTCAGAGAGTTCGGATACATGGGGTGAAATCCCACCCACACGTATCGAATACAAACTTTCCCAGCTAAACATTCCTACTCGAATCTTTTTCATAGACTCACTCATTCCTTTTTGTCAAGTGAAGGACATTGCGGCTGCTAAAAGTTACAGGTATCCCCCAGCCTGTGTTGTTAAAACCTTTCAGTTTTACCTTGTATATTTTCAGATCGGTAAACTCAGGTTGCGCCTTTCTTGTTGTAATTCCTCTATCCGTTTTCCTCTAAAACCCTTCACGTACCTATTCAGAACAGGAATTCTCCAGATATGCCTGCCCACAGGACAATTTTCGCGTTAAGGATACATCTCTATACTTCCCTAACTTTATCCTTTTTAATTGTACATAAACATATCTCCGTTTTTTTCCCCATATTTTGCAGCGAAAACTTTCACTCTAGCTGTTTATTTTTCTCTCCCGGCTTCCTCTTGAGCCAGCTCATTAATATCCCCTCTCAGGTATGAAGCTGCCTTTTCAGGAGAAACCGTATTGATGTAAATTCCGGTATTCAGTTCAAACCCCGCAGCCGTGGTGATCCTGGGCATCAACCTCAGGTTCAGGTGGTACTCCGGTGTTTCAAAAAGCTGGTAGAACATGTGGTTATAGGGTAGGTTCCCGAATACTTTTCCATAACTCCTGAGGACCGTTCTCAAAATTTCCCCGAGGGCAAAAAGGAGTTCAGGACTGAAATCCCCCAGGAAACTGATATGTTCTTTTGGAAGGATCCATACTTCAAAGGGTCCTGTTGAATAGTAAGGGGCAAAAGCCACAAATTTACTATTTTCATGGATAAGGCGTGTTGAAGCTTTTTCTTTTTCAAGGAGCGTGCAGTAAGGGCATTTTTCTCCTTCCCTGATAGCCTTTAATTCCCTTTCCAGGACCTGAGGGCAAACCGGCAGGGCGAGGAGCTGGCTGTGCGGGTGGTTCTGTGAAGCGCCTGCAGCTTTTCCGGAATTTTTGAACAGGGAGACATAACGGATTTTCTCACGGGATGCGTAATAGCATACCCTGTCCTTATAGACTCTCATAAGCCCGGATATTTCAGCATCGGAGAAGTCCTCCAGTTTTTTCCCGTGTACGGGGGATTCCACTATTACCTCATGGAAACCGAATCCCGGAAAAGCTTCAAACCCTTTTCCGTGAAATTCGGGGGAAGAAGGAGCAGGAGAAAGTGCAGGATAGAGGTTCGGAAAACAGCGAAAATCCCAGTTGCGGACTCTTTTTTCTTCGGTGTCGGCAAAGATCCCATCTTTCTTATATGCTGCAGTTGCAGGAGGCGTTTTTTCCTCGTTTCCCCCACAAAACACGCAATTTTCAGAATGGCTTTTTTCGGAAGTTCCGGTTGCTCCTGCAAAGTCCGAAGGTCTTTTAGCCCTCTCTTCGGCAATTATGCAGTATTCGGGGAGAAAATAGTGCTTTCTGATTTCTGACATTTTCGGAAAACCTCTCTGCTCCTGATTTCCTCTTTTATCTGCTTCCGGAGTTCTCATTTTTTCTTTTTACAGAAGCGTGCCCCGCTTATCAGCTCATAATACTGTTCTACGGGTTTCTCCCAGCCCATGTCCTTTGCAAGGAGAAATGCTTCCCTGCAGAGAAGTCTGTATTTCACCCTGTCATCTATGAAATTTCTGGTAAAGTAACTGACTGCCAGAGCGTATTCAAGGACTGTCTCGTAGTAGGAGAGGTCTATGTTGTCTACCACTATTACTCCGCCCAGGCCCTCTACCAGGGACTCGATAGTTTTTATGGCATCACTGAAACCGCAAACCCGGCTTACTACGCTTGGGGTCCCCTCTCTTCCGGCTTCAAGCCCTGTGAGCAGGAAGGGGTCATAACGGGAAGGAAAAACTCCGGCACAGCAGCCAGCCATAAAGTCCCTTACTCCCATTCCCAGTCCCCCATCCCCGGGAGAGATAATCTGGGGATAGAGCATAGCAGCAACCGAACGTTTCCCTCTTACCATTTTCGGGAAATCAAGCTCTCTTTCCTCTATCATCTGCTGAAGCCTCAGCTCGTTTCCTACAAGCACATCTTTTGGCAGGTTTACCGGGAACCCTTCCGGAAGGTTGGTTTTAGGGCCTTCCGTAGCCACAAGGAAGCAGATTACTTTTATTCCTTCTTCCATATGCCCTTCCATGATACTGTTCCTTATTATATGTTCAAGAGCTACAAGGGAATCGAGAAGGTCGGGGTACCCTTTGTTTTCAACCTCTATGCGGGAGATTGTGAAAATGGGGATGATCTTTCCGGGCTCGATCTTTTCCCCTCCGTAATACCTGTACAGGTTTTCGGAAAGGAAACTCTGGATCTTTGCGAGGTAGAGTTCTTTTCGGCTCCAGTCTATTTTTTCGGATTCGATTGTTATCCCGTTTCTAATGACAATCCCGTTAATCCCGTAAAAAAGTCGGGCTTCCTGGCGCGTGGACTCCCCTACTGCCGTAACCATGTCTGCGTACATAGCAAGGGCTTCGAGGGATGCAAGGTTCTCAGGCACTCCCGGAGGCCACGTGCTGTCATTATTTCTCCTTTTCTGGATGGAGTTGTATCCGGCATTCCTGCCTGGAAGAGTGGCATGCAGGGTTGCGACAGAATTCGTCGGGATCCCCAGTTTTTTAAGTCTTGCAGGAGCATAAAATACCCCGAATTCATGGCAGTGCAGGGAAACCCCCGGACAGGGAATTAATTCTTTTTCCTGTTTTTTCTCTTCTGCCAGGGTTTTGGGAGCCGAACTTACAAGAAGCCGGATAAGTTCGGAGATCGAATGTGAAAGGGAAAGGTAATGGGTATATTCCGCACCGTTTGACATGCTTTCGTACTTGAGGGAATCAAGCCCCAGGAGTTCATAGGCTTCGGCTTTGACCCTGCTTTCGAGAGTCATATCTTTCCCCATATAGGTCGAACGGATTTTCCCAAAATCAGAGGTCTGGAATTGCAGGTAACCTATCCTGGTTTCTCCGACCATTTCTTCTCCTGTGAAAACTTTAATGCCTTCGTCTTCAATGGTTTTCAGGCTTTTTTTGAGTTCTCCGTCAGTGCTGAGAGGGGCAAGCCCGTTCATGTCCGTAATCCTGTTCAAGCCCCGGTTCCAGTCAGCTCCCCTGTGCCCGAAATACGGGCCCGCAACAAGGATTTCGGTATTTTCTTTTGCTTTCTTTAGTTTCCCGGAGTCAAAAAGAGCTGCAAGGGTATGTGCCTCTTCGTGAATGACGTTCCAGATCCCACCCATTTTGTTTGAGGAAGGCCCTGCCTCCTCTCCGGCAATTATAATGAAATGATTTCCCAATTCCTGAATTCCCCCTCAGGTTTTTTGACATTAGATTTCTTGTTAACTTTTTATGTCTATGGATATTAATATCTCTCAATTTATAAAGTAAACTGATGTATACGGTAAAGCTGAGATTTGTGCAACAAATATGTGTAATACATGACTATGATGTGTAATATATAACAAATATTTGGAATATGTGACATATATGTGTGAGGTAGAACATTGTATCGATATGTCTTTCAGGTCCTGGTTTTCAGACTCGGATTCATATCCGGGTTTTCAGGCCCGGGAATGAGGGCAGGCCTCTAACATTGAAGCTTTTGTTTTTGCGTAACAATTCTCCACTAGCTGCAGAGTCCCTTCAAGGTCCGTAACCTCAAACTCAAAGAGCGTAGAGAACTCCTTTACCCGGGCATCAAAGTCTTTTTCATAGGCAAGGCCTGTATTTACCCTTGTAACTCTTTTGTAGCCTGCATAGTCAAAGACGAATTTCGACATCTCAATATCATCCGGGTTCTGGCTCAGTCCGGCAGTCCGGATCATTTCCCTCCAGTTAACAGCCCACATAGGGGTCAGGAAAAAGGTCCCTACGCCGCTGCAGTTTTTCAGGGCTTCCAGGTAGCGCCCCCTGCCTCCGAGCACAGCCCCTATGCAGTCGTCCACGATTTCTCCGTTCTCTTCTTTCAGGATGCAGACCCTGCAGTCCAGGGCTTTGAAGTCCTCTTCAATTTTCCCGAGCACGTTTCCGCAGAGCCCGTAAAAGAGCAGAACCCCATCCGAGAGGGGCGCCATAAGTTCTACTTTTGAATAAACGGTTTTTTTGAGGTTTTCAGGGATTGCATGGAGGGCAAGTTCAAGCATGTATATGATCAGGGTTAAACCTTCACCTTTCCCTGCGGATTTTTCGGGAATCGCTTCAAGGGTGAGAGCAGTATGTGCAATTCCCGCTTCGGTCATCTTTCTCATGATCCCACTGCAATCTTCGTTTTCCACCACAAGCACTTTTCCAATCTCAGGGTCGTTTTCAAGAAGGTGCATTATCTCATCTTCGAACATCCTGCACCCTATTATGGTCATTACTGGCATGTAGACTCCTCTGGCATGTACGACTCTTTATTTCCCATATTTTGAAGAAAGCTGCACGGGCAGCTCCTGAGAGATTTCATGTAATCTCCGGAAGATGTTTTTAAAAATAATATGCTTTAAAAATCAGATTTTTTAAAAACCTGAAAAGATTCAACTTAATTTGCGACATTTAAATATATCCAGTTATTATTTACGTGTATCTTTATATATCTGAGCGTTAAGAAAATACACTTATCACTCAAGCCTCCGGTACATTTCAATAACTTCACTTCAGGCCTTCTAAACAATTTTCCGGTATCTTTGATCCAATCCCATTTAGAGCCAGTCCGGAAGTAGTGAAGTTTTTAAGGCCCTTTTTGGATAGAACCTTTTCAGACCCTGAGCGGATTGAGAAGCAGTTTTTGCATTAGTCTGTATGACTTTTGAGCTATTTCAGTACCGCCTTTAAATTCTATGATCTCGAACCCGAAGGTAAGCGCAAATTCTTCAATGTTTTTCTCAAAATCGGGGTCATAGGAGAGCCCTGTATCAATCTTCCCAACTTTTCTATACCCTAGTTCTCTCATGTTTTCAGGGGTGAATTCAAAATCCGGAATCGATTCATCTCCCAACCTGAAAGCTTTTTTCCAGTTACCAGCCCACATTGGGGTTAAGAAAAAGGTGTCACTGTGGCTTTTCAAAATTTCCCGGTAGCGGGAATTGCCTCCAAGGGCTGCTGCAATACAGTCTTCAAGGGGAGCCGTTTTTCCTTCGCTTCTGTCCTGAAGCAGTTTCAGGGAACACCTGAAATATGGAAAATCTTTCTGCATACGGGAAAAAGCATGCCCGCAAAGGCCATAAAAAAGGAGGACCCCGTCTGCAAACCTGGACATCAGGTTCAGGTTTGTATATGTTCTGCTTTTGAGCCTGGAAGGGTCTGTATGGAGTCCTATCTCCTGAAGCTGGACAATGACGCTGAATTCATTCCTTTGCTTCAGGTGGGTTCTTAATTCGTAAAAAGGAAGGACTACCGGATCAAGCCCCTGGGATTTAAGTTTGTGCAGGAGCCCTGTATTTTCTTCATTTTTTATGAGGTAAATCTTTTTCGCTTCAGGGTCGTTTGTAAGCACATGGACAATTTCATCTTCGAAGATCCTGCAGCCGATTATGCCCATCACTGTCATAATATAGACTTTGCCCGGGACTATTAAAGAATATCCTTATCGTGAGAGCTAATAATCCTTAGCGGAAAACGAGGCTTTTTAAATATTGAATCCGTTTCCCGGGCTTCTTTAATCTCTGGAGCGGATCTGTTTTCAGGGTTGGAACCGGAATCTGCTTTTCTTCAGCTCCAGGCCTGGTAGTAACCTTCTTTTTCCAGGACTTGTACCGGGAGGGAGAAAAGCTCCGAGAGGTTTGCGTCTGTCAGGATCTCTTCTTTCTTCCCGTCCCTGAAGATTTTCCCTTCCTTTATGAGGACCACACGGCTGATTTCGGGAATGACGTCCTGCAGGTTGTGGGTGACAAGAATCACACTTTTGCCTGAAAGCGCAATTTTCCGGACACTTTCACGGAAACCGTGAAGGGCTTTTAAGTCAAGGCTGTTTGCGGGTTCGTCCAGGATGAGCGCCTGCGGGTCGTGTACAAGAGCCCGCCCTATCAGCACTCTTCGTGCTTCTCCTGTGGAAAGCTCGCACATCAGCCTCTTTGCGAGGTGAGAAATCTCGAGGAAATCCAGAACTTCTTCTGCTCTGTTTTCCATTTCCGGAGTTACTTTGTGGTTGTAATATATGCCTATGCTGCTGAAAAACCCGGAGAGTACCACATCAAGGACCCGGATCTGGCGGCAGCAGGTCTGCTGGAGTTCTCCCGAGACTATCCCGAGAAGTTTCCTGAGCTCAAAGACGTTCCAGGTCTCTTTTCCCATGATTTCCAGTACGAGCCCGTCGGCTGCTGCAAGGGGGTGGTATTCTTTTGTTAATGTCTTTATCAGGGAGGACTTGCCGGAGCCGTTGGGCCCGATAATTGCAACATGTTCTCCGGGCTTGATAGAAAGGGATACGGAGTCAAGGATCTTTTTACTTCCCCGAGTTACCGTAACATTTTTCATTTCCAGCAGGGAGGGGGAGTTCTCCATCTCTGGTTTTTCGAATTGTTCAGCCATTAGCATCATCTTTTAGTTTGAATCCGATTTTCAGCCATCAGTTTATTCATAAATCAGTTAATTCATAATCTTCATCAAGGCTCTCACTTTGGGATTCCACTGGATTTCTTTTGCTGGTTCCCTTTTAATGTGATCACCTTTGATGAAATTATCTTTTGTCAGAGTTTTTCTCTTTGTTGAAATTCCCCTTTTTAAATCTTTTCCATACTTACAGAACACTTCTTTATTTTATTAAAAACAAATTCAAATTTATTCAAAAACCCCATCTATTAATTATACTGGTCATAAGTTCGAAATACTCTTCTATATATGCTTATAATCCACTTCAGGAACCTTTAAAATCTCTTTTTTTATTTTATTCCTGAAAAAATTCTGTTAAATATATATTTTATTGTTTTTCATCTTATTTATGCTCATTTAAATCTTTATTTCGCGTTCAGTAGCTCATACACACTTTAAATATTCTTAAAATCAATTGCAGGCTCCTTACTAAAATTTGTGAATCTCTACCTTAGTTTCTTACGCTTATATAATCTCATAAAATAAAGTCGCTTTTAATTAAAAACAAAGAAGTAATAAGAGGGGGTTTTTTCTTGGAAGTGGGCTATGTTCGGAGTTCTTTAGGGTCTTATTTGTACGATATCCGTTTTATCATCCTTTTCTATGTGATAGGGGACTGGGCTTCTACGTTTTATGCACTGCCTTTCGGCACAGAGTATAATCCTGTTCCTGCCATGATTCTGGAAAAGTATGGAATTTATCATCTTTTGCTTATAAAAATTGCATTCATCGTTTTGCTGTTTTACGTAGCTCCGGTGATAAAAACTTCAAAGGGACGCTGGACTCTCACAAAACACATCATAGAATCCGTGGGCATCTTTGTAACCGCAAATAACCTTATGGTAGTCTGGTACGGAATAAGCCTTGTAGAGACTCTGGGGCTGGTCTGAGTTTCTACAGATCCCCCTCATCCGTTTTTTGTTTCCTCTCTTTTATTTTCTTCTCGCAGCTTGGTCAAGGTTCCAATTTTGCTTCTGCCCTGCTTCTGCCCTGCTTCAATCTGCTGCTGGCCTGTTATGGCATTTTATATGGTTTTCGCGTATACGAAACAATCGTAGTACTCTTTTCTTATCCTGTGGATTTTTTTTGCCACGCCTTCTTTTTCGTACCCGCACTTCAGGGCGACCTTTTCACTTGCGGGGTTTCGAATATCCATCAGGATGGTAATCCTCTCCAGCTTCAGTTCGCCAAAACCGATTTTTTCAAGCTGCTTTACAGCTTCGGTTGCAATCCCATTCCCGCAATAATCCTTATCCACAAGATATCCGATTTCTCCTGTCCACGGCCTGTGCTGGTCAATCCTGATCCCGCAGGCTCCTACGAGTTTTCCGTCAAAAAGAATCGAATAGTTGTGTTCAAAATTGGTTTTCCTTTTTACCTCGTTCAGATTCAGGAAGCGTTTTTCGTCCTCAAGGGTCTCTACCGGAACTTCTATGTATTCATAGTCCATTTGTGTCAAGATTTCAAGAAAACGTTCGGCATCTGAAAGTTTCTGAGGGCGAATCTTTACGTGAGGCATGATGGAAAATAAGCTTTCCCCATGAAAAATGTTTTTGATGCCTACCTGCTGCTGCCCTGATTTTTCGTTTTGAATAACAAGCTATAATAACACACAAGCTATAATAACACCTTTGATTTAATAAAGAACTGTGCAAACCGATATCGTATCCAGGGTCAGGAAGGAATTAATCGAAAACGTTGACGAAAAGACGAAAAACAGCTATTCCCGCTTTTTTAAAGAGGAAGTGAAATGCCACGGGGTCAGGGCGGCTGCTGTCAGAAAAATCACAAAGGACTATTTTAAGGAGCTGAAATCGGCAGGCATGGCGGACAAGGAAAACATATTTGCCCTCGGGGAAGCTCTCCTGCAGTCGGACTACTGCGAGGAAGCCTTTGTCGCCTTCGAGTGGGCATATATGGTAAGAGCCGAATATACCGAAGCCGATTTCTTTGTTTTTGAACGCTGGGTCGAAAATTATGTCAACAACTGGGCGAAATGCGACACCCTCTGCAACCACGCGGTTGGCTCTTTTATCGAAAAATTCCCCTCCTACATTGAAAACCTCACGCTCTGGGCGCAGTCGGACAACCGCTGGCTCAGGCGGGCGTCTGCCGTAACCCTCATCCTGCCTGCAAGAAAAGGTCTTTTCCTGCCAGAAATCTTCGAAATCGCAGACCTACTCCTCACTGATAAAGACGACCTGGTCCGGAAAGGCTACGGCTGGATGTTAAAAGAAGCCAGCAAACCCCACCTGCAGGAAGTCTTCGCCTACGTCATGAAAAACAAAAAAGAAATGCCCAGGACCTCCCTCAGGTACGCAATCGAAAAGTTCCCTCCGGACCTCAGGGCCAAGGCTATGGAAAAATAAGCTTGAAATCCGAGTTTTTGAATAATAAATAATTGAGATACAGGGTTTGCAGAAAAGAGGATTGCAGAACCGAAAAGACGATTTAAATTTGCAGAAAAGAGGGTTGGAGGAAGAGGGAGAGGGTGTTTTCTCGATGCGGTACCCCCATACTACATATTCGAGCCCCTTCTCCCCCATATTCCCTTTGTTTTATTCCCATATATTTTACCTGCAGGCTGGCATGCAGGCAGGTTCATTATGCAAGTTTTGTCTGTCTGCCAATTACCTCAATGTCTTCACAAGTATTTTTTTCTATTTACCCATCAATGATAACAATTTAATATTTCAGAAGTTTTGATGGGAAAGTTTCCCAGCCTTTTCTTCTTCAAGGTTTCTCAGGATAGCGTAACCTGGTGATAACTTCCTATTCTTATTTATTGAGATATGTTGTGAAGATGTTATTTTGTTAAAATGTGAATTTGTGGAAGTGTGAAGATGTGAAGATTTGAGACATTAGGGGAGGGGGGACCGGGAAAGGCTTTGTCTTCTCAACTTCCCCAAGGCTTTCTGATTTTATTCTTAACTTTCATCCCGGCAGTTAAATAGAGGCAATTTTTCCTGCATCGGTTATTATGTACCCGTTGTCCCCGTCTGCAATATACCCCATGTTTTTCAGTTCCCTGAGGTGGTTGTAAGTCATTCCTTTAGAAATCCCTGCAGTTGCCGCAATCTTAGTAACTGCAGAATTCCCTTTCTGGATCTCTTCAAGTATCAATTTCTTGGTTTCCGAGAAACGTGAATATTGGTGACGTTTTATATTGATTATTGATGCAATAAAATTTCGTAAAAGCACGGCTCTACAGAAATCTATTAAATAACAAATTTTGGTAAATAACAAATTTTGGTCTTGTCCATGAGTTATTGATAAATCTGAAAAAAACAAGCACACTACCTATGTTTGAGTAAATACGTGGAGAGAGTCTTATGCTTGCGATTTTCAATGACTCCTCCCACTACCCAAATTTTCATTAAATTTTAAATGAATGGTTTGATATGCTTTTGCTTATCAAATCTTATACTCTAACAGTTGATTTTGATATCTTTTCTACAAAGACAAAAGAACCTATGAATATAAATAGATTGGATAGTTATATCAAATAAACTTAGATCCATTAAAACAAGGATTGAAATATGTAAAAAATATGTGTAGTTAGCATTAATCATGCATTACTACTCGTAATCCATTAAAACAAGGATTATTTGTTTGAGCCTATCCCAAAAGCTCATTTAATCTAATTATTGCTGCTACCATTACAACTCCTAAATATGATGTCTCTTTAATTTCATATCTTGGAAATACTTTCTTGCATGACTCTATCCAGCTAAAGAACCTTTCTACTATGCTTTTCTTTTTGTATTCTTCCTGATCTACCTTTATTGGTCTTCCTATCTTCTTTTTCTTCCGATTTCTTTTATTTACTGGTATATTGGACTTTATTCCTCTTCTCCTGTTATATTTTCTAATTTTAGCTGTATCATACATTGCATCAGCTGTTACTTTGGAAGGCCTGTTAACAGGCCTTCCTATAGGTCTCTTTATATTGAAATTTTTAAGTGTCGGTATATAAAGTGTAGAATCATTCTTATTTGCAGGAACAATAATAATCGAAAGAGGTAGACCTTGTAAATCTACTAAAACGCTTATTTTTATTCCTTTTATTTTTTTGTGACCATCGTAGCCGATATTCCCCCTTTTTTAGCCGGAACATCCTTTGTATCAGTAAAGCATTGAGAAAGATCTATTTTATTCAAATCGTAACCTTTGTTCAAAAGTTCATTGAAAATCTTCTGATAGATACCATGTTCACACAGATATAGATGAAATCTATGAACTGTTGACTTTGATCCATATCTCTTGGGAACGTCTTTCCACGTACAACCGGTCATAACAACGTAAAAAATACCATTCATTAACTTCCTCATATTTGCACGCGGCCTTCCTGTAAGTGGTTTCTGTGGAGGAAGATAAGGTTCTATGGAGTTCCATAGAACATCATCGATTTCACGAAATGACATAAAAGTAAATTTATAATTTCAACATAATATTACTTTTGGGATAGGCTCTTTGTTAAACAAACAATCTTATTTCTTAATTAATATATTTCTTTGCATAGTTTTTTATATAAGCTCTCATAATTATTTTCATATAGTTTCATGTTTAATGTAAAAAATATATGTTGTTATAGGTGATGCTTATAGTAGAAACCACTCAAATAATTGAAGAATATGATCTTGAACAAAAAAATAAAGAACTAAAAGATCCTTTACCTTCCCTATTTGAAAATCTTGCAAGAAATGAAACACATGAACATATATTCTGCTTCAAGTTGACTTCTACCAATGAAAAAAGGTATTCAAAAGATATAGTTTCAAGAGATTTTTACAAGGAAACCTCATATAGTCCAGATATTCCTCCCGGTGGGAAAGTTACAGAAACCAAAAAAACTGTAACATTTATAGATTTGGTTGTAAATAGACAAATATATGTCTTTCTTAGTACTCTACTTTATGTAGTTATTTGCACTATTACCCATTATTTTATGTAATAAATATGCACACATGATGTGAATCATATGATCGAAGCGATGAAAGAAATTGGTGAATATGCGCTTGAAAAAGAAAACAAGGATTTAAACGATTTTGTGTCAATTCTAGTTGAAAATCCTGCAAGTAATGAAACTTATAAACACGTGTTTTGCATTAAGTTTGTTTCTTGCCAAGATAGTTTTGAGTTTAAAGAAATTGAGCATCAGGAGTATTCTAAAGAGAAAATTGTAAAATATCTCTATAAAAGAGGGTCCTCTAACGGTCCGGACATTACTCCTACTGCACGAGTCACAGAAATCAAAAAAACGTTTTCTAACAAGATTATAGGCTGGTTTTCAAAGCCCTTGAAAAAAGCAAAACCTATATTAGAGGGTGAAGAAGTCCAATTTTTGGAGCTTCTTGGAAAATGTATAAAAGAAAATGAAGAGAAAATAATCTCAGACCTTGAACCTAAAGTTAACTCTATCGATGCAAAGGAAAATTCGATATTAACCTTAGTTCTTGAAGAAAATGATTTAACCAGATATGTAGGAGATTTTGAAGTATTTCGTAAGATCCTTAAAAACAATGGGGCTTCCAAGTTTTATAGTAAATATGATATTATCTCTAAAGCCGATGATAAAGTATGTTCGATTTGCAAAACACATAAAGAAGTTTATGGTTTCGTTACCCCTTATGAATTCTATACCGTAGATAAGCGGGGATTTGTTAGCGGAGGATTTGACCAGAGTAAGGCATGGAGAAACAATCCCGTTTGCCTTGAATGTGCCTTGAAAATTACAGCGGGAAAAGAATATATCGAAAAATACATGTCTTTTGGTTTTTACGGATTCAATTTCCTCCTTATCCCTAAGCTACTTAATAATAGCACTAATGAGGATCTTTTCGATACTTTTGAGAAATTTAATGAAAAAAAATTTACATTTAATAAAGAATATAAAAGATTTTTAACAGCTAATGAAAACGATATCCTTGACATTCTAAGTGAAGAGGATGATTATCTTAATTTTAATTTCCAATTTTATGAAAAGTCCAATTCTGCATATAGAATTCTTTTGTATATCGAGGATATTCTTCCTTCAAGGTTAAGAGAGCTTTTCAAATCCAAAGAAATCGTTGACAAAAAGAAAATATTCAGTAACTATTTTTCTAATGATACCGAAGTAAAATCCATCCAATTTACATTAGGTAATGTAAGATGGTTCTTCCCAAATACTCTAGATGACCCTGATTTAAACAAGTACTTTTTAGAAGTCACAAACGGGATCTTTACAGGAACATCAATTGATTATGGTTTTCTGTTAAAGTATATTATGCGGCGTATTCGAAAAGATTTCAAAAATGAAAATCCAATAAGGTATTCTCTATTTTTAGGATTCCAAATGTTAGACTTTTTAAGTAATTTATGTTTGCTTGGAAATTATACAGGAGGTAATTGTGTGAATTCTACGAATTTATCGACGTTATTAGGGGACATGGCACCAAAGGAAAACAATGGTTATGAGGAGCGAGCAAATGTTGTCTTTTCGGAATTTGAACATTTTTTCAATACCGATGCAAAGAAGGCTATTTTTTTAGAAGGCACACTTGTTCAGTATTTACTAAATATTCAAAAATTTCAGCGTGGAAGCGCTCCTTTCAGAACTAAACTTCGAGGCCTGAATCTTGATGAGCGTTATATAAAAAGAATCTTCCCTGAAACCATAAATAAACTAGAAGAATATGATGCTAATTATTATAAAGAACTTGAATCTCTGATCTCAAAATACATGATTCAGTCTGGCAATAATTGGAAAATGTCAAACGATGAAATCAGTTTTTATTTTGTTCTTGGTATGAATCTATCAAACCTTTTAAAGTCACCTAAACCTGAAAAGGAGATTAAAAATGACTGAAGTAGACAGAAGATCTGAAATTGTATTTTTGTATGATATAAAAGATGGAAATCCAAACGGAGATCCGCTTGATGAAAATAAACCACGTATTGATGAAGAAACAGGAATAAACCTTGTAACAGATGTCAGGCTTAAGAGAACAATACGTGATCATCTCTACAAGTTTAGAGGTAAGGAAATTTTTGTTAGGGAAATCTCAGCTGAAAACGGTTCTATTCAGGATGCAAAAATGAGGGCAAGAGATTTTTTGACAATTGACGAGCCCCTTGATTCATTCGAAACTGGTAAAAACGCCATTAATGAGAAACTTCTGGCTGATTGCATTGACGTTCGTTTATTTGGAGGAACTGTTCCACTTGAACTTAAAGTCAAAAAGGGAAAAAATGAAACCGGGTCAATAACCCATACTGGTCCTGTACAGTTTAAGATAGGCAGATCAATGCATAAGGTCTTCATGAAACATTTTCGCGGAACAGGAGCTTTTGCTTCAAAGGGAGGAGCCAGTCAAAAAACGTTCCGTGAAGAGGATTTCTTACCTTATTCTTTGATAAGTTTTTACGGAATTATTAATGAAAATGCGGCTAAGGATACGAAACTTTCAGAGGAAGATATAGATCTGCTTCTTGATGGAATGTGGAATGGAACTAAGAACCTTATTTCTAGGTCAAAAGTCGGTCAGGTTCCTCGCCTCCTGTTCAAGGTAAATTACAAAGAAGGAAATTATCACATTGGGGATCTGAACAACCTTTTCAGTCTTAAGTCTGATTTGATAGATGAAGAGATTCGGGATATCTCACAGGTAAAGATTGAGGTACAGAGGCTGATTGATGTATTGGGTAAGAACAAAGATAAAATTGGAAATGCCCAGATTTGCTCGGATGGATCAATCACGTTTACATATGACGGGGAAGAGATTGACTTTGAAAAAAGCCTTGCGGAAGCCGGGATTAATACTGAAATACTAACAATGTGAGCTAAGAACATGAAAGTATTAGTGTTCGATGTATGGGGAGAATTCGGTCATTTCCGAAAACACTATACTACAACTTCTCCCCTTACATATTCTATCCCTCCTAGAACGGCTATTGAAGGAATGATTGGTGCTATAGAAGGGTTTGGAAAAGACGAGTATCTGCAGTACTTCTCTAAAGAAAAGGCAAGTATTGCGGTGAAAATAATTTATCCTATCAAAAAGACCAGAATTGCAGAAAATTTAATAGACACTAAAATTGCTCCTCTAATGAGTAGAATCAAGACCAGGACCCAGATCAGATTCGAAGTATTGAAAGATGCAAAATATAGGGTTTATGTTTCTCATTCCTCTGAAGAAGTATATAATAAACTTTATTCTATGCTAAAAGAACATAAATCGGTGTATACTCTATGCCTCGGTCTGAGCGAACACATTGCTAATTATGAATTCATAGGAGAAATGGAAGCTGTCTGTGAACTTTCAGATTCCGAAAGAGAAGTTCATTCTGTAATTCCTGAAAAAGAGCTAATAAAAATAAGTTTTGAAGAAGGAAAAGAGTATTTTTCAGAAACGGTTCCAATAGAAATGCTTCCGAATAGGGAAGTTACAGAATATGGCAAAATTTTGTTTGAAAAAAATGCAAAATGCATTCTTGCTAATGTAAGTAATCTCTGGAGGCTTGAGAATGGAGAAGGAATTGTCTTCATGTGATTTCCATCTTCGTTCCCATCCCGATAAATTATTATTTAGGCACTTATCCAACGTAGGAAACAAATCTAGCTCGACAAGTGAGGAGAAAAGTTTATCACTGGATAAGTTTGGAATTGATGAAAATACTTTTTCTAATATAGCATATCTTGTAGGAATTTGTCACGATTTTGGGAAAGGTACAGAGTATTTTCAAAGTTATCTTTTGGAGACTAATCCTTCCATCCAGAGGAGCTTAAAAAATAAAAAAGAATATCAGCATGGCCTTATCTCAGCTATTTTTGCCTATTACATATTAAAAATGTATATATATCCACTTAATAATAAAAATATTCTGGAATATATTCCCGTCATAGGATATCTTATTGTAAAAAGGCATCATGGAAACTTAAAAGACTCCGAGGATGAAATACTAGAACTAGATGAAGATACTCTTGAAATTATTGATCTTCAAATAGAGTCATTAGATACACGTGAATTGAAAACAATATATGAAGAATTACTCGATGGGTATGCTATTTCTTTTGACATAGATACTTTCTGCAATGAGTACCGTTCCATTGCTAAAGATATTTTAAAAAATAGAAGGAAATTCATAAAATTGCTCAAGAAGGAGCAATTTACAGGCTATTATTTGATTACATTAACTCTTTACTCAATTCTTATAAACTCTGATAAGATAGATGCGTCTTCGATTGATGTTTCCAGTGAAATCGAAATTTCACCTGAACTTGTGGATAAGTATAAGGTAGAAAAGGGTTTCCAAAATAATGAAAGTATAATGAATAAAGTGCGTAACGAGATTTATGAGGAAGTTACAGAAAGTATTGAGAAACTTGATCTTAATAAAAAAATATATTCAATAAGTGTCCCTACAGGTTCGGGAAAAACTCTCACATCACTTTCATTTGCATTAAAATTGAAAGCAAGATTAAGAAAGGAAAAAAGAATTAACTCAAAAATAATTTATTCATTGCCTTTTCTGAGCATAATAGACCAAAATTATGATGCTTTTGAAGATGTTTTCAAGACAGTTGAGACCTCAAATCCTTCTGAGGATGTACTACTTAAACATCATCACCTTGCAGATATTTTTTACAGAACACAGGATGACGAAGAGTTTGAAGGGCTTAAAAGTTTATTTTTAATCGAGGGTTGGAACTCTGAAATAATTGTTACAACTTTTGTCCAGTTTTTCCACACTATAGTATCTAACAAAAACCGTTCACTCAGGAAATTTCACACCATTGCAAATTCGATTGTAATACTTGACGAAGTCCAATCAATTCCTCATAAATATTGGTTATTGCTAAAACAGGTTATTTTCGGTTTTGCTGAATATTTTAATACTTATTTTATTTTTGTAACAGCTACCCAACCCCTTATTTTCGATCCTGAAAAAAAGGAAATAATTGAGCTGGTGAAAAATAAAGACAAATATTTCAGGGAATTTGATCGAGTTAAGCTGGAAATAAACCTAAATCCAATGAACTTGGATGAATTTAAGGAGACAATTGAATCGGAGATCAAAGAAAAGCCGAAAAAAGACTTTTTAGTTGTGTTAAACACAGTTAAATCTTCTCTGAATATATTTAATCATTTAAATAAATTGAAACTTGAAAATACTACTTATTATTATCTTTCAACTAACATAATCCCAAAAGAGAGACTTAAGAAAATTAAGGAAATAAAAGAAGAGTCAGACAAAAGGAAAATCATTGTTAGCACCCAGCTTATTGAAGCTGGTGTAGATATAGATGTTGATATTGTTTACAGAGATTTTGCTACAATTGACTCAATAAATCAAGTTGCTGGACGATGTAACAGGAATTCTTCCAAACCTAAAAGAGGGGAAGTAAAGATAGTAGTATTGAAAGATGAGAGAAAAGAACTCCATCGTTATATATATTCAAGTTTTCTCATCGATAAAACTAGAGATGTTTTAAAAGAAAGTCCTTCTGAACTTTACGAAAAAGACCTTATTTCTTTAAATAACAGTTATTTTCGGAAAGTCAAAGATACTTCAAGTGAAGACGAATCAAACAAATTACTTTCATACGTTAACGAGCTTAAATTCAAATCACTCACTTCGGATTTCAGGCTAATAGACGATAAAGCAGGATACGAAAAAATAGATGTATTTGTCGAACTAGATGACAAAGCAGTTGAGATCTGGAAAGAATATATCCTGTTAAAATCTATTAAAGATCCTTTGAAAAGAAAAGAGAAATATCTAACAATTCGAAAAGAGTTTAATGAATACTTGATTTCCGTACCTAAAAAGGACTTTTCTTGTGAAGAACCAGAAGATCTCAATATCGGATATGTTCCTTTCGAACAAATAAAGCATTATTATAATCCTGAAACCGGTTTTATCTTTGAATTAAAGTCCACCATGATGTGTGATTGACATGAAAGTCAAAACGCTAACTTTAACTCTTGTTCCTGACCGAAAAGTAGGTACAAATGCCTCAAAACTTCGAGGTTTTTTCGCAACCAGGTTTAATGAATATACACTTTTACATCAACATAACTGTGATAAAGTAATTTACATGTATCCTTTAGTCCAATATAAAATTTTAAAAGGAATTCCTCTAGTTATCGGAATAAATGAGGGAGTAGAAGTACTCCAAGAAATTTTCAATAAATATGAAAAAATCGAGCTAGATGAATCCACTTATGATATCCTGGAAAAGAAAATATCTTTTAAAGAACAGGATTTCGGCCTTTCCGACAAGTTCCACACCTACAGGTTCGAAACTCCCTGGTTTGCCCTAAACCAGGAAAATTTCACTGGCAGATACAAAAAGATAGATCTCTCCGAACAAAAAGAACTCCTTCGGAAAACTCTGGTCGGAAACATTCTCTCCATGTCTAAGTCTCTTGGTTACACTGTTCCGGAAAAAATCAAATGCGAGATCAATTTGCATCCCGGCAGCAGCAGGATGAAAGGCGTGGAGATTGCGACATTTAAAGGGGAATTTATGGTAAATTTCCTCATCCCCGATTATTTCGGCCTTGGAAAATCCGTCTCTCGCGGTTTCGGTACGGTGAAAAGATGCAGCTTGTAATCAACACTCACGGCTCCTTCCTGAAAAAGCAAAATAACTGCTTTTTTGTAAAAGTTGACGACAAGACCTTTGAAGTCTCCGAAAAGAAAGTGGATAGCATCCTTATTACAACTTCCGCAACCATAACCACCGATGCCATCAAGTTTGCGGTGGAAAACAATATCGATATCGTTTTTCTGGACAACTTCGGAGATCCATTTGGCAGGGTATGGCATTCAAAACTCGGGAGCACGACATATATCAGGAGGAGGCAGCTTCAGATTTCGGATGAGCCGGAAGGGTTCAGGCTTGCAAAAGGCTGGATTGAACAAAAGATTGACGGTCAGATTCTTTTTTTAAAAGCCCTCAAGAAGAACAGGCACGATCAGAAAGACGAGCTTGATGATTATATTTCCGGAATGGAAGACATGAGATCCCAGCTTGAAGCCCTTGAGGGGAAACTTGATGAGATGCGGGGAAAAATAATGGGCCTTGAGGGAATGGCTTCCAGGCACTATTTTGAGGCTTTGAGTTTCCTTTTGCCTGACAGGTGGAAATTCAAGGGCAGAAGCCGGAATCCTGCAAAGGACGAATTCAATTGCCTTTTGAACTACGGATATGGGGTTTTATATTCAAAAGTTGAAAAGGCGTGCATTATAGCAGGGCTTGACCCTTATGTTGGTTTTAACCATACAGATGACTATAACAAAAAGTCCTTTGTGTTTGATTTGATTGAGATGTACCGCATCCATATCGACAGGACAGTTTTCAACCTTTTCTCAAAAAAACAGGTTTCAGACAGTTTTTTTGATGAGATACCCCATGGGCTGACTCTCAACAAAGAGGGTAAGTCCGTCCTTATTCAGGCTGTCAACGAAACTTTTGAGAAAGAAATAAGCTACCGGGGAAGGAACATAAAAATTGGGAACACAATCCAGTTCGACTGCCACAGAATTGCAAACAGCCTGATAGGGAAATAAAAGCTTTGATGCGATAATTCGTGAAGCAGTAAAGCAATGATTCGACATAATTAATTATTCAACATAATGATTCGATAAAAGTAATAATGAGGTGATAGGGTTTGCTCGTCTGGGTAATATATGATATTACGGAAAACAGGGCTCGCCAGAA
This sequence comes from Methanosarcina siciliae T4/M, assembly GCF_000970085.1. Taxonomy (NCBI): domain Archaea; kingdom Methanobacteriati; phylum Methanobacteriota; class Methanomicrobia; order Methanosarcinales; family Methanosarcinaceae; genus Methanosarcina; species Methanosarcina siciliae. The sequence continues at coordinate 3,876,934 of NZ_CP009506.1, read as the reverse complement.
AGTCAGCGACTGCTGCAAAAGCTACGGGCTTTACAGAGTCCAGAAAAGTGTTTTCCTGGGAGACCTTAATTCGAATGACAGAGACTCTCTGGGAATTGAATGTGAGGAATTGATAGATGCCGATAGGGATTCTGTATACATTTTCCCAATGGATGACCAGTCTTTTAAAAAGGTTCAGCTGATTGGTCAGGCTTTTGATAAGGAACTTGTCAGCGATGAAATAATTACCAAATTTTTCTGAGTTTTTTGAGGTACATATGACAAATTCTGAGTGTGCAGTGAATGAGGAAATGGTCGAAACAGGCGTCGAAAAAGATGCTGAAAATGAGGATAAAACAGTCATCGAACTTGATTCTGAAAACGATTCCGGAACAATAATCCGAATTTCAGATGTTCTTGAATACCTGTTTTGTCCCCGTTTCATTTACTACATGTACTGTTTGGACATCCCCCAGCATGAAGAAAAAAGATTTAAGGTCCTCAAAGGCCGGGAAGTTCATGAAACAAGGAAACTCACAAACAGGGATTATGTGAGGAAGAAACTGAACTGCATAAGGAAAGAGAGTGAAGTTTTTATTGCTTCAAAACAGCACCATATCAAAGGAATCGTTGACGAAGTACTGTTTCTTGAAGACGGAACTGCTGCCCCTCTTGAATACAAATTTGCCGAATACAAAGACAAGATTTTTAAAACCTATAAATTCCAGCTGGTTTTACAGGCGCTTTTGATCCGGGAAAATTACAATATCAAAGTAAACCGGGCATATATCTGTTTTACTCGTAGCAACAGCCTGGTCAAAGAGATGGGGATTACCAACTCTGATTTCAAAAAAGCCGAGAAAATTATCGAGGAAATAGTCGAGATAGTTCAAAAAGGCTTATATCCAAAGACTTCCAGATCTTCTAGAAAATGCGTAGATTGCTGTTACCGGAATATCTGCGTATGAGAAGTTTTTCTTGTATTTATAAAGGGTTTGATAATTTTCCAGCAAGAATTTTGTCTCCGAAAAAGGGCTCATTTCAGACCTTTTCTGGCCAAATAACGGAAAATTTTGCCCTATTCGAAAGCAAGATCCACTAAAACAAGGATTGAAACATAATTAAAAAAGTATATATAGTAGTATTCATAAATTCGAAAGCAAGATCCACTAAAACAAGGATTGAAACCATACATTTCATCAATTTCGAGGGAGCCAGAAATATTCGAAAGCAAGATCCACTAAAACAAGGATTGAAACTGCTAAGCCTTCGATATATCGGCCTAGCGTCACCTATTCGAAAGCAAGATCCACTAAAACAAGGATTGAAACTAATGTTGTTCCGGCAGTATGTTTCATAACCGGAAATTCGAAAGCAAGATCCACTAAAACAAGGATTGAAACCGAGGTGTTTGATCTTTTGCCATTCGCTGGTATCGGTATTCGAAAGCAAGATCCACTAAAACAAGGATTGAAACCCCAATCGTCGCGGACAGGTGCTATCCTTTTTGGATATTCGAAAGCAAGATCCACTAAAACAAGGATTGAAACTGCATTGCGATCTTGTGACCATCGACGCGGAACGTATTCGAAAGCAAGATCCACTAAAACAAGGATTGAAACTTCTTCAGCGCATGATAATGATTCCAAATTATTTATTCGAAAGCAAGATCCACTAAAACAAGGATTGAAACAGATTCGCACTTCACGGAGTTCAGTTCAAGGAAATAGAATTCGAAAGCAAGATCCACTAAAACAAGGATTGAAACTTATATACACACTTCAAAGGGGTATCAAGAGGCACTATTCGAAAGCAAGATCCACTAAAACAAGGATTGAAACTGAGAAGTGGATGCAGTCGGTGATTGAGCAGAATATATTCGAAAGCAAGATCCACTAAAACAAGGATTGAAACCTGAAGAATAGTATTTTCTGGTGACTGTTTTTTATTCGAAAGCAAGATCCACTAAAACAAGGATTGAAACTGAAGTACAACAGGCCCTTGAAGAAGGGGAGAAAAATTCGAAAGCAAGATCCACTAAAACAAGGATTGAAACATTTCTTCTGTTCTTCTACAGAAATCCCAACAATTCCAATTCGAAAGCAAGATCCACTAAAACAAGGATTGAAACCTGGTCCCGCCGATGAACGCGCGCGCCCGTGGCATGTATTCGAAAGCAAGATCCACTAAAACAAGGATTGAAACGAAATACTAATTGAAGCCGCGAAAAGAGAAGCAAACATTCGAAAGCAAGATCCACTAAAACAAGGATTGAAACCATACTTCTCTCAAGGAATCACACCCTTATTTTCATTCGAAAGCAAGATCCACTAAAACAAGGATTGAAACATGGGAATACATTGTAGGCGGTTAGATTCCTCCGCAGGATTCGAAAGCAAGATCCACTAAAACAAGGATTGAAACTCCCAGATGTCGAAGTACGAGCTATTACGTCATCAAATTCGAAAGCAAGATCCACTAAAACAAGGATTGAAACACTGTTCTAAATATTCATACGTTAGTTCATCTTCTTTATTCGAAAGCAAGATCCACTAAAACAAGGATTGAAACTTTTAACTCTCTGCATTATTCTATTTTTTTTATGTGTATTCGAAAGCAAGATCCACTAAAACAAGGATTGAAACTAGAATTGCTAACATAATATGTATTAGGTCCTAAGAGTATTCGAAAGCAAGATCCACTAAAACAAGGATTGAAACCTCACACTCTAATTCTTTTACTCGAAAATTAATCCCATTCGAAAGCAAGATCCACTAAAACAAGGATTGAAACCCCCAAGGGCATATAGGATTATTATCTGATTTGTCAAATTCGAAAGCAAGATCCACTAAAACAAGGATTGAAACATTGAATGTAACTTGTACCATAAGAAGTCTAAAAATATTCGAAAGCAAGATCCACTAAAACAAGGATTGAAACGTATCGAAAGTAGATCTTGTCTTTTCATATACGGTTATTCGAAAGCAAGATCCACTAAAACAAGGATTGAAACCATACTCTCAAAACTTGACTCTGAGATAATTCAACACTATTCGAAAGCAAGATCCACTAAAACAAGGATTGAAACCATCTATATTTTCAGCCAAAATAGTATACCTCCATATATTCGAAAGCAAGATCCACTAAAACAAGGATTGAAACGTCACCCCCCAACAACCTTCTTCGATACCATTTTTTAAATTCGAAAGCAAGATCCACTAAAACAAGGATTGAAACAGTAAGAGCGACCCCAGGAGAATGGAAAAATGAGTAATTCGAAAGCAAGATCCACTAAAACAAGGATTGAAACAACTCATAACACCCAAATTCACTTACACCACGTCATTCGAAAGCAAGATCCACTAAAACAAGGATTGAAACCAGATCAAGAAATAAATGATAATATCTATGAAAAAATTCGAAAGCAAGATCCACTAAAACAAGGATTGAAACTATTGGTCATCCGAGTACTGTAAAACCCTAAACTATTCGAAAGCAAGATCCACTAAAACAAGGATTGAAACACTTTTTTAATAGTGTCGTCTGCCTGCTTTCGTGTGATTCGAAAGCAAGATCCACTAAAACAAGGATTGAAACCCTGATCGTGTTTATGATCCCGTTCATTTTCATCTGATTCGAAAGCAAGATCCACTAAAACAAGGATTGAAACTTCAGTGGGACGCTTACATAGGGGCTCACGCTTGTTATTCGAAAGCAAGATCCACTAAAACAAGGATTGAAACGATTTTCCGAGTTTCCGGGTCTGAGCTCGTTCTCAGATATCAATATTCGAAAGCAAGATCCACTAAAACAAGGATTGAAACTGTCACAGAATACTATGACGTCTTTCCTGTTATCGTATTCGAAAGCAAGATCCACTAAAACAAGGATTGAAACAGTTCACCTTCTCTGATGAACCTTTTTTCCTGAAGTTATTCGAAAGCAAGATCCACTAAAACAAGGATTGAAACTAGCCCATGTACACATTACAAAATAGTCTGCCGTCGATTCGAAAGCAAGATCCACTAAAACAAGGATTGAAACTGATAATTCTCATGTATACCCCCCGAATTATCACCATATTCGAAAGCAAGATCCACTAAAACAAGGATTGAAACTGTATTTACCCCCTTGGAATATCATTCCTACTTTCATTCGAAAGCAAGATCCACTAAAACAAGGATTGAAACTTGCTATGTTGCCGTCTGCCCGAATTGAACGGGCGTATTCGAAAGCAAGATCCACTAAAACAAGGATTGAAACTCTACAGGACAATACTTTTCCTGAGACTCTTTCATATTCGAAAGCAAGATCCACTAAAACAAGGATTGAAACATTCTTTTATCCCTGTCACAAAAACAAGCAAGGTAGATTCGAAAGCAAGATCCACTAAAACAAGGATTGAAACTCGATATCGAACTCATGGGAACTCAGATAATTCCAATTCGAAAGCAAGATCCACTAAAACAAGGATTGAAACTTTATCGGGATGATGCGATAGAAGAAAAAGGGAGTTATTCGAAAGCAAGATCCACTAAAACAAGGATTGAAACTTCTGCAATCCTCATTAAAGCAAATGGCGGATATGTTATTCGAAAGCAAGATCCACTAAAACAAGGATTGAAACGTCTTTTGAAAATGCTGCTAATGCGTTTGTCATCCTATTCGAAAGCAAGATCCACTAAAACAAGGATTGAAACTTTTCTTCAAGGATTTTAGACTCCTTCAGCCTCCTCATTCGAAAGCAAGATCCACTAAAACAAGGATTGAAACTTATTGACGATTCCACTATCCGGGAAATTGTAGCTGTATTCGAAAGCAAGATCCACTAAAACAAGGATTGAAACTCAAGTTGCTCTCTTTCCTTCTTTGCTTCTTTAATAGATTCGAAAGCAAGATCCACTAAAACAAGGATTGAAACGGGGTTGGATTTGATAGGGAAGTTATGTTTTCATCCTATTCGAAAGCAAGATCCACTAAAACAAGGATTGAAACGTCGGTATGGTTCAGGGGGGATTACCCCCGAACAAAAAATTCGAAAGCAAGATCCACTAAAACAAGGATTGAAACTATTTTTATGTCATATCAAATGATATGACGATTCTTACATTCGAAAGCAAGATCCACTAAAACAAGGATTGAAACCCGTATGCGATTATTTGGAAAAGATAACAACGAAAATTCGAAAGCAAGATCCACTAAAACAAGGATTGAAACTTGTGTACAGGAACTCTATCATACTCTCTATCTATTCGAAAGCAAGATCCACTAAAACAAGGATTGAAACCTACAAATGAAAATCATCCTCTCCACAAAGAACAATTCGAAAGCAAGATCCACTAAAACAAGGATTGAAACTTATTAAAATATGAAAATTCCCCTTGTGTTATATGATTCGAAAGCAAGATCCACTAAAACAAGGATTGAAACTTCCATTGATTATGTCAGCCGCGCTGCTTGCGATTCATTCGAAAGCAAGATCCACTAAAACAAGGATTGAAACTTATTTCGTTCCACCAGAGATCGTAATATATTGAGTATTCGAAAGCAAGATCCACTAAAACAAGGATTGAAACCATAATATTTCGGAGCATTGGCAACATGTGCGACTATTCGAAAGCAAGATCCACTAAAACAAGGATTGAAACTATTGACGGTATAACAAAAACAATTATAAAAATAGTATTCGAAAGCAAGATCCACTAAAACAAGGATTGAAACATGGGACATCCACCGAATTAATCGAGACCGAGCGCCTAACAAAATTCGAAAGCAAGATCCACTAAAACAAGGATTGAAACAGTTTTATGTATATGTATACATCCGATGCTATCAATATTCGAAAGCAAGATCCACTAAAACAAGGATTGAAACTTCGATATCTCGATGTTTTCTTTCAAGTCGTCTATATTCGAAAGCAAGATCCACTAAAACAAGGATTGAAACCATCCTGATGTACATTGATACGGACAACGTTTATAACAATTCGAAAGCAAGATCCACTAAAACAAGGATTGAAACAATCATTTGATATTCCAAATACAGTAACAAATCTTCGATTCGAAAGCAAGATCCACTAAAACAAGGATTGAAACACATAGAAGGCCTTGCGTCAAAACTTAGCCTTTTTGATTCGAAAGCAAGATCCACTAAAACAAGGATTGAAACATATTCAGACCCCCGGTTATGACACTATGTTACGGAAATTCGAAAGCAAGATCCACTAAAACAAGGATTGGAACAATTTTTCTGTTGATACTCTACAGGCTCTAGTTTGGCAAATTTGAATGTACATTTATTTATCATATTATAACATATTATAATATATGTCTACGATAGCTATAGATCCGGATGTAAAGGAATCACTTAAAGAGTTAAAGTTAGCTCCGGAAGAGTCCTATAATTCGGTAGTTAAAAGACTTATTAGCGAAATTAAAAAGAAAGAAGACTATAAACCTATGTTTCCAAAAGAAGGAAAACAAGAACCTGAGGAATCCCATATAAAAGATTTTAATGCCTGGTTAGAAAAAAAGCTGGTGGAAGATAAGAATATTTTAGATGCACTTGGAAGAAAGTGATGCTTTGATCAGTTTAATTGAAATTTTGAAAATTCATCAAATGGTCATAGATTACGATAAATTTAAAGATCCGGATGATTATACCTCTGCAATACGTTCTTTAGCTACGTTAGAATTAATGTTTGAATTTTTAATCAAAGGATCCAATACTATTTTCGAAAATGCTGCAATAATAGTCTATACTATCGTTGCAAAACATCCGTTTTTTAACGGGAATAAAAGAACCGGTTATGAAGCCATGAATTTTATTATTGAAGACGGAGGGTACAGGTTTACATCTACAGATGAAGAGATGATAGAATTCATTGTTAGAGTAGCTACAACAGAAAATGAAATGTCAGTTGAAGAAATAAAAGAATGGATAATCCGGCATACGGAGAGAATATGATAACAGAGAATCAAAGCTATTTATAGGGCAACAATTAATTATTCGAAAGCAAGATCCGCTAACACGAGGATTGAAACAATTTTTCTGTCGATACCCTGCAGGCTCTAATAGAATCAGTTTTGGCAAATCTGAATTATCAAATATATATTGATATTCGCTTACACCCATTTTCTTTGCTGTTTGAACAATTGCCATAAACGAATCATTCTCTTTTCTCCCTTCCTCCACTTTCACTTTTTCGTCCCCCTTATCCCTCTACCTTTTCTTTTCCCGACCCTGTCCACTAAGCTCCCGAACCCTTCGACCTAATTCGCCCGAAGCTCCGGGACCAGGCCTTTTCAGCTCCCGGAGAAGCTCAAGCCCTTCTGATCTGGCTGCTTTCTTCCTCCCGAAAGCCCCTGAGAGCCTGGACTGAGGGAGCATGAAGAAACATACGCACCCATAATAATAAATTAAGTTTCCGAAAAGGGCATTCCATTTAAATAAAGACTGCTGCATGATGCAGAAAAAGTTATAGAATGCTTGAGCCGTATGAAGTGAAACTTTCACGTACGGTTATTAGAAGAGGGAGAGCGAGTAATCGCTCTTTCTTATTCAACATGTCCTTTCAATACAGAAGGTATGGGGGTCCCCATGTCAGGCGAAACTTGGGATAAATGCGGAATTGGAAGCATGTTTATAAAACTTTAAGTAATTCTAAGTTATGCTCACGAAACAGTGTCCAGAAAACTGAGAATGGCTCACATTTTACCTGTCTTGTTTTCCGGGTTCATTATATCCTTTTATTGAATATAATTTTTTTAATATGAGCAAATTAGAGGGGAGAGCTAATCATGTTATATGATAATATTGTATCGCTAAATCATCGTATAATTATGTGTCAGGAGATTTCTGAATCCGAGAAACAAAATATAATCAAACTAATATTGTATAACTGCAAAACTCAAAACAACAGGATAAATTTCTGGCGAAAAAGACATCAGTATATGTATCCCTATTATTTGTTGCCTACTGATGAGGAGAGTTGTTTGGAGCATAGTAAAAAACTAAGACTTATAACAGGGGAACTCCCAAAGACATATTTATTATCACATAACGCATATGAACTTGAATTATTGAGAATTTTAGCTTTATGGCATTCTGACAATGCTGACATAAAAGAAATTCTGAAAGTAACAGGACAAAGATTAGAGAATACTTGTTTTGGACATTTTTGTAGTAAAGGCGAATGTTTTGGATCATCGCTGGTAGCTTTACGTTTTTGGAATACATATGCACCTGAAGATGTTGACAGAATCAATGATAGTCTTATGAAACTTAGTCAGTATAATATTAACAGAGGCATAAAAGGAAGTAATAACAATATCCCATCTTTTTATTATTTACTTATATTATCAGAGCTTGCTGATAAAAACGAGATTGCAAAAGAAATTATTGAGAGCAATAGTCACACTTTATATTCTCAATTTCAAAAAGGATGGATTGTAAATCCTGATAATGCCGATAGATACAATCCTATCAGAAAATATGTTATTAGAAACGCGTTGTCAAAGTTATCAGAATACAGGCATATGAAAAATGCTGAAGTATATCTTAGTAGCGATGGAAGATGTTATGGAAAATGTGTATATTAATAATTGGAGAAGAATATCTTTTAAGAAATAGATCTAGAAATTATTTCGATACAAAAATTCAGATTTTTCTTAGACGCATTGATTGCATCAACGCATTCGATTAAATTTTCTGTTCCTCTTAATATTTTGAAAGTAATATAAAAATTCATAGAGTAGCAGAAATACAATATTTAAATCAACCAGGGTACAATTTAAGTTTATAGTGAGACTGGAACTGTTGGGGAAAATGAGGAGTGGAGCTTAAGACTGCATAAGCCCTTACAAGAATTGAAACCGGGCACTCGCTGAGGGTACTGTATATAATAGGTACTGTATATAATAGGTACTGTATATAATAGAAGGTACTGTATATGATATGTTATTAGAGAGCAAGATCCACTAAAACAGAGGTTGAAACTTAATAATCGAGGTTTGATCATGAAGATAATGGTTATAACAAGCAGTCCCAACAAAGAAGGTTTAACTGCAAGCTGCGGTGAAGCTGCAAAAAGGGGGATCGAAAAAGGAAATGGTGAAGCTGTAATGGTCCGTTTGAACGATTTAAATATTCTCAGGTGTGAGGCCTGTGGTCAGGGATGGGGGATCTGCAGGCAGGAAGATAGATGTAAGCTGGAAGATGATTTTGAGAAGGTTCATGAAGCAATGGGTGAAGCTGATGGTTATGTCATTGTCACTCCTGTATACTGGGGAGAAATGAGCGAATCAGCCAAAGCTTTCTTCGACAGGTTACGAAGATGCGAAGCGAAATTTTCACCCGATAAAATGAATAAAATACAGAATAAACCATTCATATGCGTGGCAGCTGCAGGCGGCAGCGGAAACGGCACTCTTTCCTGCCTTACCAGTATGGAAAGACTGTTTTTCCACCTGAACAGGATGGACTCAAAAAATATCACAAAATTTGATTACATAGGTATCACCCAGAGAAATAAAAGTTATATGCTTGACGCAATCGAAGCTGGAGCTTTAAAAATGGCTAAAGGTGAATAATTTATTACAATGGGAGCGCAGAGGGTCACGAATACCCCGTCCTTTACAGGCTGTCCGACAATTACCTTTGGTAATAAAGGAAATCCTTTTTTTGATTTCCCTGGTGATGCTTATTGATTTCGGAGAGGAGATCGCAGCCGATGCTATGGATATCGAAGGCAATCGCAAGGTCGGATCCAGTTCCTTAGCCCCGGTACTTGGTCGAGAAAATGCCCTGTAAATCAGTGGGGCGACTTTATATTCTCCGGATATACCTGGCCGGATTAGCGGCATTCGTAATTTTTATAATCATTAGAATGTTCAGGTGAAAGTCTGGTGGCAATTTGATTCTAAAAAAACAGGATTGAAACCGGAAATAGCAGTGCAGATAAGCTGCTCATTGCTGCGGTGATTATGAACATATCTGAAAAGTAGGACTGACACGTACCTTTTTTAAATTTGAAAACTTGATTAATATTGATAGTGAAAAAGCGGGTGATAAAGGAGAGTAATTTATGGAAAAAGCTGAGAATTCGGAAAAAGAACTCAATAATATGAACAAAATGTTTAAGGAAATAACAGGGTCAGGCAGCAAAACAGCTATGGGGGTTTTACTTGCCAGATTTCTTGAATCGCAGAAACCCGAAGACGAACGAATCTGTTATGACCCATATGCAGCTTATTTCATCGGCCCGGAGATTTTGGAGTGGACAGTTCAACACCCGGACGAGGCAAGAATATTGAAGGAGCAGAATGACCGATTTTTTCCGGGCAGAAATAATTCAATCGCTGCCAGAGTCAGATTTTTTGACGATTTTGTGAAAAAGTCAATCTGTGAGAGTATTGAGCAACTGGTCATCCTTGGGGCAGGATATGATTCACGTGCCTATCGGATTGAGGGGTTGGAGAGGATTAAAACCTTTGAGGTAGACCACCCTGCTACACAAAATGTAAAAATAGAAAAAATAAAAATGATCTTTGGCAGGTTGCCGGGTCATGTTTTGTATGTCCCCTGCGATTTAGAAACCGACGACTTTGGGCAAAGGTTGATAGATATGGGATATAACCCGCACGCTAAGACTCTCTTTCTGATGGAAGGGGTCTCAATGTACCTTCAGCCAGAAGTAGTAGACAGGGTCCTGTCCTTTATTGTAAATAACTCGGGTAAGAATAGCAGTGTTCTCTTCGATTATTTTCCTCAATCTGCAGTTGATGGAAGCTCCGGGCTTGGGGTGGGAAGGAATCTCCGGAATCAAGTGTCACAGCTTGGAGAGCCTCTTAAGTTTGGTATTAAGGAAGGAACAGTTGAGACATTCCTTACACAGCGAGGATTTATACAGGTATGCAATATAACAGGTGAAGATTGGAAAAAAATCTATTTTCAGGGTGTAAATAAAGACAGAATAGTTGATAGCCTGAAGTCGTTTGTCTACGCTGTTGTCCAGTGAATTTATTGCGTTGGCAAATCCATAGGGGACATACCATCAATTCTCGGATACTAACATGTATATCATCGATTTAGCTGCTAGCCGCTTGGCCCTTTGCTTTTTTCCTGCCTGTTCGGTGCTGGTCAGGGAGCCAAAGGTACAGGTACAGGTGAAGGTCGGCTTATTGGTCGGGCCTTTTGTCTCATATGAATAAGCTGGCAAGGGAAATTTCTTTGCCTGGCAGTACTCCTGCAGGGCAAAAATCGGGTCTTTTGACGTGTTAATTGTTACCTCTTCTTTGCTTGCCGGCAAGCTTGCTATCGTAATTTTCAAGTCCGGAGCAGGTAAGCCTAAAATATTTGCGAGCAGGTCTACGGATGCCCGCTGAATGGCACCTTTTTTTGTCGTGTCCTCGTATGCGGCGGACCGGTACTCTTTGTTCTCGATTAAAATGGTGCTCCGGGCAGTGAATACCGGCAGCTTGCTCCGGGCAGTTTCTGTCACGTCGTATACGGGCATCTGCCAGCCCTGTATATGTTGTGCGATGTCGAAGATCGAGACAGCTTTGTGAGATGCAGTTGCCATTTCCTCCAGCAATGCTTTTTTAAGTTCAGTCCATCTTTTGCCATCAGGGGCTTGCAGGAGTACCAGCCCTGCACAGATGACCGGCAGTTCGCCAGAGCGTTTCCGAAAAGCATCACTGTAGGCCTCCGGGCAGTCCTCCCCCTGGCGGATCAGGAATTTGGTGATGCGCTCGAAGTCTTTATCGCTTGCATCGCTTATCCGATTCTCCAGAACGATCGACTCAGCTTTTTTATACGCCTTTTTCTTCATGTACGCGCTTTTATCCCTATCGTTTTCAAGCCGCCTCAGGTTGATGTGCGATGCAATTGCTTGAAGTTCTTCTTTAGAGTGGGGTAAGGGCTCGTTCCGGATGTAGGCTCGGATCTGTTGGTGGTTTACGAGATCGGCATATCTTCGGATGGGCGAGGTGAAGTGGGTATACGCTCCGAGGTTCAGTCCGAAATGGCCCAGGATGACAGGCCCATATTCAGCTCTGTTGAACATCATATATGTTGTACTTCTGAGGGTAGCTATGTTTTCCTCGGGAATAACAGCCACGCTTTCGAGCAGCTTCATCAAGTCACCTCGCTCAGGAGTGGCGCTCCGGGCCGTATGGTTGCGGAAAAGGATAGGAATGTCATTTTTGACCGCATACTCTGCTACGGCCATGTTAGCGAGAATCATCAGTTCCTGAATGATAACATAGCCGATGGTATCTTCCCTGCGTTTCAGTTGCCGTAGTGACCCTTCCTCATTCGTCACAAGCCCCCGCCTCAAATTGTAGAATGCAAGCGCTCCACGGTTACGGCGCTGCGTCAAAAGGTCGTCTGCGAGCTGGCTTGCAAGTTTGACTATATCGTGCTGCGGGTGCCCCCGATCAGAGATAATGGGAGGGATGTCAGAGAAAGAGAGCCGGGCTTCACTGGTTATCACAGTCCTCAAAAGCCTTGTTTCTAGGATCGACAGATCCATGTCGAGGATGATATCTACAACGAGGACAGATTTCTCCTCTCCCGGCCATAGGGAAAGTTTCTCATCTGCGAACCGCCGGGGCAACATCGGGCTGTTACCGGTTGCATAATACCTGGTCTCGACTCTGGACATCGCAAGCTGATCAAGCTCTGAATGCCCGGGGACTGCCTTTGAAACATCTGAGATCATAACAACGACGTGCCAGCCGCCGTTTTCCGTAATTTCCACCCATATTGCGTCATCCATGTCCCGGGTTTTCACGTTATCGATCGTAATACCTCTTAATATATCTGGCATAGTATCACTCAGATGCAAAATTTGGCATGCTTTCCTTATATGCATATTGGTTAGTAAATAAGCGATATAGCTTGTCTATTTTTATAATTTGTTGTTTTTGCAGTGACGTACTGGTGGAAACAAGATGCGTTCTGTCGTCATGATACATCATTCCTGATCAGAAGGCAGGATCCATTAAAGACAGGGCTTAAAACAAGTTTTCAATCCGGGAATGATGATGACAATCGTAATATCCACACTTTTTTCTTTTCGGATTAGTTTCTTTCGTTTTCTGTTTTGACTTTTTCGCATATTCTGCCGCATCGGCTATTGCAGACACACCAGAGTTGTTTCTATCATCTTTATTTCATTTTTACTTGTTTTAATTTATTCTTTTTTTAGAAAAATACCTCCTAGCCCCCGAAATATTTATGTATGTTGACACATCTATATTATTATGTAAATCAAATTTACTTGATTTATTCGCAAAACGGCATTTTCCTCCCGAAATATGAAGAGCTGATCCCAAAAACCAAAAATACTTCTTTGAACCTCGATTTTGAAATAATCAATCGGGTTTCTTATCGGGAAAGTAGTTCTGAAATTCTTATAGATACAGAAGTAAAAATTGGTCCCGGGACGTGCTCACAACCTTAAGGCAACAGTTTGCCATTTTAAACCTCCGTAAATTTGCAGTTTTTCCAGAAGTTGTTTGCCATTTCAATCTTCTGGAATCTGCAGTTTCCAATATTCATTTATTCGAGAGCAAGATCCACTAAAAAGGAATATGTATTCGATATACTCTTGTTAAGGATCTATTTTTCTATAGTGATAATGTTTATTGAAAAAACTATATATTAAAATTGAATACTTCTTCTACATGCTGCTTTATTTTCCACGGAGGCCTCTGTCTGAGGTTCTTATCTGAACAGTGTCCTGTTCGGCTGATAATCAGCGGGTAAGTGAGAAAAACGAATAATAAATGTAGGTCCGATGCAATAACTTATCTACTTTGCTTTCATTACAAACTCCTTACTTTCAAAAAATAAACCTGCCCCGTCAAAATTATGAAAACAAAAAAAGTAAAACTTCCGGAAATTCTAAAATTCTCTGTAATTGTATTTGCCCTTCTGGCAACCTGTTCTATTTATTCTTTTATTGAGCCGTATCTGATAGAAGAACAGACAACTATCATTAGCGACAGTGATGTGCCCCGGAATTTCACGGGCAAGAAAATTGTTTTTATTTCCGATATCCATCACGGGCAGTTTTTCGAGAGAGACAGAGTCGCAGCCCTGGTAAGAAAAGTAAACGAGCTGGACCCCGATATTATCGTCCTGGGCGGAGATTACATTTACGGCAGTACGGCCTATATAGAACCCTGTTTTGAAGAGCTTTCCGGACTCAAAGCAAAAATGGGAGTCTTCGGAGTTACGGGAAATCACGATGAATGGGGAGATTACAATCTCACGGTAACGAGCATGGAAAAAGCCGGTATCATTGTTTTAAGCGACAGGGCGGAGTGGCTGGAAATCGGCGAAGATAAAATCAAAATAGCAGGCATTGACTGGCATGATTCCCGGCACTTTTCCGGTGAACCTGATATCGGTCCGCTGATAATGGATGTTGAAGAAAATGATTTTGTAATTTTAGTTTCACATACGCCCGATTTTGCCGAAGAATTAAGAACAGGTAAAGTCGACCTGCTGCTATCCGGACATACCCATGGAGGACAAATTACATTTTTCGGGTTCTGGGCGCCGTATGTGCCTTCCTATTACGGGCAAAAATACAGGTCCGGAATTGTAAAAACCGATAGAACCACTGTTTTGATTTCCAACGGTGTCGGAAATACGTTTTTACCAATCCGTTTTTTTGCCCGGCCTCAAATCAATATAGTCATCCTGGAAAATGGTTAAAACTGACAATTTTTGGCCTGTAGCTATTTTAAATGCGATAAGGATTATAAAAATAGAAAGTACTATTTCACCCGAAATTGAACGACATCAAAACTAAATCCTGTGCATTAAGTAGAACGAAACCCTATGCATTAAGTAGAACGGAACCCTATGCATTAAGTAGAACGGAACCCTATGCATAAGTAGAACGAAACCCTATGCATGAAACCGGAAATATAAATCATGTAACTATTTAAAAATCATGTAACTATTTAAAAATCATGTAACTATTTAAAAATCATGTAACTATTTAAAAATCATGTAACTATTTAAATCATGTAACTATTTTATATAATAAAATGTGTGATCCAGCATGCCCAGAAAATACAGCAACAAAACAACCCATTTCATCCTCCATGATGACGGTACTTTCGACGTTTATATAAACAAAAAATTCAAGGAATGCGGCCTTTACGAAGAAACCCCGGATACTCTGAAATTAGACTATTATAAACATTCTTCTATATTCCAGAAAGAAGAAGGCTGTTTAATTTCCGATAACGGCAGGATATGGATAGAGGACGGAATAATAAACGTTCCGGGCGGAATTCTTGACAATGGGGTGTTCATTGTCAGCAACGACAGTGAAAATACCGTTTAAATTATTTTTAATTTCATGCTCCCGGAAAGAAATAAAAGAGATTACAGGAGGTCTCAAAGTATAATAATTCTCGTAACTCTTTTCATTGTAACTCCTTTCATTATATTTCCCTGAAAATTCAGGATATTGAGAAGGACTGATTTCTCTTATCTTTTAGTCCGGCTTGGACTCGCTTAAAAAACAAGGGTTTTTTCATCAGTTCCTTCATGGATTCTTTATTCCCGCTAAACCTCCCTTTTTTGCAGTTCAGCTGCCAGCTCTGAAACCTGCTCTCTAAGTGCTGCTACACCGTCGTTTGTTTTTATTTCATACATGGTTTCACCTCATGAATGATATATTTTGATCGAAAGGACAAGATCGGTAACATCCTCAACAGAGGTCCCGAGGCTCCTGATTGAAGAGATGTCACTCTCCTGGTCGAAGACCCGGACGTCTCCTGTCAGTGGAGTCACCAAGGTTTCAATCCCGGCCACGATCACTCCGGCCAGGGTTTCTGCCAGGACTACTCCGGGGATCCCCAAGGAGGTTTCTGCAAGAACGTAATCGTTCAGGTTGCCTGGTAGTACAAAACTCCATCAACGACGTCGGAATAATGTGGGATTCCTTCCTGGAAAATGTTGAGAGTGATAGAAGGATAAGAGGTCAGTTTCTGGTTTGACCAGATCTTTGATGCGGGACTGTCGTTTCTCCGGTGATCACCTGAGCAGGAATAGCTTTGAAAACTTCTCGTTTATGTAGATCGGAAATCATGCGAGACAAATTTGAGGGTCTTCCTCTTCAGTCTGAGAACGTGGGTGCTCCACAGAGGGGGTTTGAGAAAGGAGTATTTAATGGAAAGTCGAACACCTCAATAAAAAATAAAAACCGACTTATATGATGTGTTTAATAACAAAACCAATAATGTAGGGGTGTTATTCTGACAAAAAAATTATTATCTATTCTATTCGCTGTAGCTCTATCCGTTCAGGTTCTTGCTGGATGTTCAGCAGCTACAACCTTTACGGTTGATGATGACGGGCCTGGAAATTACACAACTATCCAGAGTGCGGTGAATGAAGCTTCTTCAGGCGATCTTATTGTCGTGAAGCCTGGGGTATACCATGAAACTGTTAATATCATTGTTCTAGAACTCGAATTTAAAGGAGAAGGGATGCCAGAGGTCGATGGATTCAAAGAAGACATTCCCGGTGAGACTCCAAAAATCGCTATCTGGGGATTCGACATCACGGGAACTGGCATAAAAATTGATGGGAAATTCAGCAACGGAAATTATATTCATCACAATGTCTTCCACGACTGCGGAATTACTATAAGCGTGCAGGAAATGAGCTCGGAGGACACTATTGTAAATAACGAGTTCTATGGAGGGGAAACGGCAGTTTATTATGACGGTGATAGCGGTTTAAATATTCGAGACAACAAAATATCCGATGCAAATACTGGGATAGAAATTGATTCAATACACTATCAAAACTCAGTAAAAGAAATTTCCGGAAACACTATACAGGGGTGTAATGTTGGTCTGGTCTTGGAAGATTATACCAGCGTTGGTGAAATTTATAATAATGTTTTCAACAATACAGAGAATATCAAAATTAGTCCAGGACCATACTTTGACATGATCCCCAAAGTACAAAGCTGGAATAAAACCAGCTTGTCAAAAGATACGAACATCATTGGCGGCCCATACATCGGAGGTAACTACTGGAGCTCTCCTTCAGGAGATGGTTTCTCTCAAACTCACCTGGATACTGACGGAGACGGGATTGCAGAAGAGGAATACCAGATAAGCGAAGGAAATGTTGATTATTTCCCCCTGGTCACTCCGAGAATAGAACCGGAGCCTGTTGCAAACTTCAATACAAACGTCACAACAGGGGATGCTCCTCTTTCTGTCAAGTTTACAGATGTTTCTCAAAATGCTGCTTCATGGAGCTGGGACTTTGACAACAACGGACAGCCTGACTCTACCGTCCAGAGTCCGATTTACGTCTACGAAGTTCCGGGAAACTATACCGTTAAACTGACAGTAAGTAATAGCGTCGGTACTGCAGCGATAAGTAAAGATATAACCGTGGCTCCCGGGGATAATAGTACAGTAGATGTTTCTCCTGGAGACAACTCAACGGACGTTGTCCTTCCTGGGAATGAGACTAACTCTACCGGTGATACAACAGTGGACAGCTCCGGTAGCAGCCGCAAGAGTTCCGGTAGTTCGTCCGGAGGTGGAGGTGGTGGAGGATCCCCTGAGCTTGCAAAGAATGTTGAAGTTAAGGAGCTCTCCCAGGTCTTCATCATAAACGGCAAGGCTGTTAAGTTCGAGTTCAAAAACAATGCAACCTGCGTGGTCTCTGTAGATTTCGACGCGATCAGGAACGCGGGAAAAACGACAACTATTGTCGAGCAGCTGAAGAACAAGTCCGTCCTGGTCCCTGGACTGCCTGCAGGTGAGGTCTACAAATCCTTCAATGTCTGGGTTGGAAATTCCGGATATGCGACCTCAAAGAATATAGAGAATCCTGGTCTGACCTTCAAGCTGGAAAAGTCCTGGCTGCAGAGTGAAAGTATAGAGCAGGACTCAATCGCTCTGAGCAGGTACATGGATGAGGACGAGCACGACGATGATGACGGTACCTGGACAGAACTTAACATAACCAAAACGGGAGGAGATGATAAGTTCCTGTACTTCTCGGCAGAAACTCCCGGGTATGGTTCGTTTGTCATCACCGGAGCTCCTGCTCTGAAAGCCCCGGGAGAACAAGTCCTTGAGCTGCAGGCTGAGAATAGGACGGTTGGGTCCGTGAACGCTTCAGAGGAAGAGGACAGAGGGGACGAGGAAAACAACGGGGTTGGAAAAAATCTTATAAACATCGGAATTGTGGCCGGTGCTCTTGTAGTAGTAATGGGACTTGCATTAAAAGGCATGAAAAAGTAATCACTTCGCAGCTTTTACGAAGATCTTCTTTATCCCTTTTCTATTTTCTTCCGGAGCAGATCGCATGAAGGATCTTTCGGGGATGTTTCCTATCTTTTTTCTTTCTTAACTTTCTCTTTTTAGTTTCGTCTGTGCTTCCCTTTTGCTCCGGCATAATCCTTCATTAACAGGCAAGAGAATAGGAAACGAATAAAAGAGAATAGGAAACGAATAATAATCATTTCCTTTCAAGAAATTCTATGAACGAATCTAAATTATGCTCTTTCATTTCAATACAAAAATCATTATTTTTGTCTATGTTTTTATACTGTTCGTACAAGGCATTTAGTCGACTATGCATTGTCGAATTTACCGATTTATACCACTGAGTATAATCTTGAATTATGTTAACGGACATCGGGCACAATAACAACGTTAAACCGAATCCTGCTTCCTCATCCGGAATAATTACAAAAGGAAAATTTCTACACGCTTCCGGCCTATTATCGTATATTCTGCATTTTGAGTTTATCAATAACGGGCACTGTTCGACGGCATTTATTGCTTTATAACATCCTTCCAACTCTGATTTTACCGCATTCGATTTTAATATATTCGCATTTTCTTTATCTACATTTTTTAAGATTTTCTCATATTCTTTTCTGCTAAAATCGATAATATGATGTTTGCAGCAACTTGCATTACATGATTCAGGACAGCTATAATGTTCAAGTATACTTTGAGTTTTTGAGATCAACCAGTCGTGTTTTTTAAAACGTTGTCTTCTATCCATAGCATTCACCCGATTGAGAAAAAAGAGATGTTAAGTTTATAATATCTATCGATTGCCCTATAACTTTGTAAAGCCTGTACGATTTTATAATAAAAGAGGTAACGCAGCTGTTTTAACCATGTGTAGAGGCTTTTGCTCCTTTCTTCTTTGTTCATACGAAGTTTCCCCCGGGGAAAAGTAAGGCAGTTTATCTAATTTCAGGACAATTGAGGTTTTGAGCAAGATGCTAATCGATCAAATTCCAATTGGTAAGTTTTCCTTTATGACTCGTCTCTCCCGGAAAGCTCTCAGGCTCTACGATAGGAAAGGGCTGCTAGTCCCGGAAATAAAAGATTCTTTTACAGGTTACCGTTATTATACGGTTCCTCAGATCGAGCAGGGAATGAAGATAAAGACCTTTACTTTTCTGGGATTTTCCCTTGAGGAAATTTCCATGCTTCTGGACGCAGAAAGCAAAGGAAATTCCGAGTTTATTGAGACCTGTTTCAGGAAGAGGCTTGAGGAGGTCCGGCTGGAGGCTGTGCAGCTGCAGAGGATTGAGAGCATTTTGCAGGGCGCCTGCAAACATAGTGGAAAAGTTATGGAGATATTTAAAATGTCAGTTACAGAACCCGTAATTAAAGAAATTCCAGAGCTCCGTGTCCTGAGCAAGCGTGAAAAAGGAACTTTTGTAGTAACCATAGGAAAGCTAATCAATGAAATCTGTGCATGCGTCAGCAGTCCTGAAAACCAGCGGAACCGAGTAAAAACTACAGGCCCTATTATGTTCCTCTGCCATGATGAAGAATACAAGGAAACAGGTGCGGACATAGAGATCACACTTCCGGTCTCAGGCCGGGTCTCAGTTGAAGACCCAAAATTGGAGATAAAGACACTGCCGGCTATGAAGGCCATTTCAGTTATCTATCGAGGCCCGTACCATGAAGTTGAAGTGGCATACAACAGGATTTTCTCCTTTGCAGAGGAAAATAACCTGGAAACAATTCTGCCAAGCAGGGAATTATATTTTAATGACCCTGCTGAAGTCCCGGAAGAAGAACTAATGACTGAAGTCCAGGTTCAGTTCAGAGAGAGGTAATTCTTCTACAGTATATTTCCTGTATTGCGTAGTTTTCGTACAGCTCCGGAATTCTGGAGCAGTTTTCTTTTTTGTCTATTGTCTAATCAGTGCGATGAGATTAGGAAAAATTCTCTATTTTAATCCCGGATTAAGTAATTTCCAGTATTTCAATCTCGGATTATGTAATTTCCAGTCGCCAATAATTCATCTACTGTTACAAAATTAAACCCCTTTTGCTGTAATTCCGGGATCGCTCTGTCTAAAGCCGATACAATCCCGAAATTTGCGTCGTGGGTTCCACTGTGTCCATCATGGCATAAAATAATTGATCCGTTTTCAGTGTTTCTCATTATGTTGTTGTAAATATCCGTTGGCCCGTATTTGTATTTGAGAGATCCGTCAAGAATAATACCATGTTCGGTAGAACTATCTGCTGAGCGACAGCTCCATAAAACGATTTTTAGGTCAAGCGCTTTTACTATCTTATTTACTCTATCGTCAGTCCTGCCATATGGAGGACGAAAGTACACAGGGGTTTTTCCGATCAAATCAGTGATTATATTTTTGGTTCTGGTCAATTTTTTGTTAAGGGTTTCTTCATCAGTAAGTTCTGGAAGAGCTCGATGATCATAAGAATGAACGGCTATGAGATGGCCTTCTTCATTTGCACGTTTGACAATTTCACTGCCCGTTATGTATTTGCTATCATGATTTTGAGCAGCAATGTTTTTCTCAATACAGCATCCAAGACAAAAAAATGTAGCTCTGACTCCATATTTTCGGAGCCCATCAAGAATATACGGAGTTACTCTGCCAGGACCGTCATCAAAGGTCAGAGCAATATTAGGGATGTTAGGATTGCCTTTTACAATTATCTCGTTTGACATCGTAAATACCTGTGTAAGTTCTTGCTTTACTTTCCTTTTTTTGCCCGGGGTCTCCCGATATCTGCTCACTTCGTGAGTATACGGATGCAGAGAGAATTTTTTAGAGGAGTTTGGAAGAAATTTTCCCTCCAGCACGATACCCTTTGCATGGGCTGCACTACCGTAAGTTTGCTTGCCGAAAACGAGATTGAGCGCGTCTACAGCTCATCTGGCGTCGAACTCTGCGGCGCGAAAGAAGTTCCCATCTCCCCTCGGAGCGGTTTTTTCCGGTGTTGTCATTCAACAGTGTACGATGTACATTTTCCTCTGACATAACAATCCCTTTCAATTTGTTGCACAGATACTTTTGCGCGCCCCCTCTCTTTCTGCTTCTGCTGAAAATTATTTATTATCCTGTTTGCTCACCGGTATGCGTTTCCATAGATCTGCAAGGGCGATAGTGTCAAAGAACGCCACTACCTTTACAATGCGTCCGTTTTTCATGGTCATGTACCAGGAATAAGTGTTGTTGTATGGTTTGCCGTCCTTGGCTGTGGCTGTTCCATCCCATAGGGCAATTACCATGTCTCCATCGGCATAAATGCCTCTCACTCTGGGCACTATTTTCACGCTTAATCGTTCGTTGAGCGGTGTTATGACTTCTTCCAGGAACTGCTTGCGGTTGGTGTAGGTCTTGGAAACGGGACTGCTACCGATAATCGTCCATTCCATATCATCAGTCAGCAGGTCGAAAACGTCGCCAGCACCACTTGCCCATTTGGCAAAGCCTTCGTTTATTATCTCTTTATTCTTGCCCTCGTCAGATTGTGTTTGAGCCATCATCTTATTCTTCCTGTTGGATTGTGTTTGAGCTGCCATTATGTCTGTCGTGGTCGCGATCATGGGATCAAAAGTCAGATATACTGTCAGATATACCGTAAATAGGTGTTTAGCGCGTTTGATGGCGATGCGAAAGCGGCTTAACAGTAGTATCGTCACATATCGTCACATATCGTCACACCGCAGATTCACGGAGAAGGCCTTCGATTTTCGGCGTGTCGAGCCCGGTCTCTTCACGCAGAATTTCGCCGTGATCGAGTTTCATGAACATCATCATCTTCGTCCTGCCGAGACCCCTGTGGACCGCCGTACTTTCCAGTTCGGCAAAGGTCCGTGCGCTTCGAGTTGCCTTCACGAACTCGACCATATCCGGATACCAAATAGCCTTTTCGAGTTCTATCACGACTAACTAAAGGCTTGGAAGATATCACGCTGAACCGTTCAATCTCTACCTTTCTGATCGTCACGTTATTCTCCTTTCCACTTTATTATCCGATCTTATTCCTTGAAAAAAGCTAGCAGGTCCTCGTTGACCCGATCCTTAAGTGTTGTGCACATACCGTGAGGCGCACCTTTGTAGACTTTCAGCGTGGCGTCCTTGACAAGCTTGGATGAGAGCATGGCTGAGGCGCCGATAGGCACAATCTGATCGTCATCGCCATGCAGGATCAGAGTCGGAACATCGATTTTTTTGAGGTCCTCCGTCAGGTCTGTTTCGGAAAAAGCTTTGATGCAAAAGTATGCAGCCGGAAATCCAGCCATCATTCCCTGGAGCCAGAATGAATCACGCACCCCTTCCGAGATTTTGGCGCCCGGCCTGTTATAGCCGTAGAACGGCAGGCTGAGATCCTTCCAGTACTGCGAACGATCGGCTTTGATGCTTGCACGAATCTGGTCGAACACTTCGATCGGAGTACCTGCCGGATTTGCTGGTGTCTTGAGCATCAGCGGAGACACAGCGCCGATCAACACAGCTCTGGCCACACGATCCGTGCCGTAGCGACCAATATAGCGGGTGACTTCACCGCCTCCCGTTGAGTGGCCAACAAGGATTGCATCCTTCAGGTCGAGTGTTTCAATAAGCTCCGCGAGGTCGTCTGCATACGTATCCATGTCGTTACCGTTCCACGGTTGGCTCGAACGCCCGTGGCCACGGCGATCGTGGGCGATGCATCGATATCCTCGAGAAGCCAGAAAGAACATCTGGTCTTCAAAAGCATCCGAATTCAGCGGCCATCCGTGGCTGAAGACCACCGGCTGTCCACTGCCCCAGTCCTTATAATAGATTCTCGTACCGTCTTTAGTCGTAATAGCGGTCATGAAACGATATCTGTCACCAAATCATATAATATCTAAAGAATAACTTCTTCTTAATATTAATAGTCTTTAAAAAAACCGGGCAAATCTTTTACTAAAATGCAAGTTTTCTTTTAAATTTAATTCACAGTTTTAGTTTTTTCGAACTAATTTCGGGCTTCAGATCCGCTTCTGATTTCTGGAACTCAAAGTAAGTAAGGGCTTCAATGCTACCCTCCTACCATAGCTGCCAATGTTTCTACGATAGAGAGATTTTACAGCAGCTCCTGAGGCAGACTGTGCCGCTTCATTAAGTAGTCCGGACTGTTGTAAGAAACCCAAACTTTCCCCTGGCTATCTTCCCAAATAAGAACCTTCAAAGGAAGATTCTGCTAACAATGTACATATACCACACTTTTTATGGCAGCAACGGATTCTACTTTTCTTCTTTCTTGTCAATGGCTGCCCGATATCTGCTTACTTCATGAGCATGCGGGCGTGGAGGGAAGTTTTCAGAGGAGTTGATTAAAAAGAAATTTGATAATCAAGATTTTATCCGGAAAAATAGGTTATAGTCCATAGGGGCTGAGATAAATTTTCCGTAATTCTGAAGCCAGTCCTAAGGTCAGCTCCAGCAAACCGCAAAGTACCCTGAAAGTCGCTTTATGAAGAGTAAAATTAATGAAAAACCGAAATTGGTTATTTCAGCCATTCGGAACTATATCTATCGGAACTACTGATAATATGAGCTATCTAAGGCCTGGCCATTGCCTTAGGACCAGGGGGATCAGGAACATATGGATCAGGAACATATTTTCGTTACATGAAACCGAACGCATGGTTGCGACATCATGCCGCTAATTACTTAAGAATGGATTCGTAGACTTATTTATCCTGGAGATGAATTGATGAAATCCGGTAAATTAGAACAATACATAAGATATATAGAATTAGATAGAGAAAAAGTACCCTCTTTTTCTGAATATCCGTTTAATTTACCTGCAGTAAGAAATCTACAGTCACTATCATTTCATCCTAAAGTCACATTTATTATTGGAGAAAATGGTTCCGGGAAATCTACAATTTTAGAATCAATAGCTGTTGCATATGGATTTAATGCAGAAGGCGGAACAAAGAATTTTAATTTTACCTCCAGAGCAACACATTCTGATTTAAGTAATTATATAAAAGTTGTTAAAGGTACCAAAAAACCCCGTACTGGTTTTTTCTTAAGGGCAGAAAGTTTTTATAATTTTGCTTCTAGTATTGATGACCTGGATAATGAAGCATCTTTCGGGCCTCCCATTATTAATTCTTATGGTGGCCGTTCGTTACACGAACAATCTCATGGAGAATCGTTTTTTGCAGTATTTTTAAATAAATTTACTGGTGAGGGTATCTATATATTGGACGAGCCCGAAGCAGCATTATCCCCATCGCGGCAAATGTCTATGCTTACCAGAATGCATGACTTAGTAAAAGAAGGGTCCCAGTTTATTATTGCAACGCATTCACCGATAATAATGGCATATCCCCAGGCCGTGATCTACCAAATTCAAGAAGGATTTGAACAAATAGGTTACAAAGAAACGGAACATTATCAGGTTACACAGTCTTTTCTAAATAATACACAGAAGATGCTTAGCATCTTACTGGAATGATAAGGAGATGAAGTTCAAGGCTCGGCCATCCGTTGACGACCCTGTTCTGAGGGGAATTCGGCATCAGATAACACTATGTTCTCGCGAGGGCGCAAACCCGGAAAGAAGATTTGAAAATGCGGGTGCGCCGGTGACGCACCACACCTTTTGGCCGCAGGAATAATATGTTTTTGGAGGGAAAGTATGCAACCGCAAAATATATTTGATAATGAAGTTTTTTTTCAGGGCTATAAAAAGCTTCGCGAAAATCCTAACAGTGCAAATATATTGGAAGAAAAACCAGCTACTTTTAGCCTGCTACCAGAATTGACAGGGAAAAAAGTACTGGATTTAGGGTGCGGTTATGGAGAAAATTGCAGCATGTTTTCCAAAATGGGCGCTAATAAGGTAGTCGGTATAGATGTTTCTTCAAAAATGCTTGCTGTCGCCAATAATGAAAACAGTGGAGATAATATTTTTTATGAGAATATGTGTATGGAAGATATTTTCTGCATTAATGAGAAGTTTGACGTAGTTGTAAGCTCTTTGGCAGTGCACTATATTAATGATTTTAATAAATTGGTCTGTAATGTGAACTCATTGTTGAAAGATAATGGCATTTTTGTTTTTTCTCAGGAACATCCGCTTACAACAGCACCAAAAAACGGTGCGAGATGGTTTAAAAATGTAGATGGAAGGATCACTCACTATGCATTGACCGATTATGCGATCAGTGGAGAACGAACCGTATCGTGGATAGTGGACGGGATCACGAAATACCATAGGACTTTTTCGGATATTGTCAACGCTTTAATTGATGCTGGCTTCATTATCGAAAAATTGCTGGAACCCGTTCCTACAAAGGAAATAATCGAAAAAGACCCTTCTTCTGCAAAAGACTTACATAAACCCAACTTTTTAGTTACCAGGGCACGAAAGAAATAACATAAGGCTGCAAGACCCGGCTTCCTGGTCCAAACATAAGAGCTATGTAAGGCCCGAACATCGCTTTAGGGCAGGGGGTGCCGGGAAGACGCGGGAAGCTCTACGAAATGTGGCCGTATAGGTGCCCGGGTTCAGCCGTCGGGCACACAGAGAAATGGTAAATACACTTTGATGTATATATGTTTGATTTTGTGAAGCTCTAATTTATGCTTTTTTTACTCATTCATCCTACGAAATAATTTTAACAAAGCAAGTCAAGTAAACATTAATAGTTTTATGTTACTCTTTATACAGGAGGAGAAAAAGTGGATAGTTGGGAATAGATAAATGCTGTTCAACGTATGCAGGATTATATTGATGAGCATATTACAGATTCAACATTCTACATATGATTGCAAAAGCAGAAAGATATTCACCCTGGCATTCTGCAAGGATTTTCAAGGAATTAACAGGTAAAACGCCATTTGAACACATTTGAACTTCGGCTGTCCTGTCAGCTATCAAGTTGAGAGATAATAATGCAAAAATAATTGATGTGGCGTCTGACTTTGTTTTTGATTCTCACGAGGGCTTTTACAAGAGTATTTTCCAAGCAATTTTGAATGACACCGCAATATTATTGCAAAAATGCGCCTCCGTTGAAGCTTTTTATACCCGGCCGTATCCTTGAATGCTACCTCATGTTACAAAAAGGAGGAAATAACATGAACCAAAATACTAACACAAACACCGTTTTTGTTCAAGGTGTTGAGGCTCCGCATGATTATACTGGAGAAATTCCTGAAGGATTCGAATTGATAGATCTTCCACCATGCAAGATGCTGGTATTCCAGGGACAACCTTTTGAAGATTCAAAGTTCGGTGAAGCAATACATGAACTATGGGAAGTTATGAAAAGTTATAAACCTGAAATTTACGGATTTGAATGGGCGGATGAAGATGGACCAGGGTTCCAACTTGCTCCAATGGGATATAGAGGTTATATCGAAGCAAGACCTGTGAGATTGTTAAACAGAAAACAGATATAATAATATTAGAATTTTAGGGGAGAACATTTAAAGGGTGCACCATCCGTGGTGCACTCTGAATCTGGGGCAGGATACGTCGTAGAACACCGAATTCACACAAGGGATGCGGGAAGAAGGGACAAGAAGAACCTGCTGCACTATATTCCTTCACCGGGCGCGGAGCACCGCCAAGGGACAATTCCGGCTCGCCCGGGCCTAACATAAGAGACATGTAAGGCCTGGTCATCGCTTTAAGGTCGGAGATGTCGGAAGTGAGAAAAGGTTCTCTGAAATTCGGCAGAGAGGCGCGCCCGTCCATGGGCGCAAATGATATTTTTGGGGCTATGAATAATGAGTGAGTATTATTGGGATACAAAACTTGATTATTTAAAAACAAGTAGATACTTATATTTTAATGATGACTATCTCGAATTTCTGATTTACAAAGTATGGGGCTTTACTAATCCAGTCAAAATCATTGATTTTGGTTGCGGTTTAGGTTATTTGGGTTTAAAGTTTTTACCACTACTTCCAAAAGGGTCAACATACATTGGAATTGATAAGGGAGAGAAATTAATTGAAGAAGCAAAAAAAATATTTTCAAAGTTACCTTATGATACTGAGTTTATTGTAAGTGATGTAGAGCAGGTTCAGTCATGGAAAATGAAATATGATGTTGCTATTTGCCAGGCGTTACTATTGCATTTACCTAACCCCAGGGAAGTACTATTAAACATGATTAATTGTGTAAAAAATAATGGGAAAATTATTTGCATTGAACCCCATTGGAACTCATGTATGGCTAATTTCTATATTGATGAGCTGGAAGAGTTTAAGTCTATAAACTTAGGATTACTTCAAAAACTTTATAGAATGGATAAAAATAGAACTGGCAAAGATGGCAATATTGGGATTAAGCTACCTGTTTATATGAGAGAGTTAGGATTGAAAAATGTAAATAGCCGGGTTAGCGATTGTGTGAGATACCTGAATCCTGATTTGTGCCTTGAAGATGGGGAGTTACTATATAATTTACTGCGTAATGAAGGATTTGGCAGCATTTGTAACAATTTAGACAACGCTGTAAAAGGTTTAGTAAATAGAGGACTGACTATTGAAGAAGCACAAGAACAGGTAGAGTCAGAGAACTACGTAAGCAGGTGCTTTAGAGAAAAAGGGCTTGAATATAACACTGTATTTGCGCCAACGATGATAATTTCATATGGAACAAAGGGATAATTTAAGGACAGCCGTCCGTAGCTGCTCTGAATATAGAGCCTGCCGCACATCAGAGAACACGCACTCCTGCAAGGCGCGGATAAAGGGTGAAGCTGGCTTTGACGAATATCTCTGAAAGGCGCACTTTTAACATCGAAGGCATTTTGCAAAGTACTTAGGCAACATATAATTATGGCTCTTCGTTGTTTTGTGTGGATATCCTCACAAAAACCAATGCGATATAAATTGAAAAATCATCTGATTAGTGTAGAACCTTAAATATACTCACCCACTCATCCCCGAGACTTTACAACACCACGCTTTGAGCCGCATCATCTATCAACCAGCGCCGGATAGTCCGTATAGCCTTTCTCTCCGCCCACGTAGAAGGTGGCCTCGTCCGGCTCGTTAAGCGGCGCGTTCTGCATGAAACGCTCTGGCAGGTCAGGATTGGACAGGAAAGGCACTCCGAAGGCAATCAGGTCGGCTTCACCGCTGGCAATGGCTTCATTCCCGCTTTGGAGGCCATAGCCACCGTTCAGTATGAACGTCCTTTCAAAAGTTCTGCGCAGGGTAGGCCCAAGCCGTGCTTCGGGTGGCACGAACCCCGACCGTCCTCCAATGGGCTCGATTAAATGAAGGTAGCCCAGACCCGTTTTGTTCAGCTCTCTGGTGAAATAGGAAAAGGTTTCCCTGGGATTGGCATCTGACATAGAATGCGCGGTATTGTGCGGAGAGATGCGGTAGCCGACACGGTCGCCGCCCCATACCTCGATGACGGCTTTCGTGACCTCAAGCGGCAGACGGGCCTGGTTCTCAAGGCTGCCGCCGTACTTATCTGTTCTTTTGTTGGATCCGCTCCGCAGGAATTGGTCCAGCAGGTAGGTGTTAGCTCCATGGATTTCTACACCATCGAAGCCGGCGGTTTTCGCGTTCTCCGCCGCTTGCCGAAACTGCCTGATAATGTCCGGCACCTCGTCGGTTTCCAGGGCTCTGGGTGCGGGAATTGGCTTTTTTCCACCTGGTGTGTGGACTAAGCCTTCGACAGGCAGCGCGGATGGCGCTACCGGCAGAGTACCACCCAGAAGGTCAGGGTGGGAAACCCTCCCTACGTGCCACAGCTGGATGAAAATCTTGCCTCCGGCCTTGTGGACGGCATCCGTTATCTCCTTCCAGCCGACGACCTGTGCTGCAGAGTGTATGCCCGGTGTATGCATGAAGCCTACACCCTGCGGGCTAACCTGTGAACCCTCGGTGATAATCATGCCGGCCGAGGCTCGCTGCACATAGTAAGTGGCCGTCAGTGGGACCGGGACGTCGTCATCCCCTGCGCGGCTGCGAGTCATCGGCGCCATCACCATGCGGTTTGGCAGCGTTAAATCGCCCATCCGATACTGTGAAAAAAGGTCCGTGTCTTCTGCCATGATGATCATCTCATTAAGCCTGCAAAATCAATAGCTATCTTTTTACCCGGATTCTTAGAATCTCATTGATATCTTCAATGCTCCCCCAATCATTGAACTGGTTCCGGTTATTGTCTCAGCGCCTGGCACAATCCCCATTGTTCAACGCTTACAATTTAACCCTGAATCACTAAATACGAGCTCCGGGTGAAAACTTATATGATAATTATTATGGAATATTTATTTAAATATTCGTAGCTTGCCTGATGAATTATCGGGTGTTTAAACCACCAAATCACATTTTGAAAAGCCAAAAATGGCGTTTTGTAAAAGTGGTAGTGAGTCTATAAAATAGAGTGCCATTTGGTACTTAGAGTGCCATTTGGTACTTAGAGTGCCATTTGGTACTTAGAGTGCCATTTGGTACTTAGAGTGCCATTCGGTACTGTACAATATGAGGAGAATAAGAATTCTTTCCAGCTACGGTCGGGTTTGGGGGTTCACTGGCTTCCGCTCCACGGGCTCCCCTCCGCCCCAGATACTCCCTGGTCTGGTGGTTTCCTGAAGAAAATTGTTATCACTAAATCTATAAAAATTAAGTGAGTAGTGTGAGTCTCACCAAATACTTGGACTGTAATTTAATTTGATTTCATTAACTTTCTCGGCAGGTAGGCCAAGGTTTTCGAACATTTCCCTGAATATTGTTCTGTACTCTTCTTCAGGGATTTCTTTTCCGGCGCTGCCTGCAGGCATCGCAATCTTTAGACGTATAAGTCCCGAACTGCTCACATAGATATTGTATTTATTGGAATTATGTATCCGGCTGATGGTAGTTTCGGGGATAACAAACCTTACGTACCCAATCTTTTTATTATTTCTATAAAATTTGTCCTCATATTTGTCTCCGTTCCACGTATCAGGTCCAGTGACAGTTTTTGTGCTGCTCTGGTTCAGGTAGGCATAGATTGCCGGGAAATCCACATTTTCATTTGTATCCAGACTCACAAACCCCTTCTGGTCTGATATCTCAGTCTTTAGCTTTTTAAGAAATTCCTCAGAATCAGTTTCGTTAAGTTCTAAACTCATTCCGAGCATTTTAAGCATCCAGGAATCGTCCGGAAACATGGAAGGCATCTGAGGTGTAATAGCGCCGGCGTCATTATGATGAGAATAATTATAGAGTGTTACAAGTGTCTGCTTATTTTCATCTTTTTTAAATTCGAGATACGTGTTTAAGTTGTAGTAAAGCTCGACTCTTGATGCCCTGTAGTCTATTTTAAACCTTTTCTCAAGCGATTCGACATTTCCGGGTTCTATTAAGTTTGCTTCATCCAGTCTGGTATGTGGTCCACTGAGGTCATATCCTGCTTTCTCTGCTTTTGTGACAACGGAATTGTAATCGATGGGTCCGATATCAACCATATCCCCATAATAAGAGGCTTGATCAGAACTACCAATTAACATAAAAAGCACAAATAGGCTCCCATAAAAGAGCACAATCAAACCTATACATATCAACAGCAAATATTTTAAAATTTTGGGGAGTTTATTCATCTGAGGAACCTCTGATATTATATTATTTAGCAGGATATACCCTTCTTAAAACCTGAAATATCAAAAAAAATTTCAAAATGCATTTACTCAAACATGGCTAAAATTAACCACTCCATGATGATATATCTTCTGAGAATCACTAAATAGTTTATTAATTATTATAATTCTTTATAAATATTCCACAATTCCAAATAGTCTGAATTTTTATACAATTATAGGACATAAAATCGATAATAAATATTCAATGCCGCGTCTGCCTCGATTATGTCTCCAACATGGGTGACATATCAACCAGCTCGGCCGGGAGCCCGGACAGCTCTTTACCGTTTCAAGACTCAATAATCAGTAGTGGTAGAGTCCAAAAAAGGCAAAACAAAAATCTTAATACTCTAATCATCAAAATGAAATATGTTGACAAAAGTCTGTGAAGTCCACAGATACTAAGTAGTTACTCTTTTTGTATAATATACTGTATCGATACTTAGACCCGATCTGAAAATTCAAAATGGAATGTTGCAAATGTTACTGCAGTCTATATTATCGAATGCTTGCTTCAGCTATGCATATTATATTTTAAAGTTACTGTAGATCGCAGATTTTCGGATAGGTTCTGGTCCAGACTGGTTATCATAGACGCTACTATTGATGTGCCATCATTAACACGCTTTTTATTTCATCTGCAGACTCTATTTTTTCCTTTTTTCAGTGGTCGCCCGATATCTGCTCACTTCGTAATCATGCGGACATGGAGGGAAGTTTTCAGAGAGTTTTGTGTACCTTGCCTTTTATCAGACACAGAGAGAACAACACTTCTCGGATAGGTTCTTAGTTGGTTCTCTCAAAAAACGACGTTAAAATTTGGATCTATATTTCAATTAAAGCCTTATAAAACTTTAAATTCTATTTAAATGGGTTTAAAATCCTCTTCTTACTATTTTAGTCCTATATCACTCTTTTTTAGTGTCCTTTTAGTGAGAAAAACTGTGATTTACGGTATTAGGAAAAGAAAATAGTCACAGGCATTCTATAAATAAAGAAATCTAAAAGATGATAGAAATTGTTAAATAACAATTAATATCATTTAGTAATGAATATCATATATGTTGGAACAAACCTGTTTTCACAGGTAATTTAGGTGGACGACAATGAAGCCCACAGAGAAAGCTGACATGAAATACACAAACCAGAGAGTCGAAATACTTGATTTCCTGCGCGAACACGACGGTCATCCCACTGTAGACGAAGTTTACGACGGAGTTAGAAAAAAACTGACACGCATAAGCAAGGCTACCGTGTATAAGAATCTCAAATTCCTTACGGAGAAAGGGTTACTGGAGGAGGTGAATGTAAAAGGGGTCTCAAGATTTGAAGCGAATTTCATTCCACATCACCATCTCATCTGCCGGGAATGCGGAAAGATGGAGGATTTTAATTCGGAACAATTGCTGGATTACTCGATGAAGATAGCTGAGGAAATAGATGGATTTACTATTGTTTCAACGAGTACTAACTTCTATGGTATCTGTAAAAAGTGTATGGAGCTAAAGGAGGAAACATAACTTAAGCAGAACGTCAAGGGGGAACAGTGTGTTATCCGGATGTACAATGGTATATCTTTCAGACGATCAAAGATAAAAATCGGGTGACACACAGCACTGTACTCCGAATTTGAATTGATGAGATTGAGTTCCATATTCTCACTGATGAAATTGAGCATGAAGATGATCTGCAAGCCGTGCCGGAAGACATTGACTTGCTTCAGCGCAAATATTGACGTGTACAACGGTTCATGGAGATTTGATATCTCTTAACCCCTGAACCTTGTTTGTTCTATTGTTATATGCAAAGTTATTGTGCCGGAAAGAGTCTTTTCCGGGTTGTAATGATTACCGAATATAAACAAAAAAACGAGGGATAACGGATGGTTGAGTTGCTTTTATTAAGCCGGCTTCAGTTTGCCATAACAGTTGCGTTCCATTTCCTTTTCGTTCCACTAACACTGGGGCTCGCATTCTTAGTGGCAGTCATGGAAACGGTATACTACAAAAACAAAGATGAAACCTGGCGAAGGATGGCAGATTTCTGGGGCAGGATATTCAAGATAAACTTCGCAATAGGTCTGGTAACGGGTCTTTCAATGACTTTCCAGTTCGGTACCAACTGGGGTGCCTATTCCGAATTCATGGGAGATGTCTTCGGACCGCCATTAGCGGTGGAAGCATTACTGGCTTTTTTCCTTGAAGGCACTTTCTTTGGCGCATGGGTATTCCTTGACCGCTCCCGTCAGAAACTGAAGGCATTTTCCATGTGGATGGTAGCTCTGGGTACCAACATATCTTCATTATGGATTATCACTGCTAACGGTTTTATGCAGAATCCAGTTGGCTATAAGATGGCTGCTGACGGGAGCAAGGTAATCATGACGGATTTCCTTGCTCTGGTTACAAACAGCTATGTGTGGTACATGCTGGTACATACCCTGCTTTCGGCATATCTTCTGACCGCATTCCTGATCATGGGAATCTGTGCATATCATTTCCTTAAAAGGAACAATAGTGAAGTGTTCAGGAAGTCTTTTGGAATAGCAGTTGCCATAGCTCTTGTCACCGCAGTCCTGCTTCCGGTTCTTGGTCACGGTTATGCACAATATGTTGCTGAACTTCAACCCGCTAAAGGAGCGGCAATGGACGCGATATGGGAAACGGGCTCCGGAGTACCCATGTATCTGATACAGGTGCCGGATTCAAGTACAGGTTCTAACAGTGTTCAGTTTCTGGGAATTCCGGGGCTTGCAAGTTTCCTGTATACGGGAAGTTTCAGCGGGACGATAACAGGACTCAACCAGTTAGCTCAGGATGAATTGCCGCCTGTAGGAATGGTATTCTGGAGCTTCAGGCTGATGACAATTCTCGGATCCCTGTTTATCATAGAGGCTCTTTTAGGCTTATATCTTCAAAAGTCAGGCAAGCTGTACACATCGGATAAGTATCTGAAGTTGCTCATGTGGTCGATTCCACTTCCATATGTTGCCATCACTGCCGGCTGGATTGTAGCCGAGGTAGGGAGACAGCCATGGATAGTATACGGGCTGCTAAAGACAGCTAATGGGATATCATCGGTTCCCATATCGGATGTGTTGTTAAGTGTTGTCCTTATCAGTACATTCTATCTGGTCCTTATAGTCTTTGAGATATACCTCATAAAGAAAACCGTAGTCAATGCTACAGGAGTTGAGTGAAAATGTTCGATTTCCTTACTCATGACATGCTTGCCGTTATCTGGTTTTTCCTGTGGTGTGTAATATGGGGAGTTTACTTCATTGCAGACTCCTTTTCCCTTGGAGCAGGGCTTTTGACACCCTTTATTGCCGAGGATAAAGCGCAGAGGGTCCAGATCCAGAGCTCTGTTGGGCCTTTCTGGGGCGGGAACGAGGTATGGCTCATCCTGGCTGCGGGAGGAACCTTTGCTGCATTTCCTCTGGTATTCTCGAAGATGTTTACTTTCCTCTATCTGCCTATGATTTTGCTGCTCATCGGTCTGATTGCAAGAGGCATTTCCGTGGAATATCTCCACAAGGATGATAATCCCCGGATACAGAAGGTCCTGATGTGGGGATGGTTCACCGGAAGCCTGCTTATCTCTCTGGTCCTGGGGGTTGCATTTGCGAACTTCTTCAAGGGGCTTGAAATCGTTTTGGGAGGATTTTATGTCGGTACACTTCTCGAACTTTTTGGCCCTTATGCATTGGTCGGTGGTGCCCTGTTCGTGCTTATGAATGTTACTTCTGGTGCACTCTGGATCAATGTCAAGACCGAAGGCGACGTAGCTGCAAAAGCAGGAGACTTGGCAAAAAAGAGTACTCTTCTTGTACTCGTACTTGCTCTTGTCTACCTGGCATACTCCTTTGCTGGCATAGAAGGTTTTACAAGCAACTATTCAGCCATGCCAGCTCTGTACTTATTGCCGGTTCTTGCGGTAGTAGCAGCTGTTTTTGCCGTGTTATTTGCAAAAAAAGACAAAGACTTCCCGGCTTTTTGCAGCAACCTCCTGGCTTTTCTCTTCATTGTGGAAAGCGGGCTTGCAAGTATCTATCCTTATATGCTCAAATCTTCCGTTTTTCCTGAGTACGGAATAGATATCTTTGAGGCGGCATCGAGCCATATGACTCTAGGCGTCATGTTGGGGGGTGCACTGGTCTTTGTGCCCATAGTTATTATCTACCAGCTGTGGGCGTATACCCTGTTCAGGGAAAAAATAACAGAAACAGAGCAGGTCGAATACTGATCTGTCTTCTTTCTTTTTTTCTTTCTTTTGTCATTTTAGACATGAAGCATAGACTTAATCATAAGAATCAAAAATCAGGTTGAGGGCAACCACCTCAGTATCTTTTTCTCATCCGGGGTTAAGCTTGAATAGTTTGTAAGAACTTTTTTCTTTCAGGTACCGACCACGGATATTTAGGTCCCTCAACGGTTTATATAAAAGAAGGAGGAAGCTTGAATGGCTGAGTACTGTACATATGAAAAATATGTATTAAAAAAGAAGCTTGAAACTCTAAAGAATAAAAGTGTGAAGAGCGCGGAATTGATTTCCCTTTATGTTCCTTCTGATAAACAGATTTCAGATGTTATAAAGCATTTGAAAGAAGAACATGAGCAGGCTTCGAACATAATATCCAAACTTGCCAGCAATAATGTACGGGAAGCCCTTGATTCTTTGCTGGCAAAGTTAAGATCTCTTAACAAAATTCCGGAAAACGGAATCGTTTATTTTGCAGGAGTTGTCGATACCGGAGCTAACAGGACAGGCATGGTAAATGAAGTTCTTATTCCTCCGGAACCTGTTGTACATTATATATATCACTGTGATTCTGTTTTTTATCTTGAGCCTATTGAGGAAATGCTCAGGGAGTGCGGTACTTATGGGCTCATACTTCTTGATTTAAGAGAAGCTAGTGTCGGAATGCTTGTAGGTAAGCAAATTGAAGCTATTAAGCATCTTCATTCTACGGTTCCTGGCAAACAAAGAAAAGGAGGGCAGAGTGCACATCGCTTTGAACAGCTCAGACGCATTGCTATTCATGATTTCTACAAGAGAATAGGGGGTGCTGCAAGTGAGGCATTCCTTGAATTAGAGCCTTCTGACCTTAAAGGCATTCTTATAGGAGGGCATTCCCCGACTAAAGAAGAATTTTATGAAGGCGAATTTCTACATTATGAGCTTCAGAAAAAGGTTCTTGGCCTGTTTGATACGGGGTATACGGATGAATCGGGTTTTTCTGAGTTAATAAATGAAGCAGAGGATACTCTCCAGGGTATTGACTTAATTAAGCAAAAGAAAGACATGGACATATTTTTTAAAGAAATCGCTACCGAATCCGGTAAAGTATCTTATGGAGAGGACAATGTAAGGGCAAATCTTGAGATAAAGGCGGTTGATGTGCTTTTACTTTCTGAAGAGTTGCGGGCTGAAAGAGTATCTCTCATGTGCAGGGTTTGCGGATATGAGAATAGACGGACAAGAATATGGAAAACAGGTGAAGCTGTTCCTACGATTGGAAATTGTCCTGAATGCGGTTCTGCACTTGAAGTTACGGATCTTATTGATATCGTGGGGGAATTTTCAGAACTCGCAGATAAAGGCAATGCAAGGATTGCTTTTATATCAACAGATTTCGACGAAGGGTCTCAATTTATGATAGCTTTTGGCGGAATTGCTGCAATCCTTAGATATAGTACAGGGATGTAGTTTAGTTCATGGGTTTCATAGTTAGTGAATTTACATAAATTATCCAAAATTACATAAATTATCCAAAATTTGATACTGTCAACTAACGAGAAGGTAATTTATGAGTTTGATTTTTGCTGTAGTCGAAAATTACGTTTTTTTTTAAAAAAGATAAAAAAGTACCGTGTCTTTTAGACACGGAATCTTAACCTTCAATTTTTTTGCCTTTATTTAGGTGGCCAGTTCTTTTCCATCCAGCCTGGGATACGGCCGGAGTCCATTGGTCCTACCTTTACATTTGCACCGAGCTTGTCCTCAAGGTCTCCCTGTAGACGGGCCGCAAGACCCGGAGTAACTACGGTGTTGTGGTTTACGGCTGTCTTAAGGTCGAACCCTGCCTTGTCAAAGGCTTCCTTCACCTTGTCAGCGGTCAGCTGTCCGCCTGCAACTGCAGCTTCCACCCCTATCCCGTCTGTGTCAACTGCAAGTAACCAGCAGTCGATTCCGTTGGACGATATATCGCTCTCCACAGTATAGTATGTGAGTGCGAAGTTTGTGGTAAAGAGTACCGGGGAATCCGCTGTCGGGCTTCCTACCTTGTACATTCCTCCGTCCACGGATACCGGGGTCCTCGGGTCCGTGTAGATGGTCTCTGCCAGGTGAACCTCAGGCAGGGTGGAATAAGGCTCCATGCTGTGGAGGATCATTATGTCTCCGTACCTTATAGTAAAGACCGAAGCCATTACGGTTTCCCAGTATGAGGCGCTGACCGGGTCGGAAATTCCAGCCATCCATGCAGTGAAGGGGAGAGCAATAATCGGGTATGCGATCTCCGTGTCGCCCATAATTCCCGCTCTCCTTATCTTCAGGAAGTTGGTGAATGTTTCCTTCAGGCCCTTTCCTGTGGGGTATGTTCCCGGGTCAAGGACAATATCCTTAATTCCTGCCTCTGCAAATGTCTTTGCAAGGGTCTTGAGGGCATCAAGGTCATTGAAAGCTGACACAACCACAGGCACCTTGTATTCAAGGGCGAGTTCTCCTACTTCCTTCCAGTTATCCTTGTTTGCAGCATAAAGCAGCGGGTTCAGGTCCTTTGCCACTTCGAGTCCTGCCTTCAGGACCTCAGGGTTGAAGGAACAGAATATCATGGGCAATCCTGCTTCAGCTACCTTCTTTACAGCTGCCGCAAACTTTGCCGGGTCGTTGGAAACGGCTCTGATGGCCACCCCATCGAGGAGCAGGTTTCGGCCTACATAGAACTTTCTGAAGTTGGCGATGCTGTTCACTCTCTCAACAATGGCAGCTTCATCCATGTTGTCTGCCACATCGAAGAACATCTTCGTCTTGTTGAAGAATGTGAGTTTGTGGCGGTACAGGACATCGTCCCCCCCAATGTTAACTGCTTTCTCGCCTACTCCTATGGTTACCTGGCGAATTTCCGGTGCAAGTAGCCTGTCGAGTTCTGCAAGTTTCTTTGCAAATTTCTTCTCCTTAATAAGAGGTGGACAGTCTGATGTCTTGCCTGACCTGTCAATCAGCTTGGAGGCAAAAGCCATACATGTAGCTTCCCCACACTCTCCACAGTTTGTCTGGGGCAAGTATTTGTAAGCTTCTAACGGGCTGTTTATTTTCATGTTTTACACCTCCGCTCCTATCCAGTTTGCAATGTCAACCTGCTCTGTGTCGATCATACCGAAGAGTGTCTGTGTGATCTGTTTCAGGACAGCAACCGATGTTGGGTGCATCATCATGAACAGGTCGTTTCCTGCAATTGCAAGGGACAGTCCTGTAACGATTTCCCATATCGGACCTCTGTACTCTCTCGGTCCCCAGTCAGAGTCTTCCTTAAGTGGGGAACTAACCATCCATGACTCACGGGCACCCCATGCATTTGTGGTCCCTGAAGACATCAGGAATGTAAGTTCGTCATCACCCATGAGGGCTGCAAGTCTGATACGCTCCATGTTGGTGTAAGCGTAGTCGAGACCGTATCCCAGGGCTGCAGTGGTGGGGTCCATGATGATTCTGTCTCTTGGGACGTTGCACTGCTTCATGAGTTTCCTGTTTAGTTCCTTCTGCGCGTTCATGTCCAGCTGTGTCCAGGAAAGCACGTCGTGATCGTATTTTAGTGCTGCCTCTGCGATTGCTGCATAGTCTAGGTTCAGGCTGGCCGATGCAAGCAGGCAGCGCTCGCCTTCCGAAACTTCTGCTGCTCTTGTGAGCACTTCCGGGTCCTTCTGTGGGTTCCCTGATCCGCCTATGGCAATTGGCACATCAACAGCCTGGAGCACTTCTTCTACAGTCTTGGCTGCTTCTTTTGCAGGAGTGTCTTTGATTAGCGGGTCTGTTGAAATCAGGTGGATGGTGATCATGTCAGCGTTGAATTTCTCAACGTTCTTCTTTGCCCATTCTCCCGGGCTGTCCATGACTTCATCATAGTTCTGCTTGACAGCTTTTGCAAGGCCGATCCTCATGTCGAACACGTCAATAGTGACCTGGTTCCTGTTCGGCATCGGTGCGTCGAAGTAGAACGGAAGGGCTTTCTCTCCGCCCAGCATCACTCTCTTTCCACGGCTTCCG
Source organism: Methanosarcina siciliae T4/M (assembly GCF_000970085.1). NCBI lineage: Archaea > Methanobacteriati > Methanobacteriota > Methanomicrobia > Methanosarcinales > Methanosarcinaceae > Methanosarcina > Methanosarcina siciliae. Next base: position 3,837,745 of record NZ_CP009506.1, on the reverse strand, counting down.
CCGTCTGCCGAGGTGTTGCCTATTGGTACTTCCTGGATCTCGGTTGCCCATTCAGCGATGTTAGCAACATCGAACTTTGCAGGGATAAGATCTTTGAGTTTGGGGGCTGCAAGAGCTGGGGCAACTGCCGGAGCTGCTGGTGCGCCAATGCCCACCGGATATCCGAACATGCCTGCGATTCTTGCGAAGTGTTGGGCAAGTACTGCGCTCTCCTGCCCAAGAGCTGCGGCAAGCATCGGGTCAAAGCCGCCTCCGAGTCCACCGAGATCAATCTCAATGTCCCCTTCAATAGTCACACCTTCGAGGGCTTCTACATCCATCCCCGCGAACATGTTTGTTATATCAGATAACTTCATTTTCTTTGCCATGTAAACCTCACCGTTTCCGTAATTTATCCGTTTTTTGAACATTTAATGAGTGACTTTTTTATCCAAGAACTTTAACTGTTATACAATAATTTTTGAACGAAGCGGAGTGCTGCATTATTCTTTTAGACCAAAATGACTTCTTAACCCATGAACAACTGTTTTTTTGAACAACTTTGAAGTGTCTGAACTTCCGAGATTATCTTCTCCCAAGTAGGTTTGAAAGATTAGCAAGGTGAGTCGCTATCTGTGAACTTTCCTGTCCAATAACTGCACCCAATTGGGGATTAACTCCATCCGATTCCAGATTAATCTCTATTTCTCCCTCTATGCTTATCCCTTCGAGGGTCTCTACATTCAGACCTCCAGTCATTTTTCCCAGATCTGATACTTTTATTTTTGTGGTCATTCTGCTCACACTCCAGGTAAGTAAATTACTAAATCTCGGAGATCAGAATCCCAGCTTCTTTGCAATTTTTTCGATTTCAAGTACTGCAACCGAATCATCTGGAAGTTCGGTTAGTGGGACCCCTCCTATATCGAATTCCTCTATTTTCGAGTCAAGGGGAATCGTGCCTAGAAGGCTGAGTTTCAGGTCTCCTGCAAGTTCTTCAATCTTATTGCGGTTATTATCTGTAACTTTGTTTGCAATAACGTGAATGTTTCCTACATTTGAATCCAGTTCACTCACCAGTTCTCTGATCCTTTCGGCAGTCCGAAATCCCCTTCGTGAAGCGTCAGTTACTACAATAAGGTCATCTATGTCCCGGATAATCTTGCGGCTGAAATGCTCAAGCCCCGCTTCTGCGTCAATTACAACCACATCATAGTTTGTGATCAGTTTGTCCATTATCCCGCGGAGGAGGTTGTTCACATAACAGTAGCAGCCTGACCCTTCGGGTCTTCCCATTACAAGGAGGTCGTATCCCGGCATCTCTTCAATTATCTCATAGACCTTGCTTTTAAGTATTGACTCTTTGTTCATATCGGGGTTATCAGGCCTGGGATTCGTAATTTCTACCTGCAGGAACTCTTTTGCATCCCCGATTGTTTTTACGTTCTCACATCCAAGGGTTTCAGGAAGGTTAGTATCCGCATCCGCATCAACTGCCAGTAGAAACTTCCCTTTTTTGGAAAGGTAGCGGATCAGAAGAGCCGCTACCGCTGTTTTACCAGTCCCGCCTTTTCCCGTTATTGCAATTACTTTAGTCACAGCATACCCCTTTGTATTGTTTTTCGGTTTTAAGCAATTGCCTTTCGGTTTTAGGCAATCGCCTGTCGTCACTCAGTTATTTCTTTTCCTTCTTCTCGCTGATGATCATCCTGTCAATGGTGATCTTTGCGTTCTTGAAGGTCAGCTTTATTCCGCCGCTTGAACCGCCTGACATCATTGGCATTGCAGGCATCTGGAACCCGGCTGCTGGCATCATCATCGGAGCTGCTGCAACTGCTACTTCCTCTTCTTCTTCCTCTTCTTCCTCTTCTTCTTCCTCTGCTGCCCAGTTGGCAACTACCGGGTGTTCCTTCTCCTGGAGGAAGGCTTTCAGGGATTCAATATCAGTTGCATCGTTTTCTGTTGCAATCTTGTCTTTGAGGTCAGCAGGGATTGCTTCATCAACCTTCTCCTTCAGCATTGCGGGGAGCCATACAACTCTGTTCCAGCCCCCGTCAGCCTGGATGAACTTCGGGGAGTAGAAATAGTTGATCCCAATACCGAGGAAACCTACGATCTGCTTCCCACCGCCGGTCTGACCTGCCATGGTTGAGAATCCGATCCCGTTCGGTGCCATTCCCTGGTATTCCCTGTTAACCCAGCCTATACCGTCTACTTCGGGGATATAGAACCCTACTACTTCAAAACAGCCACAGGAGGTATGTGGGTATTCGAAGAAGGAGTGGAGGTTGATTTTATCATATTCGCCGCTGGAGAGTTTCTTTGCAATCTCGTTGATCCCGGAGTATTCTCCCTTCTCGGCGTCAATAAGGTCGCCCTTTGCGATTTCAAACTGTGGACCTTCGGGGTCTACTTTTGCTGCTGCTCGGCCGTCGAACCAGTTGATAGCACCACAGAGTGAGATCCTGTCTGGGGAAACCACACAGACATTGGTCGGAGCAAAGGACTGACAGAGAGTGCAGCCATAGAAGACATCCACATCTTCGTCGTGGAGGTCCTTGGTCCTTGCGTCTCTTGCCTTGAAGATTTCCTTTGCTTCTTCCATCTGCTTTTCAACTTCAGCCTTGTCGGTGTAGAATGTCACCTGCATCTTCTCGATAAAGGGCAGTTCTGTCTTGAAGAGCATCATGACGGCCTGTCCGAAGGGCTCGAAAGAGTCCATCTTTGAAGCTGTGTCCTTGGAAACTCTCATCCAGACATCGTACCTCTGGTTCAGGTGCATGATACCCTGGCAGTAGTTGATGAAGTCGTGGACACGCCTTTCGACCACAGACTCAAGGTCAGGCTCTACGAGTTCTCCACCTATGTGAAAGATCATTGCCCATGGGTAGGTCTTACCTTCTTCCATTTCTTTGAGGTCTGGACCGATAATTGTTACTTTGTCGTCTTCAATCTCATCCATGGGTTTTGCGCGAACAAGTTCGAGACCAAGGGACTTTGGGCCCCCAAGTTCGACGAACATTCCATCTTTTCTTACTCTTTCTCCTTCAAACATCGGGGAAATCTCAAATGGGAATTCTGCCATAATATTTCGCCTCCTAAATTAAAATTATAAAAAGTCAATTAGCTCGTCCAGGGCAGCGTAGTGGTCTGCTTTGCTAAGGTTTCCGAAAGACATTGTTGCGTTCTGGATGTAGCCTCTTTCAATTGCAATTGATTTTAAGTTGCTGAAGTTCTTTGCTGCGGACAGTACCTGGTTGATGTAGAATTTCTTGAATCCCAGGACTATGACAGTGTCATAGTTTCCATTACCATCAAGACCGGGCCATTTGGGGTCAGTGAGGTAGAAGCCGAGCATGTGGGCGTTGATGTATGTTGCATCCACGTCTTTATCAGCAAGGCTTGCCAGAGAACTCCCAGTTGCAGCGATCGGGATGTTTGCAGTCTTTGAAATTTTTACCACACGGTCAATGAGTTCCGGATCAAGGGTCAGGGTCCCCACCATAAGGAGTGGCCTCTTTGCTTTTGAGATCAGCTTTGAAGCCATTTCAGGCGTAACAGTTCTTGAGGTACCCACTCCATAGCTGGTAAATAGCTTTGTATTCTTGGCAGTATCAACCATTTTCAGGCCTCCTTGCAAAGTCTCTTAAGGTTGGTGGGCTGTGCCGAGACGTCGAATTTGATCTTCGGGCCGGAGATAATCTTCTTCTTCTTCCAGTCAATTTCCCATCCGTGTTTGGCCTCGAGCTCCTTGAGAAGCGCTTCACGCTTGGCAAGCGGTAGGTCAGCCTCATTCCTGACGAACTTCCACCACTCATCCGGATCTGCTCCAATGTACTTCTTGTGAAGCTCCATCCAGTGGGTCAGTTTAATGGACCTTCCCATGCTGTTGTCAGATGGACGGATGCAGGCTTTTGCCATCATCGGGATTGCTTCCTGCCAGGTCTCTGCGGTGGTCAGGAGGAATTCGGGAGCCGGTGGGATTGGCATCTCTTCGCCGTTTCTGGCGTCGTAGACTTTCCACTTGTCTTCTTCATAGGTCTTGGCAATCAGGGCTCTCCTGTACTTGGAACTGTGCGGGCCGAGTACTGCAGGGATACCCAGGATGTTACAGCCGGTACCGATAGGGAAGCCTTCTGGGAGAATGCACCCCAGGCAAGTCCGCAGGCACCTACACGGTTCAGGATGTAGTCTGAGATTTCTGCGAGATTGCCTTCAAGAGTCCTCTGGGCAAAGATAGACGCAACTTTCTCGGCTGCACCGGTGATGTGAGCGTTTGAAACGCAGGACCCGATGTTGGCAAGTCCACCGCATTCGAATCCGCCGGGGAACCTCTCATAAAGGGTCTTGCCGTCGTCGTCCTTGAACATACCAATGTCCATTGCTCCGCAGCCCGTGGTAACCACAATGAAGTTTCTCTTCAGGAATTCTTCTGCGATATAGTAGACGTCCTTTGTGCCTTCTGCATAGTTCGGGCATCCGATGATTGCAATAATACCGGGCGTGGTACCCATGACAAGATTCAGGCCTTCTGCACGGATTTCAGCATCAGAAACCTGTCCTCTGCCGGCTCTCATCCAGCCTTTCTCTTCTGCAATCTGCTTCTGGGCAACCTTTTCTATTATGTTGAGGATCGGGATCTCTTTCTTACATACCTGCTCGCAGCGGCGGCATCCGATACAGACATCGTGGAGTTCCCCAAGATATGATAGGTCTCCTTCCTTTGCAAATCCCATGGCTTCCGGGATGTCAAGTTCTTCCGGACAGGCCAGCAGGCAGGCTCCGCAGTCTGCACATTTTGCGACCCAGTCTGCGAATTCCTCGTCAGTGGGAATTGCAGTAATGCCTTCTGCATCACGGATCGGGCCCATTTCCATAGTAAGCCTGATACAGAGTTCACCGAGTTTGTCGTAGTCCAGCATCACACAACCCGGAATTGCTCCTGACTTGAGTTCCTCAATGACATCATCGACATTGGCATCGGTCCTGTTCGGAAGTCCGTACATGATCTTTGCATTGGAAGCGATGACCGGAATCTTAAGTTTCTGGGCTTCAGGTACAATATCACCGCGGACGCACTGTTCATCCACAACAATGACATCAGGCATTCCGGAGCGAATGACTTTCAGTTCCTTGGACATGGAACCGATGACCTTGGCATATGGGGGTCTCCTGTCAGCTTCCTTGTACCTTGAAAGGTCTATTGCGGTACAGCAGAGCCCGGCAATTTCCATCTTGTCGGTCAGTTCATGTTCTTCCATGTAATCCATCATGTAGGTGACACCGCCTACATTATGCCCGATCACACACAGGAAAGGCTTGGACTTGTCAATTGTCCCCATCCCGATTTCTATCAGAGGAGCCTCTGGATCAGCTTTCGGGAAGTCGTATGCTGCAACCTGCACAACATCGGAAATTTCCATACCTACGTGGTCCAGGCTACCACTGAAGAGAGCTTTAGAATCATAGTCGATCTCTGCGGATTCCTGGCCTGCATGGATGGTTGCAAGCAGCTGGGTCAGCTGTTCTTCTACGAACTCCATGGCTGGTTTTATTTCACCGAGGTTCTTGGGACTGAGTCCTGTGCTGATTGTGATATTCGGAGTAAGCACATTTGACTGCCCGAGGTTGAGGGGTAAGTCTTCTCCGAAGGTTTCAATCAGGTGGTCAAGCAGGTGGCGGCCGTGGGCAGCGTGGCAGGCAGTACCTGTAATCACACGGAGGAAGAATTCTCTTCCATTGTGGCCCAGCATGTCAATACCACAAGCACCTCTCTTGTTCCCTGAGAGATCACAGGGGCCGTAGGTACAGTAGCAGCACTGGTCACACATCGGGGTAATGACAGGCTCGTAGCGGTCAAGCAGTTTGAAGTTCCAGTCATCCCTGTAAGACTCGAGTCCTGGGAAAAGTGTGGGACCTGCTTTCTCGAGCTCCTTTGCTTTTTCTTCAGCAGCCTCCTTTGCTGCCCCTACAATGTTATTAATAGTGATCTGAACGGATTCAAGATCTTCTATTGAAAAACTCCCAGTAGTTAATTTGCTCATTTTAGCTTTACCTCCTAAATGCGCTTAAAGTCATTTTATCCAACGATTCTTGAAAGTTCCAGCTATTTAAATGACTTTTTTTAGAGATCGTTTTTTATTTTTTATAGAATTTACACACTTACAACACAAAATAAAGTACAGTAAATTAAGCAGTTAAAACTTTGATTTTTAGGGTGTTGGGAGTCCACTGCTTTTATTTTAGACATCAAGTGGGTAAGTCCTATATTCCTAAAGTTGTGATCTCAGAATAATAAAAGAGATCTAGAGACCATCCGAAAAGTTCTATGCGGGTTGTAAAATTACAATTAGATAATTAGTGTTTATTATCCGGAATCCGTTCATTTATGATTCGCCAATTGTAGAAGTTACAGTGGGTCACAGCACTTTTCGGATATACTCTTAAATTACACATTAGCGACGTATTATAAATAATTTGCACTTTTGTTCTGTTTAAATATAAAAATAAATAATTCCGTTGTGCAATTCGATCTAAACTCTTACAAGTCGTTGACTCATGACGAAGCATGAAAAACGGCACCATCTGCTCATTTTCCATAAGGTGAAAACATGAGATTATTCGGATGAGAGGCAAAGCAAAAGTACCGGTAATTGGCAGAACTTTTACATTAAATCAGGCGTAAAAAGCAGAAAATAGCTACCGGACTAACAGACATATGGTACAAAATTATCAGGTAAAAGTCATATCTATAATCGTATTTTATTCAGTTATGAGTTTAATGCTATTGGTTTTTGTACTTATAATACAGAGCCCTGAAAATGAATTATGAACTTATTTATTTTACCAATAGTTGTATTATCGCAGCATTAGTTATTTATACTTCGTCTCTTTTGTGTATTTTGACAGTGAGCAGAGTTAAGCGGACTATCAAGAAGCTCAAAAGCTACCTATTACAATACAGATCCAAAGAAATTTTGCTAAGTGTTTTTGTAGTTACTAACGTGTCCCTGGAAGAGTTGAAGCATTCGTTTTTAAATCTCCAGATAGAGCAGAAAGAGGCTGCTGACCGGACGGGAGTATCCCGGAAAACTTTCAGGAACGACATTCTGAATAAATGACTGGCGTTAGTCTGGACCGATCCAATATCTTCTCTAAAAAATTCCCTGTAGTTAATTTGCTTATTTTAGCTTTCCCTCCTGATTACTCTTAAAACCACTTTATCAGAGGATTTGTTTTATGGATTGTTTTATAATATTTAGCATACCGATAATTACTGTGCAATTTATATTTGTGCAATTTATATTTGTGCAATTTATATTTGTACAATTTATATTTGTGCAATTTATATTGATGTCTGCTTGAAAGTTCCGGCTATTTAAATGACATTTTTTGTAGATTGTTTTTTAACTTTATCTAAAATTTATACACCTACAATCCAAAATCGAGTACAGTAAATTAAACAGTTAAAACTTGGGTTTTTATGGAGTTGGAAGTTCAAAGCTTTTGTTTTAGCCTTCCGGTGGTAAGTCCTGTATTAGTAAACGTTCTGGTCTCAGAAAAAGAGATATAGAGAATATCCGAAAAGTTCCATGCACGTTGTAAAATTTACAATTGGACAATTAGTGTTTATTATCCGGAATCCGTTCATTTATGATCGATGATTGTAGAAGTTACAGTAAGTCACAGCACTTTTCGGATAGACTCCTAAATTACACATAAGCGACGTACTATAAATAGTTTTCATTTATGTCCGGTTTAATTATAAAAATAAAAAAAATCCGTTTTATATATCCTATCTGTATTCTTAAAGCCGTTGGCTCGTGATAAACTCTGAAAATCGGTATCATATGCCCATTTTTCATAAGATGAAAAATGAGATTATTCGAACAAGAGGCAAAACGAAAGTACAGGTGATTAACAGAAATTTTGTGTTAAATCAGTTGTCAAAGGCAGAAAATAGTCACAGGACTAACGGATATATGATACAAAGCTATCAGGTAAATGTCATAGTTCTTGTCGGGTTTTTTTACAGTTATTCGTTTATTGATATTGGTTTTACATTTTCAATACAAAACTCTAAAATGGATTCAGAATTTTTTAGTTTCATAAACATCTAAGTTATCCTGGCGTTATTTATTTATATCACTTCGCTTTTGTGTAGTTTGACTGTTGGTTGAGGTACCCTGACTCTAAAAAATCTCAAAAGCTACTTGTCAGAATCTCTGTGAAATTAAGCTAAATGTTCTCGTAATTAGTAATGTGTCCTTGGAAGAGCTTTGGGTATTTGTCTTTTTGACCTGCATATCTCTCAAATCCCTGTTCTACGGGTATTCTACAAGTTGCACTTGAAATTTTTCCAAATTTGTGTTTACTCTAATCCTTAATGACGATGTTAATGTCAATACTTTGAACGCTTCCGAAATTTATCGATGGATATTTATTGCGTGTCGCATTAGTTAGCTAGATGGTCAATAAAGTTAAGCGCAGGGTATCTTGCTTTCCAAAGGCCACCTATTACAAGCCCAGGGAAATTCCTCTTTGTTGTCTTGAAATCGCCAACCTATCCATAGAAGAGCTTGAAGCTATTCGTCTTTGTGACCTCCTCCAGATAGAGCAGAACGAGGCTGCTGACCGGATGGGAGTATCCCGGAAAACTTTCTGGAGCGATCTCCAGAGGGCACGACAAAAAGTGGCTGATGCTCTTGTCAACGGAAAAGCAATAGAGATCTCCGGAGGAGAATACATTAATACTGGTGAATGTAGGGTCAATTTTCTCTGCAAAGAATGCGATCATATGTGGGAACCCAAATTCGACCAGGCCCGTCCCGCAAACTGTCCGAGTTGTGGTTCCAGTCTGATTTTCCGACTCGGGGGCGATGGAAGAGGAAAGAGATTTGTTGAGAATGATTACTGTTGCCCTAAAGAAAAGGGAAGCGGCAGGAATACTGATGATGAGAATAAAAAAAATGACGGAAGTACAAAAAAGTGACAACAGTTATAATATCGGTGAGTGATACTGGATCGGAGTCTTATGTATGATCCCATTTTGGCTCATGGAAACATTGAGTTTTTAATATCGAGTTTCCGGATTCGAATTTGACCTGATGATGCCCGGCTCAGGGAGGATTTCTACGGAGACGGAATATCGAAGTCCCGAATCTGAGCTTTCTAATCTAAAAATAAAATTCCGGATATCCGGGCTGAATCTCCGGAATCTTCAAAAGCCGGAATCTTCAAAAGCCGGAATTTCCATAGAAGCTTGCAGTCCGAAAGCTTACATTCCGGGGTCTTTATTACACCCCAAGAGCTTTATTCGTTTTTTCTATTGACTTTGTCCCGTCACTTTCCAGTCCCATCATGGCCCTGATAGCGTCCACATTTTCGGGAACTACTATGGATTCCTGGTGGACGGCCTGGAAGAAGTAGAGTTCTTTCTCGTTCACTGTTATGGACTCGGGCCAGATACAGTTCTCCCACATGTCATTTCTGGGGCGCTTGATGTCTCTGGCAACTTCCATTATTTCTGCTGTCGAAGTAATCCCCTGTCCTATGAACCTGATTCTGGACTGGGAAGAAAAAATTTTCTTAATGTCTTCTGCAGTACAATCCGTGTTGACTTCCATATTTACAGTGTGCAGGTGCATGAGAGTTGTCGGGACCAGCAGGGCTGCAGATGTGATATTTATATGCGGGATCACGCTCTTTACATCGGGTCCGTGGTGGGAAGGAAGTTTGACCGGGTGAAGTACTATTGCATTAATCGGTCCCTTTTTTATATCATTGGGGTCGGTTGCTCTTCTTGCAAGAATAGCTCTTACTTTCTTTACCCCAAGTTCCCTGTCTATCGGTGTGATAGCCCTGCAAAGCCCTGTGGTGTTGCAGGAGACAACCCTTACCAGGTCACGGTCCAGAGCCCCCTCGTAATTGCTGGCCGCATTAAAGGAAAAACCCGCAATCGGGTGGCTCTCCCCTCCCTGCCAGATCGCTTTTACACCTGCTTTTTCATACAAAGGCTTATTCTTTTCCCCGATCCCCCCCGGAGTACAGTCCACAACCAGGTCAGCTTTCTCTATCATTTCTTCAACGGATCCGGCTGCAGGCATCCCTGCTTTTTCAAAGGCTTCGACATTCTCAGCAGGGGTATATATATCATACCCAAGCTGATGGGCCACTGCAGCTTCATAGTTTGGTGTCCTCTTGGAAATTCCGACAACTTCCATATCGTCCTGAGCCCTAACGGCGTCTGCAACTCTTTTTCCTATGGTTCCGTAACCGTTTACTGCAATCTTTGCTTTAGCCATTTTCCATCCTGTCCTGTTTTATTCATTCTATCCTTAGACTTATGCATTCTTAATTCCATAATCAAGTTCAATAGACGTCATTGTTGCATTTTTTTAGGCAATCTCAAATTTAACGATATTGATTTTTCAGCCCAATCTGGTAACTTATATCGTGAAAACTTATGTCGTGAAAAATATACAATCTGAAAATTGAGCAAGCTTTGAATAAATCGAAGAGATCCAGAATCCTGTTTACCCCCATTAAATCAGGTACTGGAATGTATGTTTGATTACATGTTTGGCCCTTGCCGGAGTATTTTACAGCATATAAGGAATATCCGAACATACAGTCGGATAGGAAAAAATCATCTTTTTCATATCAGATGCCTTGAGTCCGAGCCGCATTACTGCAGCGAAAACGTTGATAGCTTCCCCGGCATTCGGACCCAGAATATGAGTTCCCATTATGCGGTCATTTGCTTCATCGATAATTACCTTTGAAGCCACAAAATCCGTTCCTTCACTCCGGGTTGTCTTTTCGCTGCTCCTGTCCCGGTAGATTACCTTATACTTATCGCTATCTTTAACAGTGCTGATTCCTACCGAAGCCAGGACAGGCATGGTGTGGACCGCACTTGGAATACCTTTGTAGTCAGCCTCGACACTATCTTCGGTAAGGATGTTAACTGCTGCAACTTCTCCCTGATAGGCCGCCACAGGAGTAAGCTGCATACCCTCCGATGCACAGTCCCCACCTGCATAGATTCGGGGATTTGAAGTCCTCATGTGCTTATCAACTTTGATAGCTCCCTTTTCAACCTTGACCCCGGCTTTTTCGAGATTCATACCCTCTATATCCGGAACGCGGCCTGCTCCATGCACGACCATATCCGCACGGAAACTCCGGGTTTCGGATTCAGGCCCGGCCCTGACCAGAAAGCCGTCACCTTCTTTTTCGACCGCAATCACCGGCTTATTTGTTAAGATTTTGATTCCTGCGGCTTCGGAGTCCTTTATGAGTATATTTACCATATCAGCATCAAAGTGCCGCAGGAGCTTTTCACCCCTATGCAGGATTATAGCTTCCGATCCGGCTTTTAGTGCAATATGAGAAAACTCCATGGATATATGCCCGCCTCCTATGAAAATAATTCTTTCAGGGAGCTTTTCGGTTTCCATGAATTCCCCACTCGTAATTATGTATTTTTTCCCGGGAATGTTGAGTTTTCTCGGCTTTGCGCCTGTAGCAAGAAAAATATATTCTCCTTTAAGCTTATCCTCCCCGACAGTGACCGTATTTTTACTTTCAAAATAAGCTCTTCCGTGATATGTATCAATTCCCAGTTCCACAAAATGGTTCTCAGTTTTTCTGGAACATTTTTCCGTAAATGTTTTCCTGAACTCGATAAGCAAAGGCCAGTCAATCTTTAATGGATTTTGAGTTCCCGCACCTTTCCCTATCAGTCGATTATTCCGGTCCGTAATCTCGGCAATATCTATAAACACCTTCTTCGGATCACAACCTATGGGTGGAGAAACACCTCCGTATTCTCCCGAGTCGACAATAGCTGTTTTTAATCCTGAGATTGCAACTTTGTCCGCAAAAGTCCTTCCTGAGGTTCCGGTCCCGATAATTACAATATCGTAGTCCTTTTCCATAGTTTACTTCCTTTTTATCCGCTACTTCCCGGAAAAACGATAGTGTGAAATAGCTACTCCCCCGTATCCTTTTATTCATTTTATTTATAGGAATAAGTAATTCACCTGAACTTTTTTCCTGAAAAAAGTTCCCGGTACAATGAAGAATGGAGAAAAGATCTCTTTTACTATTGGGATCCGGGGAGTTTCAGTTCGTCGAGTTCAGCAGATCTTAAAAGAATACCGTGATACTGATCAGGAGCTTTTTGCTGGAGAGAATCCTTGTTAGCCGGAGAAACTGTTTTTTAAATCCTGTAAGTTTCAAACCTTTTCCGGATTTTTGTTATCCAGAATTTCCTTTAACTCCTTTTCCAGTTTTTTCCTCCTGATATCCAGGTGGTCGGCCTTCAGGTTAAGGCTTTGAAGCTGCCTCGAACGCATTTCCGGCTCAATTATTTCCTCGGTTTCTTCTATTTGTTTTTTCATGGTTTCGAACCCGGTTTTGATCTCTTCTTTCCGGATTTTTAAGAATTCCAGTTTTCCTGAAAGTTCTGCTTTTCTATTCTGTTCCGGCACACTGCTTATCTGCTGTTTCAGGTCCTTTTCTTTTTCTTCCAGGTTCGAGAGGATAAGCTCTATTTTGCCCAGGATTTCGGCTTCTATTGCTTTGTCAAAGATGATTTCTTCAGGCTTCTTTTCCGGAGGCTTTTGGGGCACTTCGACTTTCAGGGGCTCTTTTGGGGGAATGAAAACGGTCCCTTCTTTCAGGATTCTCTGGTTCATGAAGTTGGGGGAGACTATTTCTACACCGGCTTCGTGCAGGGAGTCCAGGACAGCTTTCTTGAAGTCCGAACGAGTTGTAATAAGGCTCTCAATGTTCTTTAAGAGCCCTCCGACCTTGTACGTGACCGAAAAGTCCCCGAGTTCCAGGACGTGGACGAAAGGGTTTTCAAGCCCGATTTTTTCTGCGGCCAGAAGCAGGCTTTTTTCGATTTTCCGGCGGGGGACATCGTAGCCAAGGGAGACACAGGTAGAGATAATGGTGCCCGAAGTCCTGATTGTTTTTAAAGGGTTTGAGACAAGTTTGAGGTTCGGGAAGGTTACCAGGTCCCTGTCAATAGATTGGACCTCGGTGTGCAGGATATGGACGTCGGTGACTCTTCCGAATATGGTTTCACTTTCAATGTAATCCCCTGCCCTGAAGGGCTTTATAATCCGCAGCATGATCCCGGACATCGCATTTGCAATAAAAGTGGTTGAGGAAAGCGCAACTGCAGCTCCGGCAATAATTCCGAGCAGGCTGAGGATCGACTCTTTGTACTGGGCGGCAATCGGAAGGCTGAACACGACAAAAATGAGGCCGATACTGAGGATGACAAACTGGATTAGCTGCTTTGCAAATTTCACGTCTGTGTGGAGAAGCTTTGTCCTGGCAAGCAGGCGGTCAACTGCAAAAATCAGAAAAAGGGTAACTGCCACTGTAATAATACTTACAAGATAGTCCCCGAGAATCTGGGATAAATAGCTCAGCTTCTTCTCCCCCTCTATAACTTCCTTTAATTTCTCCCTTTAATTTCTTCCTCTAATTTCTTCCTCTAATTTCTCCCTTTTTCTTTTTTGCCTTTTCGTATCCTGTCACTTACTGTTAATTTGTTTCTGATGCTTGATATTATTAACTTCAAAATTTACTTTTAATCCTCCCCGGTCCCATAGGTCGTAATTTTCTTCTTCTTTCCGTCCTGAGGTAAATAACTTTAAAAGCTCTTAAATAAATTATTGTGGATAAATTCTTGTAATAGGTGAACCGGATATGAAAATCGCAGTATGCGGGAAAGGCGGAAGTGGAAAGAGCACGATTTCTGCGCTCCTGGCAAAGCAGATGGCAAAAACAAAGAACGTGCTTGTGCTTGATACCGATGAATCCAACTACGGACTGCACGGCCAGCTCGGGCTTGCGGCTCCAAGGGACCTTATGGAGTACTTCGGGGGAAAACAGGGTTTCAAGCAAAAACAGAGAGCTCCGAAGACTGCTCCTCTCGGAGGGCTTGCAGTTCCCGGGGCTTTGGGAGGTCAGCCCAAGTCCCGTTTTTTTGAAGAGAGGTGGAGCTTTTCCGGCCTGCCTCCGGAATTCGTGGAAGAAAAGGGAAAGATAAGGCTCATGGCAATTGGAAAGATCCACGAGTTCGGGGAAGGCTGTGCCTGTCCTATGGGCGTCCTCACACGGGAGTTTCTCGAAAACCTGGACCTTACGGAAAATGATATCGTTATCGTGGACACGGAAGCCGGAGTGGAGCATTTCGGGCGAGGAGTTGCAAAGGACTTTGACACGATCCTGGTCGTGGTAGACCCTTCTTTTGAATCCCTCAAGCTGTCTAAAAAATTCGATGAACTCGGGGGACAGGCCGGAAACAGGGTTTTCTTTGTGCTGAACAAAGTTGAGGAAGACATTAAAGGCGAGCTTCTTGAAGCGGTTGATTCCTCGAAAGTTGCCGCGGTGATTCCGGCAGACAGGGAACTTTTCAGGGCGTCCCTGAAAGGTGCGGAATTCGATATTGAACTTGAGGGAATCGCAAAACTTGCGGAGTTTCTGGATAAAAATTGACTCATGGGCCGGGCCTGTGAACCAGTACATTTAATTTTGCCCAGTTTAATTTTCCGGGCAACCTTCTTTTTTTGATACTTTACTTCCAGGGACTTAGCCTTCAGTGAATTAGCAACTCAGATCCACTGTTATCCGCACCGCATCATAATTAACTATCGGTTTCTTATGCAGTACAGGGTCCATTTTCTCTTCAAGTTCCAGCAGCCCAATTCCTTCCAGATATTTTATATCGTTTGAGACGTTTGACTGGCTACGGTTCAGAAGGCGGGCAAGCTCACTAATGGACTCTGGTTTCTTTTCCCGGATCATCTGAAGCAGGCGAATTCGTTCATTTGTCAGGATTTTTGCTACATCTTCGGGGGTGCGAGCTATAATCCGGGGTTTTCGTTTCTCGATTGTGTTGCCGGCTTTTATGTCCTCAAAGAGCCGGTCAAGGTGATCGCCGTAAGCCTCATCAGACATGACCTTGATTTCAATGTCTTTTAATTTCATCTATAAGCCCCCTGTTTTGTTCTATTAGGTTGAGAATTTTTTCATAGATATGCTTCAAGGATATGAATTCAAATTCTACGGGCTGGTTGTCAAATAGGTGTTTGTGATCCCTTCTTTTATGCCCTTTTACCACATGGGCATTATCAACTCTTATGGCAGTTTCCCATCCTGAGGATTCAGATTTCACCCTGTAGTTGAAACTATACTTTACCCCATTGGGGATTTGAGGCGATTCTTTAACTCTTGTGATGGAAATATCAATGATTTCATCTTCCGCCAATACTCTGGTTTCTTTCACCGGTATTTTGGAGTCCAAAGTTTCAAACACCTGTATGCTGCTACTATTTTATGAGCCATTTCAGTATATAACTATATGGTCTAAGCATATGGGCCTTCCTAGCATCTGCCGCAAACTGATTTTGCTCCTATATCGGTCTCTATACTCAAAACAAAAACTACTTTAGGGTCCTTAAAAATTGGTCCGTTTTTTAAGGATTAATGAGTTTTATTTTTGAAATGAAGTATTGTTCTGTTGTTCCCCGGAGTAAAATAAACTTGTAAACTAATTTTTGTTTGGGAAACTCTAATTATATGTATATAGACTGAAATAAGCATTTTAGCATCTTTATTTACACACTTATTTTGAAGGACCATAAACTACTTTATAAGATTGGGCTGATTTTCAATTCCGGACAATTATCCGAAAGTATATTATTGATCGTGTTATTTTGAATAATGCAAAAGTTTTACCTAGTTTGCGGACAGCAGGTCTTGTTTGCCGGAGCTGTCTTTTCCTGAATTTCTTACTTATTTAATATTGATTGACAGAGAAATGCATTTATTAGAATCGCATTTTCCCTGTTTTAATGCTGTGGAGATGATGATTATGACTACACGCGAGTACATGCTTGGAAACGTGGCAATCGCCCGTGGCCTTCTGGAAGGCGGCGTACAGGTAGCCGCAGGCTATCCGGGAACTCCTTCTTCGGAGATTGTAGACACGCTTGCGGCCCGGAAGGACCGGGACTACTATATCGAATGGTCCGTAAACGAAAAGGTGGCAATGGAAGTGGCAGTCGGAGCCGCCTGGACCGGGGTGCGTTCGGTGGTGACCATGAAGCACGTCGGGTTGAATGTTGCAGCCGACCCATTTATGACCCTTGCCTATGCAGGGACAAAAGGCGGGTTGATCGCAATCGTAGCTGATGACCCTTCCTGCCACTCTTCCCAGAACGAGCAGGATACAAGGCGTTATGCCCAGTTTGCCCTTGTGCCCTGTTTTGACCCCTCAACCCCCCAGGAAGCCAAGGACATGATTCCTTATGCTTTCGAGTTTTCTGAAAAATTTGAAATTCCGGTTATCTTCCGCCCCACAACCAGGATCTCCCATGGGAAGTCCGATATCGAGCTCGGGGAAATTCCTGCAGACAAGCCCGAACCGAATTTTGAAAAACTGCTCGACCGCTGGGTCATGCTGCCCAAGAATGCTCGTCCCCGCCACACCCATATCCTCTCGATCCAGCAGGCAATGGAGGATGAGCTTGCCGAATCCCCCTGGAACTCTCTTGAATTGAAACCTGATGCAAAACTTGGGGTAATAGGGGCAGGCATTGCTTCGGTATACGCAAAAGAGGCCCTGGAGGAACTGGGACTTGAAGCTTCTTTCCTGAAGATCGGGGCCTATCCTGTCCCGAAAAAACTTATCCTGGAACTGCTTGAAACCGTAAACACTGTTCTCATCTTTGAAGAACTTGAACCTATTGTGGAAGAGCATGTAAAGCTGATTGCACAGGAAGCCGGCCTTCCGGTTACGGTCCTGGGAAAAGCTGGAGGTTTTGTCCCGCGAGAAGGAGAACTGGACATCAGTGCTTTCCTCGAAGCCCTTAAAAAAGCTTTTGAGCTGGACATAGAGTCCGAAACCGGGATTATTCCCCTTGAACTTGCTCCCCGCCCGCCTGCCCTCTGCGCCGGCTGCTCTCACAGGGCAACCTTCTATTCCATGAAAAAGGTCTTTGGAAACGACGCTATCTACCCGAGCGATATAGGCTGTTACACCCTTGGGATCCAGAGCGGGACCGTTGAGACCACACTCTGCATGGGTTCAAGCATCAGCATTGCGTCAGGGCTTTACCATGCAGGGGAAAAACGCCCTATCTGCTGTTCCATCGGGGACTCAACCTTTTTCCATACGGGCATGAACTCGCTCCTGAATGCAGTCTTCAACAAAGCCAATATTACGGTCACCATTCTCGACAACCGCATCACAGCCATGACCGGGCACCAGCCAAACCCCGGAGTTGGCTATACGGTTACAGGAGAGCCAACTGTTGAGGTCTCGCTTGCCGAACTCTGCAGGGCTATGGGTGCCGGATCCGTAGCGGTTGTTGATCCCTACAACCTGGAAGAGGCCCAGGGAGCCTTCAAGGCTGCAAAGGATTTCGAGGGCACAGCCGTGGTTATTGCAAAACAGCCCTGCGTGATCTCAGGCAAGAGGGCAGGGATCAGGAGGGTCCCGTATATTGTCGATCCTGAAAAGTGCGAAGGCTGCAAGCAGTGTGTTAAGTTCGGCTGTCCTGCAATCGAATTTGATGAGGAAAACAAACGTGCTTTTATTACTGCCCTCTGCAGCGGGTGCGGGGTCTGTGCGCAGATCTGCAAGTTTGATGCTATCCGGGAGGTGAAGAGATGATCCAGAAAGCCGGAGTAAAGAAAATCGACCTCCTCATCACGGGGGTTGGCGGGCAGGGGGCAATCCTTGCATCGGATATCATCGGAAAAGCAGCAGTTGTTTCAGGAATCCCTATCAGGGCAGCCGAGACCCACGGCATGGCACAGCGCGGAGGTTCGGTTGTAAACCACATAAGGCTGGGTTCCGATTTCGGGTCAATGATCCCTAAAAAAGGTGCAGACCTCATGCTTGCCCTTGAACCTATGGAAGCAGTCCGGTACCTCGATTTCCTGAAAGACGGCGGAGTGATTATAGTTAATACGCAGCCTATCATCCCCGTAACCGTTACTTCCGGAGTGGCAAAGTACCCTGAGGTCCAGGAAATCCTTGACATCCTTTCTGAAAAATATATTGTCAAAGCCTTTAATGCAGATGACCTGGCTTATGAAGCCGGGAGCAGGCTTGCAATGAATGTGGCAATGGTCGGGGCAGTTTCCGGTTACCTGCCCATCCCGAAAGAGTCTCTGCTTGAGAGTGTGAAGGCTCTTGTGCCGCAGAAAACAATTGAGATTAATGTCAGGGCTTTTGAGATGGGGAGGCAGAAGGTAGAGGAAAGTTAACCGGAAGAAAGTTAATCAGAGGAAAGCTAGGTCTTTCCTTTTTACTTTTGAATCATGAAGGTTTCAGCTTTACCTTTTTTCTTCATTTTTTAGTCTGCCGGTCCTTCAGTTCTTTTTTTCTTATCTATTATTGCTTTCAGAGTAAGTACAAAAAAGATTACGCAGATCTGTGCAAGCACTAGCCCTATCAGGTTTGAGACCGCATCTGCCACGCTTGCAGTCCGGTATGGTAAGAATGTCTGGAATATTTCGTTCAGTATACCGTAAGCAGTCCCTATAAATACTGCACAGATTGCCGAATATCTTACAAATGTCGGGTTTTTCGAACTTAAAAAAACAAGGTACAGTAAAACTCCGAGTCCGAAGTATATCCCTACATGCCCGGGGTCTATGGATGCGTCCTGAACCGTGTGCAGCGAGGCAAGCAAAAAATCCACTACAGAAGACAGGTCGTTGGCAAGGAGAGCATTTTTGAGCGGATAGCCCAGGCCCATTTTCAGGAGGTGTTTGAGGTCCCCCACGCCGGCACTGACTGACAGGTAAAATACCATAATTGCATATAATATGGTAATTAAAATAAAAAAACGGGATTTTTCGAGCTTTAGCATTTTATCTTTATGGTTTATTATAGGTGCGGGATTTAAAGCTTTGTTTTAACAAACGATTTGCAGTAAAATTCGAACAACAATTCATATCTGTTTTGTGGTTCTTCTGTATGTAAAAATTTCGGTCACATCCCAATATATTAAACTTTTTCATGTTTGCTTCAAATATCTTTCAGTGTTCCGGAATTAATTTAAATCTGAAAGCTGCCGGATAATATTTATGTTTAATCATAATAATCTTTTTTTGTCCTGGTTGTAGAAATCCCGGGATATTATACTCTCACTATTAATTATAGAGAGACTATTTTTCAAATATTGAAACTTTACTATATATGTTGGAGACTTTTTTTATGTAAATACATTTGTATCTGAAAAGGGCTAAATTGGGGTTTTTGAACCGGATCATTTTTTAAAAAGAAATCTTCTTAGTTTATACATTGGAACTGTGTATAATTTATGATAAATGTTTTCGATAAGTATTTCTATAACTATGCTTTTAATGTCCCGGGTTAAATGTAAAATTTATTTTCGTAGAACTAAAATAAATAACTCTGAGGACAGTAAAAAATGATCTCCAGTCCTTCTTCATTCATTCAAAATATTATGCTTATAAGCAATTTCTTTGTCCCGTTAGTAGTAACCGCAGTCTCAATGCCATATTTTATCAGGAAGCTTACTGAAAATAAGGTTGTTGCCAAAGACGTCTATAAAAAAGGCACACCTATGATAGCGGATCGTGGTGGGACTGCAATTCTGCTGATTGCAATGCTTTCCCTTTCCATGAACACTCTCTTTTTCAAGTTCACATCCACAAACTATGTTGTAATGATTGTCATTGCCCTTTTCGGGCTTTTCGGTGTCCTTGACGACATGGTCAATATTGGCAGGACATCCAAATTCCTGATAATGTACTACTGCTCTTATCCTCTTATCCAGTATGCAACCCATACCGCGTTCACTCTTCCAAGTATCGGAAGTCTGGAACTCGGAATCCTCTACCTGCAGTTCATTGTCCCGACTTACGTTCTGGTCGCATCAAACCTGGTTAACATGCATTCCGGATACAACGGGCTTGCTTCGGGCCTGTCCATAATCATCCTCGTTTCCCTGATTATAAAGTCAGTCCTGATACATGATGTCGAAAACATAATCCCCGTTGTAGCCGTTACGGGAGCCACACTCGGGTTTTACTTTTACGAACGCTATCCTGCAAGGATCTTCTGGGGAAATGTCGGGTCGCTTACGGTCGGGGCTGCAATCGGGGCTATTATTGTCATCCAGGGCTTCATCATAAGCGGTTTTATTATGTTCATCCCGCATACGGTTAATTTCTTAATGTATGTCTACTGGAAAATTAAAAAATATCCTGCTGTTAAGTTTGGAAAAATTAGGGAAGACGGAACTCTGGACGTCCCAAATAACCTTACTCTTAAATGGGTCCTGCCTTACTACTACAGGTTAACTGAGAAGCAGGCAACTTATGCAATGTTTTTGCTGACTTCGGTTTTTTGTATTGCGGGGATTTTAGTTCCGGGAAGGTTGTAAATAATTTAAAATAGAAGCCGATTATTCCTTTTCACTTTCTGTTTCTTTTGAAGGACGTCAGTGCAGCCAGGAATAATATCCCGGTTCCGGATATGCCAGATCCCGGTGCCTGAGAAGTCCGGGATTCCTGTCCATCTTCACTCCGGACGGTTTCTTTTTCCTTTTCAGAAGAAAGGTTAGCTTCAGAGGTTTCTTTGACGACCGGTTCTGTTCCCAGTTTTTCTTTTAAGTCCGGAAGCCGATTTTCCGGACCATATGCAAATTGGGAACTCTGGCCTGTTATTACGAAAGGAGAAAAACCCGGAGCTTCCGATTCAAAGAATATATATTCCGAATCTTCTCCTGTTTTTACGGTGGGAAGGGGATTCCATGCATTCAGGTGATATCTGTTTAGTTTGACGGTTGATACCTGAATCCGGTTTTCTTCCAGCCAGGTTTTGTTTACTCTAAAACCGATTACCGGGTTTCCTATGTTTTCTTCAGTTGAATAACCGTTCTTTCCTACCCATATATTCAGGTTTTTATAGACTATTCCCCCAGGCTTACCCGAAACAAGCCCTGAAGTATTTTCCAGAACCTCGATGGTTGTTGTTATGAAACCAGCGTTTTTGAGAGCTGTATAATTTATGTACGAAACCGGATTTTCCGAAGCTTTAAATCGATAAGAGACAACGGTTTCTTTACTTACATATACTCTGGATACTTCTTTTAGCTTAATGTTTTCATAATTTTCCCCGTTATCGATGCCTCCTCCCCCGCCGGACCTTTCTCCGGTTGAGGTTCCAGAGCTGTTGTCGGACCGGCCCGTACTTTCCGCATCCCCGACATTGACACTGCCGTTTACAATTGTTACAGGCACTGCCTTCCCGCTTGAGTTGCTTACGATGACGTTTGAAAGCTGCAGTTTGCATACTCCCGGCAGGCCGTTTGAAACGAGATTGATCGCTGAAAGAGTTCCGGGCTCTGTTGCTGTGTTTTTTCCAAGGATCAGGCTGTAAACCCCGGTAACAGTGCCCTTTGAGTTGTCAATACTGCCCGCATTGAATATGGTAGTTGCACCTGTCTGGCTTAATGCTTTTTTTTCCTGTATGTTGTTTACATTTACAAGGCTGCTGTTGAATATGAAGTCAAACTGAACTCCGGATATGGGTGTGTCAGGTTCGATGTATATGTTGATTGTAAAGCTCTCGTTTTCTTCGATAGCCTGTTCCCTGGGGGATATACTTATTATAGTTTCTGCGGCAGTAGTCCCTATCAATGTGGTGCTTAAAAAAAGGAACACTATCAAGTATAAACTAAAATTTGATCTCCTGTCCGGAAGCCTCATTTTTTTCACCATTTGTGATTTGTTAAAAACGATTATCACTACTTTAACATATATTTTTTATATGTTATACTTTTATCTCTCCAGGTGAAGCTGGTCAGGACTCGACTGGCGGAGGTGTTTGGCTATGAAAATCTCCTGAGTTCGGAACTGAATCAAGAGTAAAACTCAAGGTCATTTGAATTATGAGGGAGATTCCGATCGATCTACTTGAATATATGAACTTCTTCAAAAAAAGTGAGTTTCTCAGGAAAAAGTAAATTTCACATTAATAATAAAAAAGTAAAAGTAAACAGATGAATAACCAGGTCCTGCAAACTAATTTACACAAGTTGTTCTAACAAATTATAGATTCTTTCTTTCCATGAACTGCTCCTATCTTTTGTTTCTACAGGTTCAGTTTTATCTTTTGTTTCTACAGGTTCAGTTTTATCTTTTGTTTCTACAGGTTCAGTGCTGTGATTTTTCACTTTGATTTCTACAGCATTACCTTCCGGGCTGCTTATAATAACGTTTTCAAAGTATATTTCAGACATAATGTTCTTATTTGAGGTTAAAGACAGTGTAACTGTTGCAAATGTGCCTGGAGTCGAAACTTCTCCTTTTCCCAGAATACATCCGTATGTATTTTTTAGTGCTCCTGCATCTGTTTTTCCTGAGTTAAAATATGTCTCCATTCCGCTCTGCTCAAACAGGTCGCCTTCAGTCACATTTGTTACCTGCAGCAATGATTCATTAAATTTCAGGTCAAACTGCATGCCTGCAACATCTGTGTCTGGAACTACGAAAATGTCTAATGTAACCGGATTATCCCCCCAGTTTGTCCCGGCTGACGGCCTGAGAATTACCTCTGAAGCGGCAGCTGCATTAGAGGAGAATATTGAGAGTGCTGCTATTATTGCAAATAACCAGATGCATATTTTCCTGCTGTTCCCAAACATAGTTTCTCATCTGTATGACAAATCATATATATCTGTCTAAATACCTGGCTATATATTATTATTCTTTCTTATCTGTCTTTGTATGATGATTAACACTTATTATCCGGTAATATATGGCATATTATGCCGAAAACATCGAAACCCTCAGGCATAACTTTGCCTTTTCAAGGTCAGTTCCTCTACCAGTCTTTTAATCAGTTCCCTCTGGAAGTTATCATAATTTCTTGTTTTCGTGAGTATGATGCTGGTATTTTTCACTCTGGTTTGCACGGCATTTCCTTCCCGGCTACTTACAGTAACGTTTTGAAGATAAATTTGTGCCACACCTCTTTTGCCCGGGGTTGAGGATAACGTCACTGTTGCAAATCTGGCGGAAGTAGAAGCTTCTCCTTTTCCCAGAATGCACCCATATACGTTTTTAAGTGTTCCCGTATCCTTCTGTCCCGGGTTAAAAAAAGTTTCCGTACCATTCTGTTTAAACAGGTCGCCTTCAGTCACATCTGTTACCTGCAGTACTGAGCCGTCAAACTTCAGGTCGAACTGCATGCCTGCAATTTCCGTATCCGGATCTACAAATATATCTACAGTTATCGGGCTCCCTGATTCAACCACTTTGGATAAAGGCCGGAGAGTTACCTGGGTGGCTGCAGATGCCGTAAAAGTGAATATTAAGAGAATTGTAATTATTGTAAATAAACAGATTCCTGTTAGTTTATATTTTCTCGCCATACTATGCAATTTATTTTATGATGTATAAAAAATTATCTTTTCAAGGTCGTATTCATTATTTTCATTAACCTGCAGTTTATTATCCAGGTTAACTATAGTCATGATAATAAATAAGTTTAATAAACCAGACAGTCAGATAAACCAAATCAGCCAGTAAGCCAAATCAGTCAGTAAGCCAAATCAGTCAGTAAGCCAAATCAGCCAGTAAGCCAAATCAGCCAGTAAGCCAAATCAGTCAGTAAGCCAAATCAGCCAGTAAGCCAAATCAGTCAGTAAGTTCAAAATAGTAAGTGAATATAGTAAGTTCAAAATAGTAAGTGGATACTGAAAAGTGGCTATGTGAGAAAAGTAATTTTGAAGCAGGTTTTGTGCCTGCCCCATATTTTTTATCTTTTTTGAACTGTTTTTAGACTACTGTTTCCCCGAAATAGTACCCGGCCAGGGTAAGGTCCTGGATGTTTATCACTCCGTCCTGGTTCACATCCCAGCGCGGGTACGGCTTTACTGTGCTGCTTCCGTAATTCTGGGCTATTATGGTTATGTCAAGGATGTTTACTACCCCGTCCTGGTTTACGTCCCAGCGCGGGTGGTAGTTGTTAATGTATATATTGTTCTGCTCCGTAACTTTTTCTATTCCATCGCTTACGGCCACCTCAATTGTATGGTTGCCGCTACTGGAATAACCCGTTTCCCAGACATAAGTATTTTCAGTGCTGTATTCCACTCCGTCGATCATGATGGAGTATTTAAGGAGGTCCCCGTCTGCATCGGATGCGTTTACTGAGACCTCTATCCTTTCCCCTTCGCTGAAAGACGACCCGTCCGGAGGTTCGAAGGAATCAATGACCGGTGGGTTATTTAACTTGTTTACGGTTACCGTGACGTTCTCCGAATCCGTGAGGTACCCGTCGCTCACTTCAAAGGTAAACGTGTAAACTCCGGCCTGTCCGACAGCCGGGGTCCAGCTGAAGTCCCCTGATCCTGTGTTGAATTCTGCCCCTTCGGGGAGGCCTGAAGCTGAAAGAATAAGTTTGTCTCCGTCCGCATCTTTGGCAGTTACCTTAAAAGTGAGAGCGCTTTTCTCATCAACCGACTTGAGGTAGCAAATAGGGTCCATTACCGGAGCAGTGTCTATCAGTACGCTTGCGTTTGTAACGGTATAAGGAGCTGACCTTGAACTTGTGTCACTGATAATCACGTTTGAGAGGTTGAACTCTGCCATCCCTGTCCTGTTTCCTGCAGTCAGGTCAACGGTCGCAAAAGTCCCGGGTGCGGATACTTTTACGGCTCCCAGGATGTAGCCATAAACATTCTTGACTATCCCGGCACTGTTGTCGATCGTCCCGCTGTTGAAAACAGTGGATGCCTCGCTCTGTTTGAAAATATCTCCTTCGGTTACGCCGGTGGCTGAGACCATTGAGCTGTCGAATATGAAGTCGAGCTGTGCACCGTTTATTGGGGTGGAGGGATCGATTTTTATGCCAAGGTCAAACTGAGCTCCGGGTGCGACGTTCTCGCAGGGAATTATCGTGATTATTGATTTGTTCTCAACTGGCGGCTCTTCAGGTTCTGTCACGTTTACCTCCCAGGTATTCGAAAAGCTCTCGGTATCCGTAGAACCGCTTACGGTAACGCTATATACTCCTGCCGTATCCCAGCTATAGGTTAAGGATGTGCTGTCCTTCAGGACCGTTTCCCCGTCTACGAACCAGTTTGCGGTCAAAGCCCGGCCGGAACTTACATTGAAGTATACGGACTCTCCTGTATTCTTAACGAGCGAAGTATCTTCCGGAAAAAATTCGATCAGATCCGACGAATTACCCCCAGTTCCCCATACGTCCCAGCTCTTGCTAACATCTCCGTTTGCGTTTGACCCCTCAAATTTAATTACTGATTCGTCTTTTGTTATAGTCCACGTGTAATTAAGGGACCCTTCGGAAACAAGTTTTCCGTCCACATACCATTCCATCTCTTTCAAAGGCTCATCTGTCCAGACCCTGAAGTTTTTAGTTTCTCCGGGGTTGAACGGGTTTTCCGTGCTTGGAGCAAACCCGGTTATCTGCGGGCCGGTTGAATCGTCCGGGATAATTGCTGTGATGGTGTAGGTCGGGACGTTTGGATCTTTACGGTACCAGGAAGAGTCAGGAGTGATTCCTGAGAGAGAAACAGTGCGGCCGTCCGGAGTGGTGATGGTGGCTGTGTGAGAGAGGAGTAGATATTTTCCTTCTGGGTAATTCTTATAATACTCGGTTATTGCTGGAGAATTCTTTCTGTTTTCATTTGGTAATGCTGTATGACCATTACTTTCTGTGTTAAAGCTTGTTTGATTATCTCCAAACCCGTTAGTACTTGAAAACGTAGTATTGTTTGCTGTTATTAGTACTGCACAATCTGATATTTGATTTCCTTTAGGATCTACTGCTAAAATGTCAGCATAATAACCTACTTTGTATTCAGCCTTATTCCCAGCTTGGAACCTATACGATGGAGTTTTAGTGTTAATGAAATTGACATTCTGTGTCTCTATCATCCATGCATAAGTGTTGAACGATGAATCCATTATTGAAGCATCTTTTACAACGCCACGCCCACCTAATCCTAAAGCAATTCCATATCCTGTATGGTTAAGTATTTGTGCATCCAATATTTTTACGCCCATAGCGTAGTTTATCAGTATTCCCCCACCTCTATTGTCAGAAGTGAGGTTTTCAACAAATAAATTCATTAATCTATTGGCGGATAGTGCTGACCCACTTGCATTATAGGAATTATAGTTTTTTATTGTAATGTTATGTGTGACTCTATCATCCTTAACCGGTGTCCAATTTATAAGGTTATAATCTGGTTGATAGACTGCATCAGGTCCAGCTATCAGGAAATTTTCTGCTATAGACCCATTAACTGTCACGTTATTAATCGAACAATTCCATTGGCCATGGAAATCTACTCCGTTATGACCTGCGTTGTCCACATATATATTTTCGAGTGTCGTATTAAATTCATTGTCTGTGAGATCTACCCCGCTCCACGGACCTCCATTCACTGATATGTTAGTAACTTTATTGTCATGTCCACTTGCTACAATGAACGCAACATAGGTTTTAGGGTTAAGATAGTCGCCTCCTCTTTCTATGGTAATGTTATCTATCATCACCTGAGTTCCATTTTCGCATAAGAACGACTGTTGGGCCATATCTTGCATATATATATCCTTGATGTAACCTCCGGCTTTGTTATTAATTAGCAGTCCATTAGTAGAATTATATATCCAAATATTGGATATGTTCCCTGTATATACACCTCCGTTGAGAGTATATGAACCAATCTTCGTAAATGTTATATTATGGAGGTTATAGCTTCCTAAATCCTTAGAAGCGATATTGATAGTTGTATCGTTGCCAGTTATTGTAGCATTAGATATTTTCCACGGCGCTCCCATAAATCCCCCTCCTGTACCAGGGTAGTTGCGTTCAAAATATAATGTTACATTTTCAAAATTTATGGACCCCCCATATGACAACGAAAGTTGAGTAACATTTTTAAATGTGTAACTCCCATCTGGATTCCGTCTAATTACAGTCTCATTTGTATCAAGGACAGGATTATTATCTGGATTACAATAGTAAGTGTGATTATATAAGTAGCTCATATTAGGAATATGACCATATCTGAATTGATATCCATGATATGATTCAAAATAGTATCCGGCTGGCGCTTCAGCGGAAGCCATACTAATGGTAGTAAACAGGAAAAATGATATAAATACTAGTAGTATTGGGTATATATTCATTTTCGGCATGAATTTAAGTTTAACTTGCAAATATTTATTATCGTGTTGGTATTCGTCTTAGTTTGCAAATATTCTATTTATTTAATCATCAATATTACACTTAATCATCTAATATTACACTTGTCGATTTTTGGGAGTTGTAGTCATTGACCGTTACTTTTCCAAAACTGAATTCTTAGTCTATAATCGCTACCAATTTTTCGTGTTACTACAAATTGCTGGTAGTTTATGGTTAATTTTAAGTTGTTTCTTATTATAGATTGATTCGAGCATTTGTTCCAAAACTAAGTTTAATCCAATTATATTATAAAGTTCTGTTAGTTATTCTAAACTTGAATTTTTTATAGTCTTAATACCAGTTCAAGAACTAATTTAATATTAACTTTATCTTTGTGATTCAGTAGTAATATAGTTTGAAAAGTTCCCTGACTGAGGAACATAAGAAATCATTCTTGTTGTCTTAAGTTGTTGATTTTGAACTTGAAGCCTGATTTATGTTTTAGCCGATTATATGAAATCGATATTATGTCTTAATTTTCAATTTGATCAAATGTTTGATAATCTTTATGAAAATGGAGGTAATTTATCACGATTCTTCACTTTACCGAAGACACATGTATTGGAGTCGTAATTTTTATATGAACTTTCTCATAAAATCCAATTGCGCAAATCCTATATACTTTAACTGGCTTTACTATACACAAATTATCTTTTAAAGTGAATATATGGTAAAAGTTTCGGTTGTTATTCCTCTTTACAATAAAGAGCCACATATTAAGAGAACATTATGTTCTGTTTTGGGCCAAAATGTTAACGATTTTGAAGTAATTGTAGTTGATGGAGGATCTGAAGATAATGGTCCAACTATAGTGGAAAACTTTGCAAACATGGACTCACGTATTAGATTGATTCGGCAAGAAGGCACAGGTGTATCAGAAGCTCGTAATCAAGGCGTTCGCGAAAGTCGTTCAGACCTCATCGCTCTTCTGGATGCTGATGATGAATGGATGTCAAATTATCTTGAAACAATTCTGCGGATGCGGGACAATTATCCATACGCAGGTCTATATGCAACATCAATTAAGAATGAATTTATTGGTAATGTGTTGATGGAATTAGACGAAGAATTGAGAAACTTAGTTCCTAATGAAGGGTTAATTCTAAGTTATTTTAAGATATATAAGCACGGGCATGCTTTGTTTGGAACCTCTTCAGTAACGATCCCCAAAAAAATATTTTTAAATATTGGAGGATTTCAAACTGACTTTTGGTGGGGGGAAGATATTGATCTGTGGGGTAGGATTGCTCTAAAATATCAAATTGCTTACAGTAGTCAGGTGTGTGCAATATATTACCAAAATGTTATCAACAGTGCTGTAAAAAGAAAAAAGCCTGTAGAGACTCATCCTTTCCTAATAACCGCAAAGAAAGCTCTAAATCTTGATCAGGTTCCACATGAAATGGTAAATGATTTAAAAGCGTATGTAATGTTTCTTGAAATGTTCACCGCGAAACATAACATCGAAGCTGGTGATAAAAAGCTAGCTTTTGGTCTTTTAATCAGGAAAGATATTAATTTAACTTACAAAAAAAGGTTACTTCGTACCATTGTTTCAACAAGTGTTAAAACCAATTTCCCATTGATCTATAAAAAATATCTAAATATTTATAATCATGAGGTTCCCTAGTCCTTTTATTATACACACATTTCTGAAGCCGTATTTCGGAAGAAAGGAACAGAATGTAAATTTCATAAATTAAAAAGTTCCAGTTTAACAACAGATAATTGTTATTTTATTATTACTGGTACTTGTCGTGCAGTATGTTTTGGGTATAGTGACTGCACATGTAGCTGTTTTTCCCAAAAAAATATTGTGGGATCAACTATAGTAGGGGTCAATCTCATTAATAATACCACTATCACTCAACCGAAGATGCATGAATATTGTTGTCCATTTGTTTTCCTATTAATTTATTAAACAACTTTTTATCTTCTTTATCTATCCCGCCTAAAAGATAAATCAATATTGGGTATGATATTATGATTGGTATGGCAAATAATTCATTATAACTATTAATCGCAAACATAAGTAGAAACATCAAAATACTAGCCATTACAGGTGCTCTTATATCATATATTAATTTAGCCAAACTTATAAAGTTTGGAAGATAATATATCATTATGAGCGCATTTATTAATTCAGTTGCTACAGTTGCCAAAGCTGCTCCTTGATAGCTTAATTGGGGTATTAACAGATAATTCAAACCGATGTTTATAAATGCACAAATTGCAGTAGAAATGGTAGTTACTTTCTGTCTATTTATAGAAACTAAAAGTTGAACTAATGAATAATTTATAAACATAATCGCGGTTGCCCAAATTAATATTTTAAGAACAGCTACAGCTTCATGAACTTGATTTCCGTATAAAATATATATTATTTCGTCTGCAAAAAATGTCACTATTGCGGCGAGTGGTAACGAAATACTAAGTAGATACTTAAAAGATTTGATGTATGCAAGTGTGAGATTCTCTTTAGAATTTTTAAAATATCTTGACATTAGCGGAAACATTGAAACCATATAAATGTTAGGGATAAAGGTAAATGCCTCTGTGAGTCTATAAGCGGCGCTATAAATCCCAACTTCTGAATCACCTTTCATCATTGAGAGCATAACAACGTCAATTCTAAAGTAAATTATAATGAAAACGGAAGTTAAAGCCAGAGGAATCGATTCTTTTAGTAAGGATTTACACAAGTCTATATCGAGGTAGAATTTCGGTCTTATATATTTCCTTGAATAAATCATAGCGAGTACGCTATATAGAGCATCAGATGCTACAGTAGCTAAAACTAACAAGATTAAACCTAAATCATAATAAATAATCACAAACGTTGATACAAAAAGAAATAAACGATTTAATACTCCAAAAATAACTGAATATTTCATCTCAAGGTTTGCTTCATAAATCGCACCAAAAGGTGATAAAGCTCCAAGAAGTAATTCTAAAGAAGCTAATTGAACAAGATATTTTGTTTCAACTGGATAGTCCAAAAAATGTATGGTCAAAACAGATAGGGATAAGGCTGTTATCGACGAAACTATCGAAATTAGAACAGCATTACCAATTAGCTTGTTTGCAATTTCTGGAGATCTTGCAATTTCTCTAACAACTATATTATGTGTTCCAAGTTCTGAAATAATATTGAAAAAAGAGATAAATGCAAATGCAAATGCATACTTTCCATATCCAGCGTCGCCTAGATATCTCACCATATATATAATTACGAATAAGTTAATTATTTTGGTAGTTATTCTACCCACTAACAAAAATCCAGTATTTTTAGCTATTTTTTGTATGGTGTTCATACAAACTCCATTTTTACTAGTGTTTTTTGTCAACAATCACCAAGTAGATAACTACTCATTCGTTCTCAAACTATTAATATTTCAGAACCAATTATTCATGATGAGGTGCTCAATTAATTTCTAATCTCTATAATTCAAAGAAGTGATTTTGAGTTTTGGGTTTCTTAATAATAGATCAGATTGCACATTAATTATATTTTAGTATATAATTCCACATATTTATTTGTGCATTGAAGTAGTGAAAATTTTTCCAATATTCTTTTTTTACATTTTTCGCCCATCGAATCGATGAGTTCTTTGTTATGAATAGCGACTATTTTCTCTACAAGGGCTTTACTTTTTTTTGGAATTATATATCCGTTTTGGCCATCAATAACTATCTCTTTCAAACCACCCGAATCAAATCCTATAACAGGAACTCCTATTGCCATTGACTCTAAAGCTGTATAAGGACATGCTTCTTCTACTAAAGTTGGCATAACAACACAAGATGAAATACAGAAAACTTCTTCGATGTTACTTATCTGACCAGTAAATATGACGTATTTTTTTAAATCGTATTCTTGAACTTGAGTCTCTAGATAATTCCTACATTCGCCTTCTCCTACGAGTATAATTTTTATGTTAGGTATTTGTTTAATTATCGATGGTATTTCTTTGATTAGATAATGAACGCCTTTGTCTTTCCTTAACCCAACACACGTTATTATAAATTCATCTTTAACTTTATATTTTTCTTTTATTTTGCCTACTTCGCATCTTTTATTAAATCTCTCTATATTTATCCCATTATATATTACACACAAGTTTTTAGGATGTATCCCGTAATCCTTAACATATTTTAATTTCGTAAACTTTGAGACACATATGATTCGATTTATTCCATAACTAAACAATTTTGAATTTACATTATAATAAATTAGACGAATCATTTTTTTAAATTTTGTTTTTGCTTCCTTACCTCCCATATGATCCGTATATACAATCCGAACATCAGATATTATACTTAAATAATTTACAATGGTGTATATGGGGTAAAAGTGAAAATGAACGATATCTGGCTGATTTTTCTTTATAATTCTGTAAAATTCAATAAAGTTCTTTATGTTATATTTTGATGGTTTAATTATCTCGATTTTTGCACCTTTGTTTAATAAAGAGTCTTCAACAATCTTAATAGGTTTGTCTCTGAAAATGATTAGGTGTTCAAAATTATTATCTTTTAATTTATCGGTCAATGCAACAATGAATTCTTCAAAGGAACCAAACTTAGTTGGAGAGATGTTACAAATAGATATTACACGTTTTTTGAGAGTTTTCTGGGGCATAGTATTTACTCCATACGTGTTTTCGTAATTTCTTTCATGGTATATTCTATAGATTTATTAAGAGTTTCAAAAAAAGTTCTGTAATTATTTTTATCTTCAAAGTTTTTTCTAGAATTTTTTCCCATAACTCCCATTAGTTCTTCATTGGACAGTATTTTTTTTATTGATTCATACAATTCTTCTATGTTTTTTTCCTCAACAACAAAACCATTGTATTCGTTTTTTATCATGTCGAGACTAGCTCCAACCGCATTAGTAGCAATTACGGGCTTACTAAATGCCATTGCTTCATTTATGACCAAGCCCCATGGTTCGTAAGAATAATCATAAAAAATGGATGGTAGAACAAACAGGTCACATACATTGTAATAAGATGCTTTTTCTTTTTCTTCTATTTGTCCTACAAATAGTACATTATTTAATCCCAAATCTGCAACCATTTTCTCATATTTGTTTCTATCAGGTCCATCTCCGGCAACTAACAAAAAATCGTTTACATTGTCTTTTTCTAACATTTTTAATGAATTCAATAAATAACCCAAACCTTTTCGTTCTATAACTCTTCCCAGATATAGTATGATTTTTTTATCCTGCAATCCTAATTTGGATCTTAAATCAAATGTAGGATTTTTGCTGTAATCGACAGCACACTGAGGATGCGTAAAGATTTTGTCCTTATCAACACCGAAATTTCTATAACAGGTATATGCACTAGTTCCCATTGCAAAAATAGAATCCGAAGTTTTTGACACAAGTCTAGTAAATTTATTTAATAATTTCCTACAAAAGGAGGAATCTTCCCAATGCCAAAATTCAGTCATAAAAACAAATTTTTTCCTGCGTATCTTCGCTATTATCCAGCAAACATACCAGCTTGTAGAGGTTAAAACAACATCGTAGTCACTGCACAAGAGTTCTCTTATTAGTCTAAAATACATTCCAACGTCTTTCCGACCGACCCTAAAGTTAGTTTTCAATACCTTACTTTTCCATTCTTTTGGAATTTCCTGTTGTTTTTCGTTTACGTTATCTTGACCTCTTCCCTGTTTAGTAAAGACAAATGTTGTATCATAATTCCTATTTAATCTCTCAAAAAGTTCAACTCTATAATCCATATGTGCAGGATGAATAAAGATTACTTTCATACTATACATCCTATTAATTTACTGTCTATCTAATATTAAATTATAAACTTCTATATATTTAGGCGTTATTAAATCCCATGAACAACTCTTTGCAAATTCCATCTGGTAATGTATATCTACTTTTTTCTTTGGAAATGAGTTCAGTATTTCACTAATTTTCTTAGTATTGAGTTCAAAATAATTTAACGGAAAGCCATTTTTTATAGCAAAATCATATATACCGACATTTTTGGAGAAATAAACTGGGCAATTTGCACAGGTTAATGCTTCAAGAACGGCCAGAGGGAAATTATCAAATCTTGAGGGGTATATAGCAAGATCAACATTTTTTAAAAATTCTTTTATTTCTTCTTTATTGAGGGAACCTAAGAAAATTACATTGCTGCTTATTTTTAATCTAAAACATATATCTTTTAGTTGCTTTTTTTGAGATCCCTCTCCTGCAAGATAAATCATTGTGTTTTGATTCTTTTTTATGCAGCTTTCTGCAGCTTCCAATAATATGTCAATTCCTTTTTCCCACGAAAGCCTACCGTGATAAAATACATTAAACGCATTTTTATCCACAGGATTTTTTAAATTTACAGTTTCGTAATTCGGTTGGAACCAATAGCTATCAATAGCATTAGGAATAACTACACTTCTTGAAACTCCATATTTTATGAGTTTCTTGTTCATAGAGTAAGAATGAGTTATCACCGCATCTGCACTTTTTAACAATTTTGGTAAAAATATATATGATAATATATGAACAAGTGAACGAATATCTCTATAACTTGATTTAAGCTCAGTCCTTACGTCGCCGTGGTATTGAATTATTATTTTTTTTCTTTTAATTAATTTTGTATGAAAATACAGTAGAAACTTACTGTTCGGTAATATAAAGGGTAACACAGGGAAATGTACTACATAATCTTCGGAAAGTTCATTCAATTCTTTATAACTAATTACACGTAAATTTTGAAATTTCTCTTTAATAATATCTAAGTCTTTTTTTTTAGAAAAAAGTATTATTTCATTAAAAGGCAGGATATCTGCATGCTTAATCAACTCTTCCAAAATTTCCCTGGCAACATTTGAAGGAGATCCTTTATCCGTTGGATAATAATATATTAAGTTCATTTTTTAAACCCGAAACTCAATTTGTCCATAGCCTCATTCTTCCACAATCATAGACCCTATTTTTGTTTCCGGGCAGGGAATTAAATAATGTGTTGTATATATTTGCATCTTCATAATAATAAGAAACATCCACTCTTCCTAAAAATTCTTCAGCTCTTTTGTCTGTAATTGGAAATAGAGATATCCAATTTAATACCCCTGAAGAATCAGTATTCAAAACATATGGATTATCAAAATAAAATTCCTTAGAAAATGGGGAGTTTTTAACTATATTATTTTGATCTAATGTTACAAGCCCATTGATATAATTTAAAATGTCATCGGCATATTTAATTGGTTTTCCACCATATGATGCCGCTAACCTATCTGATTCAAATCCATTATCTACGGCTATTTTATCTTGAGATATATGGTTTCTTATCCATTCTCCGGTAAGGTATGTATCATCTTTCATATACCAATCAGAGTATCCACCTTTGAGTCCTAACCGATAATGTGCAAAAAAAGTAGAAAATGTTACATTCGCTATTAAAACTGTTATAACAATGATAACCACAATTTTACTGTTTCTTTCTTCATTTTTTATTATGTTTAAGAGTCCCACGGACCCTAATAAGGTAGCGAATAAGTATGTTGTCATATAACCATATGTTTGGTTAAATGAAAATATCAGTGTAGGCAGTAAACAAATTAAAATTGCCCATTCCTCAGACAACTTGTCTTTTTTGAGAACAAGATATGTAAGCCCGCCTACAGAAAGTGGAAATATAATGCCTGCGTTCCTTCCTGTAATTATTCCAATATCTATTATCCATGAATATCTAGAGCCTGCATTTATTAGTCCCAATTTACTGCCAAATAAGAAGATAGAAATAATCAGAAGAAAACTAATTGAAATATATATATAATTTAAATTGACCTTCCTCAATGTGACCTTTTTGGTATTCAAGAAATTGTTCCGTCTGCAAACTTCATATACTAAAGTGGTAAGAACTATTACTCCTGAATAAAACATCGCTATATATACAAAGTGGTGAGTTGCAAGCAAAAGCAGTGCAGTTATAATAAATAGGAGTATAAACCTTAATTTGAACCTTTTTACTATTTTAAAGGCTAAGTATATTAAGAATGGGAGAAACACAACAATTTGAGCACGGGTGGTAATTTCCCAGGTTGTGAGGTTCATGGTACCTGCAGTTAACGAAAATATGGCTGCAAATAAGAATCGGTGGAGGAAATTATCATAGAGAACTGTTGCCAGTGAATATGATGCAAATATACTGAATAAGCCCAGAATTATGCAGAAAAGTAAAATTACTATTTCCATCCTTATGCCTGTCAATTGTGACATGCCTGAAAGTGTAAAGGGAACAGCACTGGCATAAGAATAAGGATATAATCCAAAAACAGACATCCAGTTAATCCACCACCCTGCAACTCCAGCGTTAGAAACGGAATTTGCAAGTGAATGTATAAAGAAGGAGTCATAACCTTTCTCATGAGGTATGCTGGGAATTCTCATTACAATGTTCAATATTAACAATAATCCCATTAGCAGAAATTTAGTTTTTCTAGAGGGGTTATATTGAACATCAGAGTTTGAGCTTGAATTTTCCTGCATAGTATCTTCCGATCTCAATATGTTTTTTTCTATAGTACTGCCTGACTTCCGGGATGTCTATTTTCTTTCGGATTTTTACGACTCCTTTTATATATCCTTCTATATATGCAATTCCTATGTAGAAGGGACTTGTTAGGCTATATTTTACGAATTTAAATGTGGCATATAATGGGTGATAGTCCCTGTAATAATCGGATTCCCCTTTAGTCATGTATCCTTTCCATAAACCTTCAGCGCTGCCGGTTCTACGTGTTTGGATTCCGACAATATCTTCAAACTTTTTTGTGTCCCATCCATGTAATACGGCAAGGACGTTTGAGACGGAATCGGCTGAATAGCTTATGGGGAAGCCTCCTGTTTCCATGAAACATTCCCGCCTCCAGACTCTCAGGCCTCCGATTGGAAGGTTGTCTCTGCCTTTCTCGGTAATGAGGTTATTTGCTTCAAAGTATGCTGTGCTTCCGCTGGCAACACCAAGATGGGGGTCTTGTTCAAATCTATCCATGATCTTTTCGAAAAAGTTCTTTTCTAACACCATATCAGCGTCAATGAGGCCGATATATTCGAAGGGAATTTTTTCAGTAGAACTTATGTCCAGAGATAACGATAATCCATCTCTTACTACTTTTGCGTAATGAAAGCTGAGATCTCGTTTCGTTCCTTCGGATGTAAATACATGGATCCAGTCGTATTTTGTTTCAAGATCTTTCAAAATTTCAGCAGAATTGTCAGTACTGTTATCGTTTACAATGAGCCAGAGGTTTGGGGTTATCGTCTGGTTAATTATGGATTCTGCAAGCTCCGGAAGGGATTTTTCTTCATTTTTACACGGAGTTGCCAAAATATAACCAGGTTCTACGGCCATGTATTTTCCCCCTATTTCATTCCAACTGATAAAAATCTGTTGAAATTGAATTATTATTTACTGTTTATAGTTTATATGAACCTTCAATCTCATTGACCATAAATTCCACAACATCTATTTTTTCTTTTAATAGCTTCTCTCTTTTCTCTTTAGAATTCTTTACCAGAAAATTGTCTGACAGAAGCGATTTTGCCTTTTCGAGGGCTTCTCCTCTATTCGGGATAGTGAACGCTAATCCGTAGGTCTCCAGCTCATCGAGATACCCTCTATGGGTATTTGAGACGTATATCGCCGGGACTCCGAGTATGGCTGCTTCCGAAGCCATTGTTGCTCCTTCTCCAATACACATTTTGGAATAGTAGAGAAGATCATGCAGATCTCCTGGTTTGAATTTAAGCTCATAATCAGAGATTGTCTCCCATTGTTTTGTCTCTGAAGAAATTATAACTCGACCATATCTTTCAAGCTCCCTAATAAAATTGATTAACTCTTCCTCGGAACTGAAAGTGAACCCTCTTGCGCCTATATCATGATGGGATGCAAGTGCCGATAAACGCAGTATAATATATCCTTCGTCCAGATTGTATTTTTTAAGCACATCTCTATTCGGTGTAAAATATCTTGAGTGCAGATATGCCAGTTCATAGTACCCATTGAACCTTATTTGTTTGGGACCAAGGTCAAGATAGAAACTGGATGATGTGTATATTTTATCCGTAAAAGGAAATGTCAATTTTATTACAAGTCCGGCAATTTCAGTATCTGAAAAAGCGATATGTGGTTTTCCAAGTACCCGGCTTACGTGAGCCGAATAAGGAGATCCAGGGCTAACAAAGATATCCGGCTGGAATTTTTTAGCTATATTATAAAGGTGTATGTCGTTTGTGATAATGCCAAAAGCCTTGCCGACCATCTGCTTATGGTGTTTGCACACCTCATACTCAAATCCGTACTCTTCAAGTACTCTTTTCGTATTTTCTTTAGCCCTTGCCACTATCTTGATCTCGTGACCCTTTTCTTGAAGTTTCCAGATCACGTTTTTAAAGACATTTACGTCTTTCGGGTGCCCGATATCAAACAGTATATTCATGGCATCTCGACCTTTTTTATTGTTTTGGCAGGCACTCCTGCAACGATATGATAAGGGTCTACATTTTTTGTAACGACTGATCCGGCTCCGACTACAGCTCCCCTGCCAATTCTTATCTCAGGCATTAGTATAGAGCCAGCGCCAAGCCAGGCATCGTCTTCTATTACTATCCGGCCTCTCTGAATTTTTACGTAAGGCCTGATTCGGGAATTATTGGGGTCTGAAGATGTGAGCAGGGTTACGTTTGGGCCTATAGCTACTCTATCTCCGATTATCAGGTTATCAGTATCTTCCAGTTTTTCTGCGATTGTTAGACCTTCTGCTATGTACGTGTGCTTTCCGATCTTGTACCCGCAGTTTTTGTACATAAATATCCGGAGACTGCAACAGGGCAGGTTTTTAGCAAAGTATTTGAGTACCTTTTTCTTCAGTTTCCTTAACGTTTTCATGCCCTGCTCTCCAAATAATCGAAACTATTAATCTAAATGATCATGAGTTCTCAACAACGGTTTCATAACACCCTTGCAAGATTCAATTTTTTATATGCCTTGAACCCCAGATTCAATAGTTCTTTTTTGTTCCGGTCGTGAACCTTCTCGTATCTCCCAAAATTCACTTCCTCGCCGCCAAACCTTCTCTTAAATTCCCTTACTCCATAGGGCTTGTCAGGATGTCCGGCCCCTCCGAAATCAAATTCTTTTTCCTTGCCTGCGTATTCCGAGAGCATGTGCCAGACAACGGCTTCATTTACGTAATTTATTTCCTGTTTTGAGCCTGCGTACCAGTCGTGCACCAGACCTTTATATTTCAGGACTACTCTTGAGCCGACAACTTCGCCGTCAAGGATTGCGAGGTAGAAATCGATAAGTCCGGAATCGGAGAGTTGGTCATATGCACTTTCAAGAAGAGAAATGTCTGCAAGGGGGAGCCTTACGTTTTTATAGGTTTCCTCAATTACTTTATAGCAGTCTTTTACCTCGTCTCTTGTTTCTATTTTCCTGACCTCGATTCCTATTTTCTCAGCTCTGTTTATCCCTTTCCTGCGGGGTTTGTGGATATCTCCCCAGATTTCTTTTGCAGGGCGGTTGAGGTTTATCAGGTAATTTAAATGGGGCTCATACTGGTATCCGAGGGATTCCAGGGTATTTTTCGAGGTCCCCGTATCAAAATGGTTGCGGATCTGGGTATATATGGCTCTGTTGTGCAGAAACTTCTCATAATAGTCGAGCAGCTTTTCGAGAGCTTCAAGCCCTTTTTTACCTTCTGTGAAAAGGGGGCCTCCGATGATTATTGATCTTGAGGAGATTGAGCCGACCAGGCCGGGAGCATCTCTTATAATAACTGCCTGCAGGCCTGCAAGTATTTCTCCGCTTTCCTGCTCGACTGCAGCAAGCGAGACCGGTCCGTAGTTTCTGGTTGACCTGTATACGTCTGCCATTGCACAGGTCTGAAAAATATTTCCTTCCGGGTGGCTGAATACAAAATTCTCCCATTTCTCCCGGTCAAACGACTCCGTAATTTCAATCACTTTAAAGCCCCGCATTTACAGTATCTTTTTTCCGGGTTCTGCTCCTGTACCACACGATCCCTGCTTTCCCGACATTTTTCACATTCTGGAACAGCAGTTCTTTTGCCCAGCCTCCGAAGTCTTCGCACCACCTGTTGGGGTGTACGAGCAGGCAGATCCGGGAAACTTTTTCGGTCCGGATCAGGCGGATTACATCATCAGTAGAAGAAATTGCTTTGAGGTCTGCTTTTGCATTTGCCTCAAATTCTCCCCCTGACTTATCAATCGTATCCTTGACCCGGATTTTCAAATCCGCCCAGGTCCTTCCGGTATCGGTAAGATAAAAGACTTTATTGTAGTCAATTGAAAGGTACGGCTCTCCGGTAAGCCCGAAGTCCCTGAAATCGTACTTCTGCCACAGGTCCCTGTTTGACCAGGGTTTTAGGGGGTTTCCGTGCATGCATACCGTGTTTATTTCGGCGACTTTTCTGAGGTCTTCAAGTTCCTCTCTGAAAATTTTGATTGCTTTTTCCGGGTTCCCATTTGCCTTGTCCATTACCTCATAATGGAAGCCGATCTCGTGGCCCATTCCCGCCATCTGGCGAATGATATCAGGCTTAAAGGTCTCTTCAATATGCCGGAAATAATAAGTGGATTTTATTCCGTAGCCGTGCTCAAGTTTTGCCATAGCGAGGTTTCTGTTAACCGCCCGGTCCACGTCATGCCTGAGGATGATGCATTTTTCGGGGTTGTTTTTAAGAAAATCGTATACTGTGCAGGTAGAATAATCCGTCTCTTTGATTGCCTGCAGCAGACTTTCATATTTTGTTAAAGTAAAATCCCTCACTTCCGGCACCCCCGTTTTTAGCCTGTAATCTGTCCACAACCTGAATTATCTCGTTATATCAGGTTAAGAATTCATGAGTGTATACTCAATTTTTTTATCACAGACTTTTTTGAACACAGGCTTTTTTTCAAGCACAAATTTTTTGAACATAGATTTTTTTCGAACTTCAATTTTTTGTAATTCCAGTTGATCAATTAGAAGGTTTCCGATAGAATTCAATTTTTCAGGTTAAATTGTTATGTGTTTAATATATATCTTACTATTTTACATTTTATTAGATAGTTCTCCCGGAAATTATCCCGAAGATTGCTGATAACTTTTAGGAAAGTTTTTAAATAAATTGCTCAATTATATATGCGTGTGAAGATTGGGTATGATTGACGATGAAAATAAAAATCTGGTTTTAATTTTATTGGTCCTTGCATTGTTTACAGGGATGGCAGTTGAAGTCAGTGAAGGCTCTACTGCGGTTGGGGTTGTCCTCTTCCTCATATCCGTGTTTTTGCTGACAAGAATTAATTTCAAGCAACTGGGCAGTTCCGGTTTGTTGAAAAAGTCTAAAACCTATTTTGTCATAGGGGTTTTTATAGTCTCAGCTGACCTTTATTATAACTTCAAAAACGGTGGGGAACTCGGGACCCTGGACGTTATGACCTTATTTTTCGGAGCCTCTTTAATCGGCACCCAGCTCCAAAACCCGCAGATTGAGCGCGTCTCCAGGTTTGGAATGTACATTTCGTCGGTTTTTGTCGTACTGTACCTTATTTTTTATTCCATGTTTGCTTTTCTTAATATTGATTTCCTGCACAAATTCGACCATTACTTGATCCTTCTTCCGACTGTAAAGCTGCTTGGCCTTGCAGGTATCCCTCTGGAGGTAATCGCTACGGAAACTGTCAGGGTCAGCGGTGTTGAAGAAATGACTGTGATTATTGGGGGGCCCTGCTCAGGTCTGTACTCTATGTTCCTCCTGATCGGGATTGTCTTTGGGTATAGCCGGATCGAAAAAATGGAAGTTAAAAAAACCCTGATGATGCTTGGGTTTTGTGTTGTTGTCGCTTACATAGCTAATTTATTTAGAGTCATTGCTCTTTATTTCGCGGCTTACTATTATGGGCAGGAAACAATGATGTTGCTACACACACATCTGGGCTGGATTATTTTTGCAGCCGTTGCAGCAGGTATAATGTACTTTATAGAACTAAAAAGCTGAAATAGGATCTATTCAAAGCATTTTTTTAACACCCTTTTTTACTTGAGACGATTTTACTTGAGACGCTTTTACTTGAGACAATTTTACTTGAGAAGATAGTTTCTAAGTATTTTTCTTATGAAGTCTCGCTTTTCTTCTCTTCTTTCGCATCCGATTTTTCTTTATGGGCTATGTGGCTGCGGTTGAAATGAATAAAAGTTAATCCTCTTTTCATCAAATGCTTGAAAGCCTGCACCGGGTTCAAAAAAACCCTTTTACGGGTCGGAGAAGGGCTCCTCAAATAAATCCTTCTTCTGGACAGCTTCGCAGTAGCCCCTAAAAACAGTAAAACTGTACCTGTATACGCTGCAGCAATTCCTCCATTGACAAGGAAATTGAAATCTTTGAGTGCAAAAGTAACCCCTACTATAATCACAAACAAAAATGCCATGTATGAGACAAAGCTTATCCCTAACGCAAGCCTCCAGTTTTTCACATCAAAAAAGCCAGGGACTCTTGAGCGCTTATTATCGATGTTGTCATTTTTAGAATACGTCGAATGGCTGAGGATACGTGCAACCCTGTCTCCTGTTTCGGGATGTGTATCAAACATGGATATGAAAATAGAAAGGTATCCTCTTACCTGCTGTGTGTGAGTGCTGAACAGGTGGAAATGCCCGGGATTAAACCTGGTTGATACTGGCTGAAGGGGAATATAATTTTCAAGGTACTCGATAGTTTTTGCCAGGACCCGGGGGTTTTCTGTCAGGTTGACTGCTACTTCATCGGCTTCAAGTTCTCTTTTCATCGGGTTTCTAAGATGAATAAGAAGTGCTGCAGGCGGGACTGCAATAGCAGTTGCAATATACCTGAAGAATTTCGGCGCCGGGTCCTCCGGCTGTCCGAAACCCGAGAGCATCGAGCACCACATCGCAAAATTCGGAAAAGACATTATTGTGCCTGCAAGAAATGCCGTAAATGTGTTTTTGCCCACGTCTTTATTTTTTATGTGCCCTACTTCGTGTGCCATCAAAGCTTCAAGTTCCAGTTCCCCGAAAATCTCAAGCATGGATGTTGAAATGGCAAGCGATGTTTTACTGGCATGTCCTACGGTAAACATTGAAGGGATGCTCGATTCAAAGCTGTATATTTCCGGAGGCTTGACTCCTGCTTTTGAGGCGAGGTCTTCAAGAAGCGAATAGAGGAGAGGTTTCTCGTTTTTCTGGATCTTTTTTGCTCCGTACCATTTGAGGACCCGTTTGCTGCTTGAAAAATATATATACGCATACAGGATAAATCCCAGGATTGCAATTACTACAATAAACAAAATAATTTCTATCGTGAGCCCGCCTGATAAAGCTGAAGAAAAATCAAAAGACCCAGGAATTCCAGATCCAGCCATTTACATGTTCCCCGGTTTTTTTCTTAACTGCTAGTTTAACTGCTAATATTAATATTACTGCTACAAAACGCATCGCTGCGGCAATGAATGTATTACTCCTTTAGGTATTGACTCCGTGCATATCTCCCTGGGTAATAATATAATTATAGGCACAGTAAGTCTCAAAAAGTAAATACTTTTCGAATCAAAACTTCCGGATGAATCATCATACGGCATTTTTTTAAAATCTTCTCCCTTCAGGTAATCAGTTATTTTTTGGAGTTCTCCTTTAGTTATCTGTATAAATATTTGTATAAATACACTTTTGACTATTTAATTTACTATTTGATGATTATTTAATTGACTGTTTATGTGGCTTTCAATTATCCATTTTTGAACTGCGGACTTAAATTACAGGTTTTATATTTTTAATTTTATCACTAACGTCCGCAGGCAGGTATTTTCAATATTTGGAAACTATTATATCTCTTGTCGAATAACTTCCTATTTGAATGCCACACTTAAAAAAATGTGTTTTTGTAGACGATTTACTTGCAGTTACTCTTCTTTCATGTCTGGGGGTTGTCTTTGTACTTGTTCCTCCTTTCAATGAGACTTTTCTCAGGATCCCTATAGCTCTATCCCTCTTCTTTTTCGTTCCTGGCTATGCCTTTATATCCGCACTTTTCCCGGGCAATAAAGAGATTAGCGGGATAGAACGTTTTACCTTAAGTGTTGGCTTCAGTCTTGTACTAACGGTTTTTGACGGT
This sequence comes from Methanosarcina siciliae T4/M, assembly GCF_000970085.1. NCBI lineage: Archaea > Methanobacteriati > Methanobacteriota > Methanomicrobia > Methanosarcinales > Methanosarcinaceae > Methanosarcina > Methanosarcina siciliae. Next base: position 3,794,289 of record NZ_CP009506.1, on the reverse strand, counting down.
TTTATAATAAGCCTGCTTCCCTGGGGTTACCGGCCTGCCCCGATAGTTGTATCCATTCTTGGGATTACGACTTTTTTCAGTATTCTGGCAATTTTTACCCGGAAGTTACGGGATGAGAGCGAGCAGTTCTCATTTTCTATCAAAGAATTCATCCGATCCGTCAGGGAGGGTGAAGTGGATGAGGCTTATAAAGCCGATGGAGGTCTGGCTGGGCAGGAAGAAACCCCTGCGATCTCCGTGACGGCTGAAAACAGGCGTTTTCACAGGTCAAAAAGCAAAGTTAAAGCAAAAGGCTTAAAGCACTCTCCTGGAAAGGAGGTCAAATCCGAAACCCGGAAAAAGCCTTTACCTCCGGAAATTGAAAAAGCTCTCGTAATCGCGCTTGTAGGTTCGATAATTATCTCAAGTGCGATGCTTGCATATGCCAAGATGACTCGGGAAAAGGAGACCTTTACAATGCTGTACCTCCTGGGGCCGGATGGGAAAGCCGAAGGCTATCCGAATGAGAGTCTTATCAATCTCCCGGTCAATGTTACGGTAGGAATTGAAAATCATGAACTTCAGAGTGTAAATTATATTCTCCAGATGAAAGTTGATGGTGAAGTGCTCCAGGAGCTCAGCGTCCCTCTGGAAGACGGGGGGATCTGGCAGAAGGATATGACCTATACGCGCCATAATTTGAAACCCGGCAGGTCAAAGCTCGAATTTGCCCTCTTCAAAGAAGAGCCCGGTTATTTCTCTTACAGGTCTGTTCATCTTTATTTAGATAATAATAATACTTTCTCCCATCTGGTCGACGAGAAGTATACTAACGCCTCTGCACTCCCGAAGCTCAAAAACGGTGAGATGGAATTCTCAACCGGCTGGGGTTTTACTTCAAATTCCGAATCTATAACAGGTTCATATGTTAACGGTTCCGGTGTGAATTCTTCTTTCGCTTACGGGATAGTAAATTCCTATGAAGGAAATCTTTCCAACTATACGGTCGAGTTCGGAGAGATCTCTCAAAATATAAAGAGTGAAAACGAAACTATGGCTGTATTATCAGCATATGTAAAAGATGACTTTAATCTGACATCCGGAGGAACGGACTCCCAGCTAAAATATGTTACCATCAACGGAGAAACCGTCTGGTCGGAAGGAATCAGTGAAGCGGAAGGGTGGCAGCACCTTGAAGTCCCCATAACCCTGCAGGCAGGTGAAAACAATCTGACCCTTGGTTTGAGACAGATGGAGGACGAAATCGTACCTGTTGAAGTCTTCTGGGATAGCGTTTCCCTGATACCTCTCTCTGAACTGTCTTCATATGTTTCGGACTCCAATACTGTTGAGACCGTACCTCCGGTCTCAAGTGTTCTCGAACTTCCGGCATACACAGGTGACAGAACCTTTACTGTTTCCTGGAACGGGACAGATGAAGCTTCAGGAATCGCGTATTATTCCATAGACTCAAGCACAGACGGCATCAACTGGGAAACCTGGATTTCAAAGACCACGGATAACTCTTCCAGCTTTACCGGAAAGGATAACCAGACTTATTATTTCCGCTCAAAGGCTGTTGACAGGGCTGGAAACGAAGAGCCTGAACACCCTGAACCGGACACCCAGACTCAGATCTATACCGGAGTTCCGAAGGTCACGCTGGATATCACCCCCAATCCCTGCAAGACCGCCACAACATTTACTGTCACATATCCCATATCTCTCCAGGCCGCGGTATGCCTGGTTGCTCGGGAAGGTTTTGAATCCGAATCAACTGAATTGACATCATCTGATGGGATTAGCTGGACAGGTAATTATATTGTAAGTGCCGGGAATCACTTCTATGTAGAGGCGGTATGTACGGACATCTTCGGAAATACAGTTTCCGCTTTTGATGAGTTTACGGTTGATTCTTCAATCTCTGACTTCGAAATCGAGCTTACTCCGAAAACTATTGATGAGGGAGATCTGGATATCAAAGTTACTCCCTCAACAGCTTTAAGGTCCAGGCCCTCTGTATCAGTTTCAGGCAATATAACAGTTGATGTCACTTATCTGTCATATTCAGATGGTGCATACTTCTATGAAGCGAGAATTAAGTCCGAATTAAATGAGGGTGACCATAAAGTCTATGTTACGGGCTATGACCTGGATTCTGAAAAGATAGAGGGCAACGCTACATTTGTAGTTGACCATTCAGGTTGAGCAGTTGGTCATGCTGGAAAGCTGAATAATTGCCGGTCTGTTCAACTAATTATTTAATCTGCAGCTAATCCCAAAATAAAAAATCGGAGCCTATTAATACAAATAAAGTTTCGGTGATTTTAAATTAGGATCTTTCTTGATTTTTTTGCCTAATTTCCCGTCGATATTTTTTCTTTTAACTTTTTAAGTGCCAAATATTATAATTTCGGACATCTATAAATATCGGGCTAAATCATGTTATTATTTTATTACAGATATCTATTAACTTTTGAAGTTTTCATTATCCATTTCATTCGGTTCAGATTATTTGAAAGAAAGTAAAATAATACTAAAAACATATTTTCTTTCAAATATATCAATTCCTCGAATTCTACAAAAATAGGGAATATTAAAGAAAAATAAAGGATTGAAGAGCTGGCATATAAATTGTATATCTGTCGTATTTATGGGGCATGTATACTCATTTTCTCATAAAAGGGCAGAATCCGACTCTATAACTTTCAAATTATGTCACTTCTGTTTATTTACAATTTCTTATGTTTTTTAATCGGAAAAAGTCTTCTTATTTTATATATTTAGTCTGCACATCCTTAAATATTTACTGTTAAATATAACACTTAACATTATAAAATGATTAATTTAAAAAAGATTGTAACCAATTAATTGTTAGTATCTTTCTTCGGAATAATACTCACTTCCTTATGTTTGAATCTTAAGTTTGCCTTTGTATGGGAAGGCTGATCCCTTAAATGTGTGAATAAGAACTCTTCATTCGAACATCTTGATTTTTCGGGAAAATACTGATTTTATATGGAAACCTGAAATTAAACATTTTATAAGTCCAGTTCAACAACTTTCCGATAAATAAGGGTAGATTTATCTGGAAATCAGGGGTAGATTATGAAAAAAATGTTGTTGCTATTAGTGCGCTGTCTATTGCTAGTCTGTATCGCCGGATCGGCAAGTGCCAGTAATACCGTACTGACACCGGATGATGTAACTATAACTCCGGATGGAGAGTCCGTTGCCTCTGTTGCTACAAGTATAGGGATTAACACCCCAGGGACCTATCATGTGACTCTTACTGCAACTGATGGTCTTTTTGCATATATTGAAAGCTCCTCTCCTATTGCAGTGGGCAGTTCCAGTAACTGGGCAAGCGTTGGTCACTCTCTTTCAAGTTCTTCTTTTACATCAACTGTAGAGGCCTGCACTGGAAACCTGTACATAAAAGGAACCAATCCGGGGACGGTAACTGTAACAACTTATTCCGAATCTGGGGGAGATTCGATTACACAGTCTTATTCTGTTTATTCGGCAGAATCCGTTAATGTATTAGTTCCCGAGTTCCCCATCATTGCCTTCCCCATAGCAGCTGTAATTGGAATCGTTTTCATATTCGGACGTAACAAAGAAGGGCTGTAAGCTTTTACAACCTTTTGTTCTTTTATTTTTTTATTTTTTGCAGTCTCTTTAAATCTTGAAATTTATATTTCCGGTTTTTTTAAAAAATCCGGTTAAACTGAGTTATAATTTTATTATATATATCCATCAGCTTTTGAAATATTGCCATAGTATTTATTTTTTCATCTCGATAAATTACGGAAAATCTCAGCATCACTGGATATCTACTTCTCGGAATAATATGGGAACTTTTCAGTTTATAAAAATTGAAAAACAAGCAAAAATACCGTAATTAGAGACTTCATATCTAAGTAATGTGTATTGTTGTTTTGTGCAATATTTCACACTTGAAGCTTACAACTGTCGTATTCGTTGCCTTTTATATATCTTAATATTATACATTTCTAAGTTCACGATGAATATATCTTATCTTATATATTAAACTTGAACATCCTTATATATTTCGTGATAGATATATGGTACAACATTATAAAATGTTTAATTTCAATGTTGGCGCAATCCATTACTGGTTTGTATTCTTCCCCTGAGTACTCCCTTCCACCTCTCAATCTTTTTCCAGGGCTTGCCTGTGATAGGTAAACCTTGTTGTCCATTGTATGATTGCTGTGAAGTGTAAGTGAGTCTCTGGATATTCAAGGAAAATATTAACTTTTTTAGTGGATCCCTCAAGGATTAAACATTTATGATGAGTTCAGTTCATATGACTTTCCATAAATAATGGTGTATAAACTTATCTGGAAAGTAGGGGTAGATTATGAAGAAAATATTGTTATTAATAGTGAGCGGTTTATTGATCGCTTGTATGGCCGGGTCAGCGATGGCTTCACCGGCGAGTTCAACTTTGATAAACGCTGATACTCAAGAAGTTGTAAGTAACGAAGACTTATATTTGGCTGTTGACAACCCTTTACGCTTACAGTTATCTGTGGTATACACTGTCGCTGAAAGTGATATTACATACGACTATGGTGCTGCAGTGACTCCATGGCCAAACAGTGATGGTAATGTTCTTGGAAGTGCTAGTGATGTGAGTGTAATTCTCCCAAGTCCTGCAACTTTCACCCTGCCCAAAATAACAGAGGGTACTGGTACCTTTACAGATCCTAATATTATATTTGTAACTAGGACCTCCTCAGCACCATCCGACGCTGTATATAAGGTTACTATTGGGGATGAAGGTTTTTTCCTCACTTCTGCAAGCACAAATCTTTATGTACCTGAATTCCCAACCGTCGCCGCACCCATAGCAGGAATAATAGGATTGCTTTTTATCTTCGGGCGTAAGAAAGAAGGGCTGTAATATCCCTTTCTTCTTTTCTTTTTTTCTTTCTACTGCCCTACAAATATTTAATTTATATGGCCTGTTTTTATAAATCCAGCTGAACTGAGTTTTAAAATTCTGTTGACAAACCTGTGGGATTGATATTACTTGATTATTGGTTAACGCTTTCGTTTTTATAATTCTCATTAGTTAGCAATCGAATATCTCAATTCCATCAAAACGATAGTTTTCAACTTATTTAAGAGTCTAAGATCTTTTTTAAGGTAACGGCGAATAAATCTTATTTTATATATTATCCCTGAGCAGATTTATATATTTCTGGAGGAGTATACTAAAAGACCTTATAATGTGTTTAATTTCACAGGTGACGCATTCCATTAAATAGTTAGTATTCTCCCCCGAATACTCTCTTTACATATCTCAATTTAGACCTATGATTATCTGCTTGTTGAAACCGTTTTTTTTTGCAGTATAAATACTGTCGGTTCTAATTGAGTTTTTGAATATTCAAAGAATATCTTACTTTTTTAATGGAAATTCTGTGAACTTGAACTAATTATTCTGGTTAAAATCTATTATACGGATCTAAAGCAAAAATCTGGAAAACAGGGGTAGATTATGAAAAAAATATCCTTATTTTTGGTTAGTATCGTGCTTCTACTTGTGGTAGGGGCTGGAAATGCGTTGGCAGAGGACACTCTGGTGACTATTCTGAACAGTAAGTATGGGGCTGGGAATTTTCATGAAGTTACCAATACAAACGAGTATGAATTCCAGCCGGGAGCATATGTTGTTACTGCCTTGATCGTGGACAAACAGTCAGCTAACGTTAACCCTACAGGTTGGTATGATAGTTCCGACCCGGATTCTATGAATTTACTGTTTCCCACTCCTGAAGGATCAATAGGGGTTTCAAAGAGCTTTAATCCGGGTGGTAAGTTCGGTATGTATATTGAGCCTTCCGCTGGGACAACTTATTACAGTAAAGCAAGCCTGAATGGTGGGGTAAAACGTGTAAGGCTTTTTACTCTGGACACAGGAGGTTACGTCCTGGGATTTGAAGATTCAACCGATAATGACTACCAGGATGTAGTGCTTGAGCTCAAAGGGGCAAGTCTTAACGTTCCCGAATTCCCAACCATCGCGGCACCCATAGCAGCTATACTCGGATTGGTTTTCATCTTCGGACGTAAGAAAGAAGGGCTGTAATTCCCCCCACAACTCTTCTTTTCCTTAAAATTTCCCAACTTTCTTTTTTTTATTTATTAACTTATTTTTTCCCTTCTAAAACCCGACAAAAACTTCCTAACTTCTTAAGTATCTATCTTCAGAAACATTGTTTCCTAACATTATTTACTCATCTAACATCTAGCTATTTATACTCGTATTTACGATTCAATGTTTGGGGTTGAGCAAAATTATGGGGAGTCAGTGCTCTGGCAGCATAATTCTCCACCGGATAAATATATTTATATAATTATGTTCTGCCGCGTCTTTAATTTCTTTTTGTGGAATAAAATACGTGGCCGCTGTCTGTTAAAAAACTTTGTCGGGTATGAAAGTTAAAACAAGTAGGTGATATCATGGAATATGTAAGGAAAACATGTCCTATCTGTGGGCGTGAGTTTACAGTCCTGAAAATAGTTGAGGAAAAGGCAATTTACTGCAAGCTTGAGTGTCTTTTAGCGTCCCAGGGGACGACGAAGCGAGATAAAGCTTCCTCTTTTATGTCTATATAAATTCATACTGTTTTACCGCAAGCATTATGGTCTATTTACTTTTTAGTTTTTTTAACTCCCGGTCTGTTCTTTTAGTTATGTGTTTTTTCCTCATTGCTATTGTTCATTGGTGTATTTTTGTGTATGTTGGTGTGGTCACTTTATAGTAATATTTTAAAGTATTCTTTATTTTTTTGACAAAGTTTCTTATAAGTTGAGGTCTTACTTTTTCTAATCAATTTTTGTTAATTGTTAGGAGATTAGCGATATGGGAATTGTCAATCCGGAACTTTTTAATGTTTTCTCTGGGGGCATGATTCGAAAAATGACCCTTACGGTTGCCAGGGGACAGATGGTCCTGTCTGGCAGAACACATCCCCGAAACCGGGCACTAAAACAGGTTGGTGATTTTTAATGAAATATGTAAAAAAAATCTGCCCGATTTGCGGGAGTGAGTTCATAGTCCTGAAAAAGGTTGAAGAAAAGGCAGTTTACTGCACTCTCGAATGTCTTTTAATCTCTCAGGAAAGGATGGGGGAAGAGAAAATATCTCCTTTTATGTCTGTATAAATTCATGCTTTCGTTTCAGATTCAGGGAATTCTCAAAGTGGTCCCGGGGCCGGAGGGCGGGTTGAAATGGTAACCTGGTCATCTGGTAGCAACTCTGCCGAATTCGTCCGGAAAATACCGGGTGTGGCTCTTGCGGGCGGGATAAATTTAAGGGCCAGGAAGATTCCTGAAATCATGAAACCGGTTTTTGCTGAAAAACAGGCAGAACCCTGAGCATTTTCAGGTTCTTTTTCCATCCGAAAACTTTTTTACCTCTTTTTTACAGGGCTCCGTTTTCCGAACTCCTGCCTGGGAGCTATAACTTGCTGACGCTGCTGATAAATCGCTGACACTGGCAGCTTGCTGTCCGGGTTTGTTGTCCTGAATGTATTATATAGGGACTTCACTAAGTGTAATTAAGATGTTTCACAACGTCGTATTGGCCGGGTGGTTAGGAGCGGCATGCTAATCTGCATGTTAATCTGTGAATGGCCCTCATGGCTTTTAACTTTTTAATTTACTGCAACTTTTTAATTTACTGCCTTTTTTCTCCCCTGCAATTGATTCTACTTTTCCATTTTTCCTCTCTCCCTACAAAGGCTTTATATATTAGGTGTGCTATTTAAAGGCAAAGTACATCAGAGATGTGAGGTTTCGGGCATTATGATGTCTGGAACTCTTTATCAGATCAATGTGATGCTTAATGCTAAACTCCCGGAAATCTCCGGAAGTAAGGGCTTTTTACCGTTTTTGCGGTTGAATTTCCTGCATTGAATATAAACCAGTGAGAAAAGTCGGATCAACATGAGTGTCAAAGGGCCAATGCTTTGAAACGCCCGCTTTTGGCGCCTGAAGGTGCCTAAAATCGCACGAAACTGTTCCAGGTTTTCGATGAGTTGCGGTTGTAGTTGCTGAATACTGAAGTTTCAAGTCAGGTTAACTGAATTAAAAATAAGGTTACTGAATTCTGAACTTTCAAAATCAGATTGCTATATGTTTCAAATCAGGGCAAGGTGCCTGGATTTGGGTCTGCCAGGAATCGTAAGGTCGGTCCTTCAATAAGAGCTTTCCTGCGGAGGCAGGAACGGAAGGGAACCGAATATCTGCAGATGCCTGAAGGAATGTAGGGTACCGGGAGCACAGGGCTCCGGTCTGCTCGAGGCTTTCCAAGCCGGCAGGTCTGAAATGGACATCCCTCCCCCACCTGGTAGCGTTCGGGGAATCCGGAGCATTTCTCTTTTGTCACTCGTTTTGTTCCGACCGGAGGGACTGGTATTTCAATTGAAGTTTACGGAGTAGAAATATGGCAAGCATACACCGACCAAAACGAGGTTCCCTTGCATTCAGTCCGCGCAAGAGGGCTAAGAGCCACATTCCAAGGTTCAGAGCCTGGCCGGAAGCGACAGGTGAGCCAAAGCTGCAGAGTTTTGCAGGTTATAAGGTGGGTATGACCCACGTGATCATGGTTGATGATATAAAGAACAGCCTTACCCAGGGTATGGAAATCTCCGTGCCTGTGACTGTAATCGAAACTCCTGCAATAAGGGTCGCAGCCATCCGGGCTTACGCAGAAGACAGCACCGGGGAAAAGGCAATCGCTGAGGTATGGGCAGCAGACCTTGATCCTGAACTCAAGCGCAGGATCCCCGTTCCGGCAGCAGGTAACCAGGCTGAAGCTCTTGAAAATATCGGAAAAATGATCGAAGAAGGCAAAGTAAGCGACATCAAGTCAGTTATCTACACCCTTCCAAAGAGCCTTACCGGTGTCCCCAAAAAGGTGCCGGACATCATGGAATCCGGGATCAGTGCAAGAGACCTCGGCACCAAATTCGAATACGCAAAATCAATCCTCGGCACCCTTGTAAGTGTTACCGATGTTTTCAAGAACGGAACACTTGTCGACACCGCAGCAATTACCATAGGGAAAGGTACCCAGGGCCCTGTAAAGCGCTGGGGTATTCAGCTGATGAAAGGCAAGCACTCCAGGCAGGGCAGCCTCAGACAGGTCGGTACCCTCGGGGCTTTCAACCCGTCCCGTGTCTCCTGGAGAGTCCCGCAGATGGGCCAGATGGGATACCACCAGAGGACTGAGTTTAACAAGCGCATCCTCAAGATCGGGTCCGATGGAGAAGAAGTCACTCCGGAAGGCGGGTTCATTAACTATGGGCTTGTCCGCGGCGACTATATCCTTATAAAAGGCAGTGTCCCCGGCCCTTCCAAGAGGCTTATAAGGCTCAGAGACCCTATCAGGGCAAAGAAAGCCGACCTTGGCGAACCCAACATCCTGTACATAAGCAGGGAATCCAAGCAGGGGTGATCTAAGATGGCTACAGCAAAAACCATAGACCTTACAGGAAAAGCTGTCGGGGAAATCGAGCTCCCTGCAGTGTTTGATGCGGACTACCGCCCGGACCTGATTAAAAAGGCAGTACTGGCAGCCCAGGCAAACAGGCTTCAGCCCTACGGTCCCCGCCTCTACGCAGGCATGGAGACCTCGGCAAGAGGCTGGGGTTCCGGAAGAGGTGTATCCCATGTCCCAAGGCTTGTAAACAGCAGCAGGGCTGCAAGAGTCCCGCATGCCAAGGGCGGAAGGAGAGCTCACCCACCAAAACCGGAAGCTGACAGGAGCGAGAAGGTCAACACAAAAGAGCGCCGCTACGCAATCCGTTCTGCAATCGCAGCAACCACAGATCCTACCCTTGTAAGCCTGAGAGGACACATTTTTGAAGCCGAACTTCCCATTGTCGCAGTAAACGACCTTGAAAGTCTCGAGCGGACAAAGCAGGTAATCGAGTTCCTCGAAGCTGCAGGGCTCTATGAGGACGTACTCAGGGCAAAATACGGGAGGCACATCAGGGCAGGCCGCGGAAAGCTCAGAGGCAGGAAATACAAGCACAAAAAGAGCGTCCTGATCGTTGCAGGAGAAAACACTCCTATCCTGAAAGCGGCAAGAAACCTTTCCGGAGTAGACGTCGTAACAGTGGACTCACTGAATGCCGAACTGCTCGCACCGGGCACTCACGCAGGTCGCCTTACTGTCTGGACAGAGTCTGCAATTGGAAAACTGGAGGGCGCATTCCAATGAGTTCTATCAATTATCCGTTTGTTACTGAAAAAGCGATGATGCTGCTTGATGAAAACAAGCTCCAGTTTATCGTTGATACCAGGTCAAACAAGAAGCAGATCTTAGAAGATGTTGAGAAGATGTACGGGTTCAAAGTAAAATCCGTGCGGACCATGACCACAATGAAGGGTATGAAAAAAGCAGTCCTTGCCTTTGAAGAACCTGAAGCGGCACATGAGATTGCAACCCGAATAGGACTTATGTGAGGTGTGATCCATGGGTAAAAGACTAATATCACAGAACAGGGGTCGAGGCACTCCGACCTACAGAGCTCCTTCTCACAAGTACAAGGCAGACCTGAGACACCCCCGTGTGGATGAAAACAGCTCCCTCCGGGGAGAAGTCATAGACATCGAGCACGACCCTGCTCGTTCAGCTCCTATAGCAAAAGTTACCTTTGAAAACGGAGAAGAACTTTTCCTTCTTGCTTCCGAAGGCATTGCCGTAGGGAATATTATCGAGTGCGGAGACGATGCTGAGGTAAAACCCGGGAACATTGTACCTATCGGAAATGTGCCCGAAGGTTTCTTCATCTGCAATATAGAATCAAAGCCAAACGACGGCGGCAAATTTGTCCGTTCCTCCGGAGTATATGCAACCGTTGTAACCCACGAACCGACCAGGACTGCAGTGTCCATGCCTTCGGGGAACATAAAATGGCTCAACCCCAAGTGCAGGGCAGTCGTCGGGATTGTTGCCGGCAGCGGCAGAGTGGACAGGCCGTGGCTTAAAGCCGGGAAAAAGTATCACAAAATGAAAACAAGGGCTGCAAAGTATCCGAGGGTTTCGGCTGTTGCTATGAACCCTGTTGACCACCCGTTCGGTGGAGGTGCCTGGAAACACCCTGGTAAGCCAACTACCGTTAGCAGAAACGCCCCGCCCGGAAGAAAGGTCGGACTGATTGCAGCAAGAAGGACCGGAATGAAGCGCTGATGAGGTGTATTCGTTATGGCAAAGAAATCATCATCAAGGTTACCGAAGAGAAAGGGTGAGTATACCTACCGCGGGAAGACCGTCTCAGAACTTCAGGAACTGAGTCTTGAAGAGTTTGCAGAACTCCTGCCATCAAGAGAGCGCAGGAGCATCAAGCGCGGGTTCACAGACGGGCAGAAGAAAGTCCTGCATGAGTTCAAGGAAGGAAAGAAGGTTAAGACCCATCACAGGGACCTGATCATCCTTCCCGAAATGATCGGAAAGACTATCGAAATCCACAACGGGAAAGGGTTTGTAAGTGTAGATCTCCAGCCTGAAATGGTCGGGCACCGCTTCGGAGAATTCGCACCTACAAGATCAAGAGTTAACCACGGCAGTGCCGGTGTGGGAGCAACCCGTTCAAGCAAGTTCGTACCGCTTAAATGAGGTGAAAGGGAATGGCAAGAATCAATTACTCAATCAATGGAGACCCCGAAACTACCTCTAAAGCAATGGGTTCCGAACTTCACATCTCCCCCAAGAAATCCCGTGAGGTTTGCTGCAAGATTAAGGGTATGAAGGCCTCTGAAGCCAGGAAGTTCCTTGAGGACGTAATCGCCATGAAACAGGCAGTTCCCTTCAAGAAGCACCATGACGGAACGGGTCACAGGAAAGGGCCAATGGCTGCAGGAAGGTACCCTATAAGTGCCTCAAAAGAGATCTTAAAGGTCCTTAAAAATGCAGAAAGCAACGCCGAATATAAAGGCCTTGAACCTGCAAACATGTACATCACCCACGCCGCCATCCAGCGCGGAAGAGTGATTCATGGGTTCATGCCAAGGGCCAGGGGAAGGGCAACGCCCAAAGATACGGAAACTGTAAATATCGAGATGATCCTCTCCGAGGTGCGCTAAATGGCAATAGAGAAAAAATTCGTCAGTGACGGGTACGTCAAAGCTTCCATGGACGAGTATTTTGCAGAACAGCTCAGCAGGGCTGGATACGGCGGCATGGAGTTAAACAGGACCCCCATGGGCACCCAGATTGTTATCTACTCTGAAAAGCCGGGAATGGTAATCGGGAAAGCCGGGAAGGTCATCAGGAAACTTACCCGCGACGTTGCAAACAAATACAGCCTCGAAAACCCGCAGATTGATGCTCAGGAAGTCAAGAGGCCCGAACTTAACGCCCAGATGATGGCGTCCAGGCTTGCCGCTTCCATTGAAAGGGGCTGGTACTTCAGGAAAGCCGGACACAACACTCTCAGAGCAGTCATGAATGCAGGCGCCCTTGGTTGTGAAGTCGTAATTTCCGGAAAGCTTACCGGAGCAAGGTCCAGAGTCGAGAAATTTGTTAACGGGTACATAAAGCACTCCGGAAATCCTGTAGAAGAAGTCGTGGACGAAGGGTTTGCAGTAGCAGTCAAAAAGCTCGGGACTCTTGGTTGCAAAGTCAGGATCATTCAGCCTGGCGTTGTACTTCCCGACTCCTACAAAGTCAGGGAATCCGTCGAAGTTGAAGAACCCGCTGAAAAGCCTGCTGAGAAGCCTGTTGAGAAGCCTGTTGAGAAAGCAGCCGAAGCTCCCAAAAAGGAGGAAAAAGCCAAAGCTCCTGCTCCTGCTCCCGAAGCCCCTGCACCGGCACCCGTAGAGGAAGCTGAAGTTGCAGAGCCCGAAGAAGCAGAAGAAGAAGTCCAGGCTGAAACATCCGAAGACATTGAAGGGGCCGAACTTGTCTATGTCGAAGGTTCGGATGAAGTCCGCAGGCAGGTCAATGGTGTCTGGCAACACAAGCATGGGAGCTATGATTACTGGCATCCAATGGCAAGGGTCCACAAGGAGGCTAAGGAATAATGGCAATTCTCAGGACCAACGAAATCCGGACCATGACGATTGAAGAACGGGCTGATGAACTCGAAAACCTGAATAACGAACTGGTCAGGGAAAGAGCTCTTACCTCTGCAGGCGGGGCTCCGGAAAACCCTGGCAGGATCGGAGAAATCAGGAGAACGATTGCCCGTATAAAGACAATTCAGCACGAGCTAAATGAGATCTAAAGTGGAAATTCTACCTTCGAATCTTATCTTTCATGAACTGATAGGGCTCGAGATCAAGGTGATTAATTCCACTAATCCATCATTAACAGGAATCCGGGGCAGAGTAATCAACGAGACGAAAAATATGCTTGTTGTGGAAAACCCAGAGTCCCGGGAACTGAAGATTCCCAAGGCGGATTCGGAATTTCTCTTCCGGATCCCTGCCGAGCTCTCAGAAAAAGGCCGCAGATCCGATACATTCGTTAAAATTCAGGGAAACCTGCTGCTCTCACAACCCGAAAATCGGATCAAGAACATTAAAAAGCTACGTAAATGGGGCTAAATTCATGGCAAGAGATATTGGATTAAATATACCGGCGCCATCAGAGGAATGTGACGATGCGTATTGTCCTTTCCACGGAACACTCCCGGTAAGAGGTCAGATCCTTGTGGGTACCGTGGTCAGCAGTAAAATGGACAACACGGTAGTCATTGAAAGGCAATACATGAAAATGGTGTCGAAATATCAGAGATATGAAAAGAGACGCTCGAAGATTCATGCACATAATCCGGCCTGTATCTCCGCAAAAGTCGGTGACATTGTCACGATTGTGGAATGCAGACCTATAAGCAAGACCAAATCCTACGTTGTTGTCAAAGCAGAGGTGCCCAAATGAAAGGCATACGCTCAAACATCCCAAGAGCTCTCAATGCAGGTGCCCAGATCGCCTGTGTGGACAACACCGGGGCAAAAGTTGTTGAGATCATCTCTGTCAAGAAGTACAGAGGCGTCAAAAACAGAATGCCCTGCGCAGGAATTGGGGATATGTGCGTCGTGTCCGTAAAGAAAGGCACCCCCGAAATGAGGAAACAGATTCTCCTCGCAGTGGTGGTCCGCCAGAAGCAGGAGTTCCGCCGTCCTGACGGTCTGCGTGTCTTATTTGAAGACAATGCAATGGTAATCACGGATGAAGACGGAATCCCTAAAGGCACGGACATAAAAGGCCCTGTTGCCAGAGAAGTGGCGGAAAGGTTCCCGAAAATCGGGACAACCGCATCCATTATTGTCTGAGGTGATTGCAATGGTATCCAAACAGCCCAGAAAGCAGAGAAAGGCAAGATACACCGCACCTCTCCATATCAGGCAGAAATTCATGGGTGCAAGACTCAGTGAGGCACTTGCTAAAGAGTACGGCACAAGAAGTGCTGCAGTCATCACTGGCGACATGGTAAAGGTCATGCGTGGGGACTTCAAGGGCACTGAAGGAAAAGTCCAGTCCGTATCCCTTATGGACGGCACGATCACAGTGGACGGAGTCATTTCCACAAAAGTGGACGGCACCGAAGTCCCGAGGCCCGTAAATCCCTCCAATGTCATGATCACAAAACTGGAAATGAAGGACGGGCGCAGAGCGTCAAGCATTAAGAAGTGAGGCAGGTGATTTTGTGACACACCAGAAAAGATTATCAGTTCCAAAGAGCTGGAAGGTCGGGAAAAAAGGTAACAAGTGGATCTCCACTACCCGCCCGGGGCCTCACAGCCAGGCTCGCAGTCTTCCGCTCGGAATTATCATCCGGGACATTCTCAAGCTTGTTGACAACAGCAGGGAAGGTAAAAGGATCCTCTCCGAAGGAAACGTCCTTGTTGACGGGATCCCGAGGAAAGACCTCAGGTTCCCGGTAGGGCTCTTTGATGTAATTTCCCTCCCTCTCGTAAATGAAGCATACAGGATGCTCCAGGATGAAAAGGGACGTCTGACCCTCCACAAACTCAACGAAACCAAAGTAAACAAGTTGTGCAGGATCAATAACAAGATGACCGTCAAGGGAGGAAAAGTCCAGCTTAACCTCAATGACGGAACCAACATAATAGGGTCCAATGAATACGGGACGAAAGACTCCCTGATTCTTTCCATTCCTGACAAGCAGGTAGTAAAACACCTGAAGTTTGAAGTCGGCAACCTTGCAATGGTTGTAGGCGGTCGGCACTCTGGCGAAACCGGAAAGATTATGGAGATCAGGGAAGTTAAGAGTTCCAGGCACAATACAGTAATGATCTCCGGAGAAAACGATTTCGAAACAATCGAAGACTACGTAATCGTTATCGGCGAGGACAAACCCGAAATCAGGCTTGGCGGTGAGATAAGTGAGTAATCCTATGCGCACCCCGATGGTTGAAAAGGTAATTGTCCACATGGGTGTCGGAGAAAGTGGTCAGCACCTTGTAAATGCCGAAGATATCCTCCGGAATATCACAGGGCAGGAAGTCGTAAGGTGCTTTGCCAAAAGGACCCTTCCCGCTTTCTCGATCAAAAAGAATGAACCCATAGGCTGCAAGGTAACCCTCAGGGGCCAGAAAGCCCAGGAGTTCCTTGAGACCGCTATCGGGATTGTCGAAAAGACCCTGAACAGGTCCCAGTTCGATTCCCTCGGAAACGTCTCTTTCGGCATTGAAGAACACACTGACTTTCCGGGTATGAGGTATGACCCTAATATCGGGGTTTTCGGAATGGACGTAACAGTGGTACTCAAACGCCCGGGAGAAAGGATCTGCAAGAGGAGAATTGCAGCCCGAAAGATCCCGGTTGACCACAGGGTCACGGTGGACGATGCGATCGCCTTCCTTAACGAAAGTTATGGCGTGGAGGTCATGTAAATGAAAGAGACGATAAACAAGTCCGGTAAAGGAGTAAACGAATGCAAGCGGTGCGGGAGGAAACAGGGACTTGTCCGCAAGTACGACATTTACCTCTGCAGGCACTGTTTCAGGGAGATTGCCCACGAGATGGGCTTTGAGAAGTATTCGTAAGGTGATTTGAATGGTATTACTTGATCCTCTTGCAAACGCCCTTTCCACTATCAAAAATGCGGAAGCCATTGGGAAGAGCTCCTGTATTGTCAGGCCTGCTTCTAAAAATATTGGCAACGTCCTGAAGGTTATGCAGGATCTAGGCTACATCGGAGATTTCGAGTTTATCGACGATGGAAAAGCCGGAATCTACAGCATTACCCTTGTGGGAAGAATCAACAAGTGCGGTGCAATCAAGCCGCGGTATTCCGTAGGAACAGTCAGTTTCGAACGCTGGGAAAAGCAGTTCCTGCCAGCAAAGAACTTTGGTGCCCTTATAGTAACCACTTCAAGCGGGGTTATGTCTCAATACGAGGCCCGTGATAAGAAGATTGGTGGGCAACTTCTTGCTTATGTGTACTGAGGAGGGAACAGGAAATGGTTAAGGAAATTGCAAGAACAATAGAGGTTCCTGAAGGAGTTTCCGTCTCTCTCGCTCAGGATGTCTTTACAGCCACGGGTCCCAGGGGAACTGTCGAAAGAAAGTTGTGGTACCCCGGAATCAAGATCGACGTAAGGGATGGCGAAGTGGTAGTCGACGCCGAATATGCCCGGAAGGAACAGAAAGCCATGGTGGGAACCTTTGCTTCTCATATCAGGAACCTGGTCAAAGGCGTAAATGAAGGCTTTGAATGCAAGATGTCCATTGTGTACGCTCACTTTCCTATGCAGGTCAAAGTTGATGGCAAAACCTTCGTAATCGGGAACTTCCTTGGAGAAAAGAAGCCAAGAGTTGCAAAAATCATTGGCGAGACAAAGGTTAAGGTAAGTGGGAACGATGTCACAATTACCGGAATCAACAAGGAAGATGTCGGGCAGACTGCCGCAAACATAGAACAGAAGACCAAGATTAAGAGGTTCGATCCGAGGATCTTCCAGGATGGAATCTACATAGTGCAGAAGGCCTGAAGGTGGTTATGATGGCAGAAGAATTTAATGAAGTTGAAGGTACCAATGAAGTTGAAGGTACTTCTGTTTCCACTCTTGATATGGATCCTGAATCCAGGCGCTTATTCAATGTGAGAAAGGTTCAGAAAGGAAAGAAACCTCAGTTCAAGAGAACCTGCAGCCACAAGTTCAAAAGGCTTGATGACAACTGGAGGCGTCCGAGAGGTTCTCAGGGTAAGCAGCGCAGAAAGTACGTCTCAAAAGGTGCGCTTGCCCAGGTAGGATACGGAAGCCCGGTTGCAGTTAAAGGCCTGCACCCTTCGGGTTATTCTGATGTTCTTATTTCCAGCATTGCTGAGCTTGAGCTTATTGACCCGTCTTACGAAGCTATCAGGATAGCAGGGACAATAGGTGCACAAAAGAAAGCCCTTATTATTGCAAAAGCTGAAGAAATCGGGATTAAAGTCCTGAACCCTGGAAGGGGTGAGTAAAATGTCCGATTTGTTCAACCAGAAGAAATTGGCTTCTAAAGTTCTTGGATGCGGGCTTGACAGGGTATGGCTTGATCCCGAAGCCTCCGAAGAAATCGCCTCCGCAATAACAAGAGAAGATATCCGTGGGCTTATTGAGAAAGGTACAATTAAAGTAAAGCCTGTAAAAGGAGTCAGCAGAGGCAGGGCCAGAGCACTTGATGCCAAGCGTAAGTACGGGCACTGCAAGGGATATGGTTCCAGAAAGGGTAAGAAAGGAGCCCGTACTCCCAAGAAGGAGCAGTGGATCAAAAAGATCCGGGCTCTCAGAAGAAGACTCAAGGAGCTGCGTGCAGACGGAGCCCTTGACAAGTCGGTGTACTGCAGACTCTACAGAAAGGCCAAAGGCGGAGAATACAGAAGTGTTTCTCACCTTAACTCCCACCTTGAGTCCGAAAAACTGTTAAAGAAAGAATAACCTGGAGGAGCTGAAGATGGCAACAGGACCGAGATATAAGGTTCCTTTTAGAAGAAGAAGAGAAGGACGCACCAACTACCACCTCCGCCTTAAATTATTACTCTCAAGGCAGGACCGTGTGGTAGTCAGAAAGAGTGCAAGAAACGTTCAGATCCAGTTAATAGCTCCAACCCCCGAGGGGGACACAACTTATTCCTCAGCCGTTTCGAGTGAGCTTGCAAAGTACGGTTACACAGGAGCTACCGGAAACACAACGGCTGCATACCTTACAGGGCTCTTATTCGGGCTGAAGAGTTTGCAGAAAGGCTATGAAGGAGGCATTCTGGACATAGGACTCCAGGCTTCCTCTGCAGGTTCAAGAGTCTATGCCGCCCTTAAAGGGATTGTAGACTCGGGATTTGAAATCCCCTGCAGCTCTGAAGTGTTCCCGTCGGATGAGAGGATCCGCGGAGAGCATATAGCCGAATACAGAGAAGAGAGCTCAGACCTGCCAGAGCAGTTTGAAGCAACCAAAGAGAAAATCTTTGCTGAATTTAGTTAAGGTGATTAAATGGCATTCGATCAGGATTGGGTTCCGAAGACCAGGCTTGGAAAATTAGTTGTTGAAGGACAGGTTGCTTCCATGGACGAGGCAATCAACTCAGGCCTGCCTATAAGGGAACCCCAGATAATTGATATGCTGCTTCCTGACCTGGAAGATGAGGTGCTTGACATCAACATGGTCCAGAGGATGACTGACTCAGGACGCCGTGTAAAGTTCAGAGCAACCGTTATCGTAGGAAACAGAAACGGCTATGTAGGGCTCGGACAGGCAAAGGATGTCCAGGTCGGGCCTGCAATCCGCAAGGCAATTGATGCTGCAAAGCTTAACATTACCTATATCCGCAGAGGCTGCGGTTCCTGGGAATGCGCCTGCGGGCTGCCGCATACCGTACCTTACGAGGTTACAGGAAAGGCAGGCAGTGTAAGTGTGACCCTCATCCCGGCCCCGAGAGGTCTCGGGATCGCCGCAGGAAACACTGCGACCAAGGTGCTCGAAAAAGCCGGCATCAAAGATGTGTGGACCAAGACCTCCGGGACTACAAGGACAACTCTCAATTTCGCAAAGGCTACCTATGATGCCCTTAACCAGGTCAACGTGGTAAGGCTGCCTGTCTACTACGGTAAGGAGGAAGTCTGAGATGTATGCAGTTGTGAGAATGAGAGGTCAGGTCAACGTACGCTATACGATTGAGGACACAATGAAGATGCTCCGCCTTCACAAGGTTAACCACTGCGTGTTTTTGCCGGAAAATCCTCACTACAAGGGTATGGTCCAGAAAGTGAAGGACTACGTTGCATACGGCAAGATTGATGCAGAAATCCTTGCAGAAGTCCTTGAAAACCGCGGAAGGCTTGAAGGCAACACCTGCCTTACAGAAGAATACATCCGTGAAAACACGGACTATGATTCCATACAGGCCTTTGCCGAAGCCGTTGTCGAGGGAAAAGCCTCCCTTAAGGATGTCCCCAAACTGAAGCCTGTTTTCAGGCTTCACCCGCCCAGAAAAGGGCACGCAGGGATTAAGAGGACAGTCCAGCAGGGCGGTGTACTCGGAAACCACGACGAAAATATCAACGTGCTTCTGCACAAGATGAGATAAGGTGGTTTATATGGATGTTAAGAAATTCAGAGGGTCCAGGACCTGCGGGGGCGGGACCCACAAAAACAGGCGTGGAGCCGGTAACCGTGGTGGCCGCGGGAAAGCAGGTGGCTGCAAACACCACTTCGTCAGAGCTATGATGCGTGGATACAGCTACGGAAAGCACGGTTTCAAGCGCCCTGATGAAGTATCCAGGGACGTTTCCATAGTAAATGTCGGAGAGCTTGATGAACTTGCTCCCTATCTTGTTGAAGAAGGGCTAGCAGAAGTTATGGACGGGACATACCACATCAACCTTGAAAACCTCGGAATCGAGAAGGTGCTTGGAAGCGGACGTGTCACAAAGAATCTTGTGATCACTTCAGAGGAGTTTTCCGTCTCTGCCCGTGAAAAAATCGAAAATGCTGGTGGAAGCTGCATCGATGCCGAATAAGTAGTGTCATCCTGACCCTACTTATTTTATTCTTTTAATAACTTTTTATATTAGATGTGCTATATACCATTATCTTACGGTAAAAACATAATCTAATATTTAATGTAGTATCAATAAACGTATATTTTGAATGGTGTAATCGATGACTCTCAGGGATACCTTAGAACCGTTTTTTAATAAGTTACCTGCAGTAGCAAGTCCGGAAAAACACGTCCACTTCAAGGATAAACTCTGGTGGACTCTGGGAGTTCTGGTGCTGTACTTTGCTCTTGCAAATGTACCGCTCTTCGGGATGTCCCAGGATTCTGTTGACCTTTTTGAATCTTACCGTGCCTTTTTTGCCGGGGCTTCTGGATCTTTAGTCCTTCTCGGTATAGGGCCAATCGTCACTGCTTCTATTGTTCTGCAGCTTCTTGTTGGGGCAGATATTATTAAAATGGATCTTTCGGACCCCAAAGATCAGGCATTTTTCCAGGGAGCTCAGAAGTTTCTTGTCTTTGTCATGATCATACTGGAGGCCCTGCCGCAGCTTCTTGGCGGATACATCCAGCCGGACCCGGGGCTTGCTTCTACGCTTGGTGTAGGCCTGGGAGTGATCACTTTACTGCTCCTTATCCAGATCTTCCTCGGAGGCACGCTGATTCTCTTCATGGATGAAGTGGTTTCCAAGTGGGGTATCGGGTCAGGAGTCGGGCTGTTCATTGTTGCGGGAATTTCCCAGCAGATCGTTACAGGTATCTTTAACTGGCAGCTCGAACAAGGGCTTCCTGTCGGACTTATTCCCAAATGGATCTACATTGCCCAGAACACCGGAGCAGACTACCTCTTCTCCGGGGAAGGTCTGATGTTCCTGCTGGTCAGAGGCGGAATTCTCGCTCTCTTGAGCACGGTTACTATCTTCCTTCTCGTCGTATACGTGGAGAGTACGAGAATAGAAATCCCTCTCGCCCATAGTTCGGTCAGAGGGGCAAGGGGACGTTTTCCTGTCAAGCTCATCTATGCCTCGGTTCTGCCCATGATCCTTGTCAGGGCTCTTCAAGCTAACATTCAGATGATCGGGATCATCCTTGCCAGCAGGGGGATTACCTTCCTCGGAGAGTTCAGTGGCTCAAAGCCTTTGAACGGGATTATGTATTACCTGGCTCCCATCCACGACCCATATGACTGGATCCCGTCTCTCGTACAGGATTCCTTTGCAAGCTATGGGGCAACTGCTCCGGCAATCTGGCAGATCGGGCTTCACGTCTTGGTGGACGCTATTATGCTGATCGGAGGCGGGATTATCTTTGCTCTCTTCTGGATAGAGACTACAGGTATGGGTGCAAAGCCCACAGCCCAGAAGATCTTCAATTCAGGGATGCAGATCCCGGGTTTCAGGCGGAACATCGGCAGTATTGAAAAAGTTATGCAGCGTTACATTCCAAAGGTTACCGTTATAGGTGGAGCTTTCATTGGGATTCTTACCCTGATCGCAAGCTTGCTCGGTACGCTCGGAAGCGCCGGAGGTACAGGGCTTTTGCTTACTGTCAGTATCGTGTACCGTCTGTATGAGGATATCGCATCCGAACAGATGATGGAGATGCACCCGATGATCCGTTCCTTCTTCGGGGAGCAGTAAGGCTGGTAAACCTCTAACTACAGACTGAAATTATGGAGCAGAAAGAAAATAATCCGAGTAAAAGGATAAAAAAGGGGATTTTCGAATGAATATAATACTCTTCGGGCCCCCGGGTGCCGGTAAAGGTACCCAGGCCAAAAAACTGGTTGATTTCTACGGAATTCCACAGATTTCCACAGGAGATATCCTGCGGGCAAATGTTAGGGAAGGAACAGAACTGGGCCTTGCAGCCAAGGCATATATGGACAAAGGGGAACTTGTCCCTGACCGGGTGCTTATCGGCATAATTAAAAACCGTCTGAATGAGGCAGACTGCGAAAAAGGTTTCATTCTTGACGGGTACCCCAGGACTGTCCCTCAGGCTGATGCCCTGGAAACAATCCTCGATGAAATCGAAAAACCCATTGATATAGTCCTCAACCTTGAAGTGCCTGATGAAGTGCTTGTAGGAAGAATAAGCGGACGTCTAATGTGCAAATGCGGAGCAAGCTATCACATTATTTCCAATCCACCAAAGAAGGACAATATCTGTGATATTTGCGGAGGCGAAGTCTTCCAGCGTGCTGACGATACCGCAGAAGCCGTCCAGAACCGCCTGAATGTCTACAAAAAGCAGACTCAGCCGCTTACCAACTACTACAAAGAGAAAGGCATCCTTGTCACCCTTGACGGGACAAAGGATATAGACGTGGTCTTTGAGGACCTTAAGGCAATTCTGGCAAAGTTTGCCTGAATTCCTTCTTTCTTTTTCTTTTGTTTTTTCTCTTCTTCATTTAAGTTCCTGCGTTTTCGATCTATCCTTTAAAATTTTGGTGTTTTTAGATCCTTAAATCCTCTTTCCTGCTAATTTCCAATGCGACAGAGTGATTAAATTTTAAATATTATGCGGCTGCTTATTTCCCTAGGAAGCTTTTGCTGGAGAATCTGACTTACATGACTGAAAACTCAATAGACGAATTGATGAAGTGGGTTATCAGCGTTGACCGGCGTCTGATACTCATGCAATCCATGAAAAAGCATACTGCAGTAAGGGCTTCGGATATTGCCCATGAAGCAAGCAGGTCTACGCAAAATATCAGTCGCGCCTTAAAAGAGCTCGAGGACAGGGGTTTAATCGAATGCCTGACTCCCAAAAAAACTACCTGGAAAAAATACATGCTTACGGATAAAGGAAAAACGGTTCTGGAAAAGCTGGAGGGAAAATACCTTTAACCTCCTGCTAAAATTTTTCGATTCGATTTCCTGCTCATTTTTTCCCTTAATTTTCCTCTCTGAGTTTCATATACCCTTCCACAAGTTCGATATTTGCTTTGACCACCGACCTTTTGAACCTGTTCAGGTCTTTTGTGATAGGTCCAAGCGCATCGGCACAGGCCTGACCGGTGATCACGGTTCCGTCAGGGATCATCCTGCATGAGGAAATGTCCACTCCCCGGATAATTGCCCTGTGGAGGACGAGCGTATCCTTCCCGAGAGTGCAGTCAAACACCACTGCCCCGAACCCTATGAAGCAGCCTTCTCCTATCCTGCAGGGCCCGTGCACGATGCAGCTGTGCGCAAGGGAAGTGTTTTTGCCGACCAGCACATCGGAATGCGAGAGGGAATGGACGACAACATTGTCCTGTATATTGCAGCCGCTTTGAACCGTTATGGACGACCCGGGTTCATCTGCTCTGAGAACCGCGTTTGGCCCCACGAATACGTCGTCTCCAACACTCACGTTTCCGATTATTACTGCAGTTTCGGATATCCACGCCCTTTTGCTGACTCTCGGGTGTTGTTTATGAGGATTTGGAAGGTTCATTTTAAAACTCCTTTTTCCATGCCTGGAGGAGCTGCCCCGAATCCCGTTTGAATTTTCTATCCCGAGTCCGGTTAGCTATTTCTCAGGCTTCGATTATTTTCATGATAAATTATTATAAGTTATGATGTATTATGATAATATATTTAAATTTATATTTTGACCTGAATTTGACGGTTAAATAGAAACGGTTACTTTTTTTGCGTTATTCGGTCAAATGATAATCACAAAGGAGATTATTCTCTGAGAATTAGTGGATACTATCAAAATTATATCTACAATTTAAAATTTTATATAGGTTCCCATGTCAGTTATGAATTTCATCTTTTCAAATGAGATTGCATCTAAGCCATGAAGAATGAATGTTAAAGGATATGGTCAGAAAACTTATAAGGAGTTAGATAAATGAGATTTATGGAGTTCAGAAGTGCTTTCCAGGTACCGCCCGAGCTCCACAAAACACGCCCTAAAGGCATGAGTTATGTTAGCTTTGTCTGTATTTAAGGCTTAGCTTGCCTGATTCTGCCTCCTGGGTATAAGATACACGGGAGATTAAAGTATGAACCGTAATAAAATTGGAGTAAGTATACTTGTTTTAGCAACACTGCCGGTTGGCATGGTGTTAATACCGGCAGTAAGTGCACGGGAAGAAAAAGATTATTCTGTAACTTTTGATAATGGCACTGGCATAGAAAACAAACACTGCTTGAGGACAAAATATGGATAGTAAAAATATATCAACGATATCTATTGACACATTTTCTATTCTACATCCATCTGCAGCAATATCTAATAAAGCATACAGAATATATACCTTCATAAGAGCTTTTGGAATAACTGCACTTCTGATTTTAATACTGATAGGTGTAGCAGGTGCGGCTCCATTTGCATATGTGACAAATCTGGGAGATTATGATCAGAGAGGTTATTATTACGATACGAATTATAATGGTACTGTTCCTACTCATAATGTCGCTGTAATTGACACAGCAACTAACAATGTTACAGCCAGAGTGCCTGTAGAAGGCTGGCCTAGAGATATTGCAGTCAACCCTGCAGGAACAAAGGTATATGTGGCAACTCCAGGATTCGGTCCAACTATCTCGGTAATTGACATAGCGACAAATAAGGTTAGTGCTACAGTGAATGTAGGAGGTTATCCTATGCAAGTTGCAGTCAACCCCGCAGGAACAAAAGTTTATGTGACAGACCGTGATAGCACCAATATCTCTGTAATTGACACAGCTACAAATACTTTAATGGAACAGATTAATGTGGGGATGATTACTCGTAATGTTGTCATTAGTCCTGACGGAAAAAAAATCTATGTTACGAACACTTTCAACAATACTACTTCTGTAATTGATGCAATTACAAACAAAGTTACAACCACTATATCTGTAGGAGACAGTCCTTATGAAGTTGCGATTGCTCCTGATGGAAATAAGGTGTACGTTACTAATACAGACAGCAACACTATTTCTGTAATCGACACAACTGCAGGCAATGTTACGGCCACCGTGCCCGTAGGAGATACCCCCAGTGATATTGCAGTCAGCCCTGATGGAAAAAAGGCATATGTGACAATCTCTGGTAACTACAATGATTCCGGTAACACTGTTTCTGTAATTGACACAGTAAATAACACTGTTACAGCCACAGTTCCTGTAGGAATTACTCCTTTAGGAGTTGCAGTCACACCAGACGGAAAAAATGTATATGTGACAAACGCCAAAAGCGACAATGTATCCGTAATTGACACAGACACGGACACTGTTACGGCTACGGTGAATGTAGGAGTCCACCCTACTAGTGTTGTAATTGTACCTCCTACAGATTCTGATATGACTGTCCAAAGCACAGAGGAAACCTCCAGTTCAACTGAAGATATGGGAGTTGAAGAAACTAATATTTCTTCATCTGAAGAAATAAACGCTGTCGAACTAAATAATTACAGCGATGAAAATAATTCTGAATCTGGTAAGGATAATGGCTCAAATGAAAATGAACCGAGCAAAAATAATTCTACGCCAGGCTTCGGATTATTGGGAAGCCTGACCTGCCTGTCTGCAGGGTGGAAACTTGGGAAAAGGTAATTACCCGCCGTATTCTATTTTTTGATTATTGCAGCAATGATTGTATTGCAGCGCGGGCTGGTAGCGGTCGTACTGGATATGGCAGTTCGGGCACATATGAATCATTAATTCCATACCGGCCCTCTGGAGACTGTCGAGTTTGGTTTTGGTAACCTGGAGAAAGGTATTTTGTTAAGGTGGAGCTGAGAAAAGCCCATTCCGCAGGTAAGGGTGTGAGCGATATTTTGTCATAATTTGTCTAAAATATAGGTTACCTAATGCATAACTAGGTATGCCAAAAATTAGAATGATTATAATATATAAAGACCCGAATAAGATACAAACACTGATTTTATGAGACAAAACTGTAATACTTAAACAAAAATCAATATATGGGAATATTCAGTAAAATTGGGAAGTTTATAGAGATGTACTTGATTATATAAGGAGACAATATACATATATATAATTTCTGGCCAAATCATCAAACTGTCAAGGTCAAGGAACTATTACAGGCAATTACAGATTCAAAATCAGTTCGAAAATCGAATTGTTTGAGAATTTACACAGAAAACTTATAAGGAGTTAGATAAGAGGGATTTATGGAGTTCAGAAGTGCTTTCCAGGTACCGCCCGAACTCCACAAAACACGCCTTGAAGGCATGAGTTATGTTAGCTCTGTCTGTATTTAAGACTTAGCTTGCCTGATTCTGCCTCCTGGGTATAAGATACACAGGAGATAAAGTAATGAACCATAATAAAATTGGTGTAGATATACTTGTTTTAGCAACACTGCTGGTTGGTATGGTGTTAATACCGGCAGTAAGTGCACAGGAAGAAAAAGATTATTCTGTAACTGTTGAGGAA
Organism: Methanosarcina siciliae T4/M; assembly: GCF_000970085.1. Taxonomy (NCBI): domain Archaea; kingdom Methanobacteriati; phylum Methanobacteriota; class Methanomicrobia; order Methanosarcinales; family Methanosarcinaceae; genus Methanosarcina; species Methanosarcina siciliae. The sequence continues at coordinate 3,767,936 of NZ_CP009506.1, read as the reverse complement.
GCTTTTAAGCATGCAAATACGCGCATGATGGCGTTAATTGCAACCGAAAACGACTCTGAAAAAAATGGGAAGGGACATCTATTGATCCCGAACCATTGGAGCTTTATGATATAAACGGTCAAAAATTGTATTATGAATTTTCAGTATATAAAGAAAATACTCTGATAAGTAGGATTGACATTGGTGCTAATAAAACGCTGGGAAGTGCACTCCGACGCATCGAAATAAATCCTAAACACTATAACGTGGCTGAAGTCATGGGGAAGTCAATAGAATCCGCAAGAATAAAATATCCAACTGGAAAAATCGTGTCAACTAATATGGTTGTATATGACTATCCTAGCGTGGGGGCAATGACCATAGTAAGAGATAAGACTACAGGAATTGAACATCGGATATTTGTAGATGCATACACCCTTGAAGAGGTACAAGACAAACCTGCAACTGAAACCGCGCTTGGAGTTTGGTCGATGTATGAACAGGTATCGAAGGATAAAATGGACGAGAATTTAAATGACTGGCAAAAGAGTGAACAATTTACTAAAAAATTAGAACAGGAAGGAAATAATATAGGAATTGATATCAGTGCGCCAATTACTGAAGAAAATATAAAAAAACTAAGCGACAAACTAAACACCATTTCAAAAGTGGTATCATCACCATGTAACTCGACAGTAATGCCCACAACAACAGATGCCTCAACAAAAGCACTACTTAGAGATGATTCAACACAAGTAATACTTGATGTTGACACCGTTGGTCAAGAAAAAAACTTTTACTGTGTTCCGGCAACCGCTGAAATGATTGCTGACTGGCATGGCTATTCTTTTACCCAAGATTACATATACCAAGAAATGGGTGGGACAAATGGTGACACTACTGGAATTGGTCCTACTGCGGCATTATCTTGGTATAAATTATCTCGGAATGAGGGAGGATTAGGGGCAACGAGGTCATACAAAACTACTTCTTTATCTTTTACTAAAGCGATGAGTGAAATTGACTATTATAGACCTTTTGCTAGTTTCACTTCAAATCATTGTCGAGCTTGTGCTGGATATTGGGTTTTCTATGATAGTGCGGATGACTGTTTATACATTAATGATCCGGGGAGCGGGGGTAGCGTGTACTGGGAAGCTGTATCAGGTAGTCCAGAAGGTCTGCGTATATATGTGATTTTCTGAGCGAGGGGAATATAAAAGACTGAAATTGATATATATGAGGAGTTTAACTCCTCATTTTTTAGAAACAGATATGAGTAATATTTATGAGGGAATTATTGTTTCTATTGTTTTTGGACTAATTTTAATTCCAACGCGGTAATTTACTACTTATCAAAATCTAAAAAAGCATTTTTTTGCAAAAAATATTATCCATAATCATAGTATTAGAAAATATCTGTAAATTTATTCATATATATCTAATCTCGGCACCTGCATAAAAGACAAACACTACAGGGGGTAAATATATGAAAATTAAAATTATACCAACAACAGAGATTGCCATTTTTTCGAGTCTACTTTCATCTGTAGCTACATCCAATAAGGTACACAAGCAGCTTAAAATCATGAAAGTTTTAGGAATAACTGCACTTATGATTTTAATACTGATGGGTGTCGTAGGTGCAGCTCCATTTGCCTACATTACTAACTACGACAGTAATAATCTCTCTGTAATTGACACATCCACAAATAAGATTACAGCCACAGTAGATGTAGGAGAACATCCCTCTGGAGTTGCAATCAGTCCGGATGAAACAAAGGCATATGTTGTGAACTCACGTAGCAACACTGTATCTGTAATTAACACCACCAAAAATAAAGTTATAGCCACAGTGAAAGTAGGAACCTATCCTCAAAAAATTGCAGTAAGTCCGGATGGGACAAAGGCATACGTGACGAGTTTCAGCAACAACACTGTTTCTGTAATTAACACAACCATAAACAAAGTTACAGCCACAGTGCCTGTTGGAAACTTTCCTTTCGGAGTTGCCGTTAGCCCGGACGGGAAAAAGGTATATGTGGCGAATTCTGGCGGTTACTCAACTAACTTTACAGGCACAGTCTCTGTAATTGACACAACCGCAAACACTGTTGCAGCCACGATACCTACAGGAAATAATTCACTTGGGGTTGCAATCAGTCCGGGTGGGAAAAAGGTATATGTGGCGAATATGGCAGGCAGCAGTATTTCTATAATAGATACAATTTCAAATGCTGTTGTAAGTACGGTTAAAACAGGAAGAAATCCTAAGGGGGTAGCGGTCAGCCCGGATGGGAAAAAGGTATACGTAGCGATAAATCCCATCAATTCACTTACAGGTGCTGTTGATATTATTGATACAGCCACAAATAAGGTCACAGCCACTGTGCCTGTAGGAAAGGCACCTAGTGGAATTGAAGTCACCCAAGACGGAGCAAAGGTATATGTGGTGAATTACGCGAGCCACACTGTTTCTGTAATAGACACCTCTACAAACAGGGTTACAGACACAGTGCCTGTAGGAAAATATCCTATTGAAGTTGCCTTTGGGAACTTTATAGATTCTAATGTGACTGATCCGATTATAACAACAAACTCTACTGTAACTGAAGATATAAAAGTTGGAGATATAGCAAGTCCATCATCTGAAGAAATAAACGCTGTCGAACTCAATAATTCAAAAAATAATAATTCTGAATCTGATAATGGTAATAGCTCAAATGAAAATGAATCGAGCAAAAATAACTCCACTCCAGGTTTCGGATTATTGGGAAGCCTGGTCTGCCTGTATGGTGGATGGAAACTCGGGAAGAAGTAATACAGAGCTTGGATAACCCGAACATTGGCATTAATGATCAAATGACTACTTGGTCGAATAGTATGCCAAAAATTGAATTCGCCACCAGTCAAGAAAAAAACGTATATATAAGCCAAAATTCCTCAGAGGAGTTCGATAAATCTCTGGTTTCAACAGTTGATTATATACCCTTTGTATAAACAGCCAGTCTATGGGTTTATCAAATCGTTTTCATTTTTTAGCTCACATTTCGACCCCCCCTTTAATTTTCCCCTGAATTATGGTTCAATTACCATAATTTCTAGTTAATCCCATCAGTTCTTTTTTGAAAAAGTTCAAACTCTTGATTTCATTAACCAAGTGTTACATCACAAACTGTATAGCTACCGCTACATATTTTCCGAAATATAACCTTTTATTCAGCCTTATTCAGGAAGTTCACCCAGACTCGAGATTCAAGCCCAGTAGCTTTAGCAACTTGTTCAGGTGATCTACTTTTCCATTTTTTGTGATAATCACACGCTTTCCATCTATAGTCATGATATAATGGAAGGAAAGCAACCTCAGCATTTTTTCTGCTGTAGGGTTTTTCAGGATAGACCTCCCAAAATCAATACGTAAAGGCTCATTTTCCTTTTTCAGATTTTCTCTTGCTGTAATCCTCATAAGTACCCTTACTAATAAGGAAACATGCAGCAGCATAAGCAATGCTTCAATACGTTCTGGTTTTTCCAGAAATATCCTGTAAAACATAGAAGGTTTTTTCAATTCTTCAAAGTTCGTTTCAACAACTTGTTGGTTTTTATATAACTGAAAGATTTCCTTATTGTTTTTTGTATCGAAGGGAACATTTGTAATCAGTACTACAGTTTCCAACGACTGATGGCGCTTTTCCATTTTTTCCTTGTTTTGCTCAAGGCTTTTGAGTTTAACGTAAAATTCACTGGTGATTTTCAATTTTTGTTGACTCTTGGAGGGTCTTCCTTTCGGTCTTTTTTCAATTGTTTCTTCTTGGATCTCAAATGTGACATTGAATAATGAGGGTTTGTACTTCTTAGCAAATTCATCCATTGCTTTCCTGGCATCTGCTTCGCAAGCGAATGGTTTTTTAAACTCTTTCTTTATTCCTTCCTCAATTTTTTCTCGTTCCTTTTTACTTTCATTGGCTAACCTTTCATCACCATCAAGCTTTCTAAAAACGACTAACCGACATTCATTTCCATGAACAATTTTATCAAAACCTTGCACTTCATACTTTGTTGCTCTTTTAGATTCTTCATCTTTACAGCAAGGTCCTACGTATTCCCATTCATTGAGCGAATAAGCCTCAGATACAGTCTTTTCTGCAATCCTGGAACAGAATTTCTCTGGGCACCTGGAGATGAAACTGAAAGGATTTGTTTTATCGAAAAGGACTCCAAAATTCTTTTTATTCACCAGTTTCGAATCTGCTATGAAGATCGAATCACTATACATTTCACCAAATAAATCCCTGAAATGGCGCATAGCATCTGGGAGCCAAACAGTATCAGCAGTGTTCCCATCAAGTGTTTCTGTGTAAAGAGGAAGTCCTAATTCGTTTGTAATCATTCCGCTCATAATTTGTTTTTTATCAGGACGCTTATCTTTGCTATAACCGTAAGTGACCTTCAAACCTTCATAATTTTCCTCTTCACAAACCCTTAGAATCTCCCATAGTAAACATGAGATGTAGTGTCCACTTGGAATATTCGACCGAATGGAATTTTGAAGTTTGCAAAAACTTGTGATACTACCATGCTGAAAAGACCTGGGCAACCTGCTTCATGAACTCGATCCAGCAACAGACCTAAACAATCATCATTGAAGTATGAGTGGGGATAATCTTTTCCAAAAACAAGCTCAGTATCCATGAATTCAACAATCTCTTCAACAGAGCATAAAGGATATCGTTTATCTGCGCGAAAAAAAGGAGTTAGCACTATACTCAGTGCCAGAGTTCCTGGCGGA